>NZ_JAVAYL010000018.1:0-196332 GCF_054185225.1 Bradyrhizobium sp. 18BD | reverse complement strand
GAGCTTGTTGACCGACGTCTCAGGGTTCTGCTTCCACCCTTGCACGATCATCCCACTCACACTTCTTTCGGACGTCCGGGAGACAACCCTTCCTCATGCCTCCCCCCTTGACTTGGGACATAAGAGGGATGAGGGGAGGGAGGCGAGCGTTGGCTACCAGCTCTTCTTGAAGCCGGCCGTCACGCTCTTGTTGATCGCGCCCTGCGAAGTCTCGCCGACCGAGCCGGAGACGGTGACGTTGTCGAACAGCTTCTGCTCGGCGCCGACCTTGCGCAGCCATTTGTCGTCGGTGGTCGACAGCGTCTGGCCGGCGGTGATGCTGGTGCCGGTGTCGGTGATTGTCACCTTGGCGGTCTGGTCGGTCTCGTAATTGCGCGTGATGTGCCCGCCGATGCCGGGGACGGCGGTGGTGCCCTGCTGGTTGACACTGTAGCCGTTCTGCAGCGTCAGCGACGTGTCGCCTGACAGCGGCATCGACTTGGTCAGCGAGGCCCCGATCTTGCTCTGCTCGGAGCCGGGATCGACGCGGGCTTCCACCGCGGTCTTGTCCCAGATCTGGCCCGCGCCCGGCGCGGTCGCGGCTGCCCAGGCGCTGCCGGAGGATTGCGGCAGGTTGCCGCCATTGGCGGCCTTCTGCGCCAGCAGCTCGGACATCGTCCGCGGCTCGTTCGCCACCGTCATATCGGCGCCGATCCGCGTGTCCCAGAACTCGAACACCGATTGCTTCACGGTCACGGCCGAGGAGCCATTGGTGTTAGCGTTCGACGACCAGTTCAGCCCGCTCTTGGCCGCGGCTTGAGCGCGCTTCTTGGCGGCGATGATGTCGTTGAGCGTGCCGGCGTCGATGGCGAGCTGGCTCCAGTCGAGCTTGTCGACGTCGATGCCCTTCATCACGTCGGGATCGTTGACGTTAGGGGCCTCCGCTGTCTCGGCCTCGGCCTCCTCGTCGGGCGCGGCCGGGCCGGGAGAGAAGGGCGGAATGATCTGCGCCGAGACCGTCAGCACCGAGCCCAAGATGAACGCGGCCGCCAGCACCGGCAGCCTGGTCCAGCCAAAACCTGTCGAGAATTCCATCGTCCTGCCCGCGAGCCCTGCGCATTCTGGCCGATAATATATACCGGCCATCGGTGATGACCATGCGCCATTCCGCCTTCAGAATGCTGATCTATCGTTGCGAAATTGTGGCGGCTCGCCTTTGCAGGCTGGCCTTGAGACGCTCTTTGGGACGTGAACCAACGGGCCGCGCGAAAGGCGCGCGCCCGATGACGGCTTTGCCTGCGACGGCATCCGGCGGGGCTGGAGGCCAGGACGTCGCGGCAGCCTTGTCACCGGTCCCGAAAGCGGGACCCGTTGGCGTCCCCCTCAGCCGACGCTGGTCATCTTCGGTAGATGAATGGCGCGGCCGAGTGCCTGCTCGACCAGATCAAAGGTGTCGATCAGCACGCGCATGCTGATCAGCTTGCCGGCCCTGAACTGGGCGAACTGTGCCACCCGCAGCGAGATCGGCTTGTTGGAATCCAGCGCTGTCAGCGAATAGCGCAGCATCGAGGCGGCGGAATCCACGCCCAGCATGATGCTCTCGCGGTCGAAGCGGCGGACCTGAAAATTGTCGGCGAGCTGATGGATGACGTCGAGCACGGCGTCTTTGCCCTGGCGCGCGCCGAGGAACGGAAACATGTCGATCGGGCCGTAGAGCGCCCACTCGACGTCCTCGTCGATCAGGGTCTCGATGTCCTCGAAATGCCGGTCGTTGATCGCGCGGTGCAATGCGCGCGAGAAACGCCAGAGGCTGTGCTCTGTCATTTTGGGCAGTCCTGACGCTGGCTTTACGGAGAAAACGGAAAACAACCCCATGCACTGCAATGTGCCCCGGGGCCGCTCAACTCATTCGTATACAAATAAAATAGGATGTTTCGGCCAAAACGCAATTCACGTTTTTGCAATGCACAATTGATGGCTCTTTGTGAGATTTACAATAGAACCCCGTAATCCTACCGGTCTCTATTGCCTGCGGGTTCCCGCTCGATTGCAATCGCGTCGTCCCGCAGCGCCAGCAGGCCGAACGTCACTGCGCCGCCGATCCCGCCGATCACAGCCCCCAGCGGCATGAAGGTGAAGAACACCAGCATGCCGCTATAGCCCTCGAAGCTCGTGGTGTGCGCGATCTCGACAAAGGCGAGCCCGGCCCCGACGCCGAGCGCCGCTCCGCCGAGCGCACCCAAAAACAGCCCCAACAATGCAAGCAACACGACCTTCATCAGCAACCCCCAGCCGGCGTGCACAACGCTCTGGGGGATGGGTCTGGCCGGCCGGGAGGGAGGTTCAAAATGCGACGCTAAACCCCATCCACCCTTGCACCCGTGATCAACGGCCCGATCTCGCGCTCCAGCACCTGCTGCACCAGATCGTAGGAATCGATGATTTCGCGAATCTGCGCCACCAGTCCGCCGCGGAAGGTGTAGAACACCGCCATGTCGAACTGCACGAGGCGCTCGTTGCTGCGCTTCTTGAAATAAGTGTGCATGTAGGTCGCGACCTCGTCGCCGTCGGCGAGGATGTGCGGCGCCTTGTAGCGGATCTCCGAATAGCGCGACCAGATCGTCTGCCAGAGCCCGCGCAATTCGGCCTTGCCGTGGCGCGGCACCATATGCGGCAGCACGTCGATCGGCGCGTGGGTGAGGAAGTCGACGTCGTCGGTGCAGCACGACAGCGCGGTCTCGAGATCGCCGCGCGCAAAGCTGTCGAGCAGATGCAGCACGCGCTGCCTGTTCAGCGATTCAACCGTCATGCTGCTCCCGCCCTCATAGGCCGTGGATTGCAAACGCTATCGTGCGGCTTGACGGTTCATCAATCCGCAAAAACACAGGGCTCATTGCAGCTTGAGACGCGCGAGCACAACGCCTGGTTCATGGGGGTGCAATTGCGGGTTGCGCGCATATTCGTGTGCACGAATTCGTGCGGCATTTCGCGTCTCGCGATGACGCCGCACGCATATTGCCAGACGCGTCTTGCCGTGCTGCGCGCAAGGGAACCCGGACCTGTCGGCGTTCGTTGATGCCAGGACATTGCATCGGATATCGCATCCGGAGACATCGACCCATGAAATCCAAGCTTCTTGCCGTCACCGCCGCGCTTCTCATGCTCGGCGCCGGCTCCGCCGCCAACGCCAAGGGCTGCATCAAGGGCGCCGTCGTCGGTGGCGTCGCCGGCCACTATGCCGGTCATCACGGCGTGTTGGGCGCTGCCGCCGGCTGCCTCTACGGCCGTCATCACGCCAAGGAGCAGGAGAAGCAGCAGCAACAGCAGGGCCAGGTGAATGGGCAGGGGAAGCTTTAGCTTCCCGTGCCATCGGGGCCTGCTCCCTCGCCCCGCTTGCGGGGAGAGGGTTGGGGTGAGGGGGAGTCTCCCCGGGGACGGTGACAGTTACACTCGCGGAGAGTCCCCCTCACCCGGATTGCATCTTCGATGCAATCCGACCTCTCCCCGCAAGCGGGGCGAGCTGACCAGTTACCGCGTGACCCTCCTCACATCGCGCCTCTGTCGCCCCGGCTAACGTCATGTCCATGTCATCTGGAGACATGTCATGGCCGCCATCGCCGCCGCGAGAAAGTCCCGCCTGCACAATGTGCTCGAAGGCCTTGCGCTGACCGCGATCCTGCAGAGCTTCCCGACCTTCGCGGCCGCCGCCTTCCTGCTCAAGCTCGTCGGCAACCACGACCTCGTCGGCGACCCCGGCGTCGCCATCTTCGTCGCCATCGCCTCCCTGATGCACGCGCTGCTCGCGGTGACCTTGGGCCCGGGCTTCCCCGCCTTCTTCAAGACCGTCTACGAACCGAAATTCTTCGAGGCCCATCTCTCGCTCGCCGACAAGATCACGACCTGGCGCACCCAGCCGGTCGCTTCGCTCCAGCTCATGACCATCGTGCTGCTGCTGTCGGTGATGGCCGTGGTGACAGCGAGCGTGGGGTGAGGGCGCCATGCCCTTTATCGCCGCGTCGAAAGCCGGTGCGCTCAACTGGCTCGAAGGCTTTGCCCTCACCACGATCCTTCAAGGTTTTCCGATCTTCGCCGCGGCGTCACTGATGGTGAAGTTGCTGGGAGATCACCGCGGCAGCAGCCCCGTGCTCACCATCGCGCTGGCGTCGATCTTCTACAGCATCTTGGTCGTCGCGGTCGGCTCGGCCTTCGACGCGAGCCTGTTCTTCTCCGAAAAGATTGGCTGCTGGCGTGTCAAGCCCGCGACCTCGCTGCAGCTCACGGCGTCGGTGCTGCCGCTCTCGCTGCTGGCGACGATTGCGGGGCGAGCGCCGAGATTTCTCCGCGCGTCATTCGGGGGTGCCGCAAAGCGGCGAGCTATGATGCGCAATTGCGCATCTGAGAATCCGCCACCACGTCACGCGCGGATGTGCCGCCCCTACCTCTTCTTCCACCCACCCCGTCGTCCCGGCGCTCCGCCCGTCGACTTCGGCGCGGGCCCGAACTCCGGGCCCGACTGCCGCGAATCCGTCGGCTGGATGATCCGGCTGGTGCTGCCGAACGGCTTGGACGGCAGGCTCGGGTTCTCGCGATAGGGCAGGGACTCCGGGCCGTGCATCTCGTCGAGATGCGGCTTGTGGACCTTGGAGCCGCTGCCGCCGCCGCTGGCTTTCAGCGCGGAGCTCACGGTCTTTTTCTTCATCGCGCTGACGGGCAGGTTCGCGGCGTCGCCGTACTTCTTCGCGCCGGCATAGGCTCCGGCCTTGCCGGCGACGGCGCGCTGCTTCGCGGTGGGGTCGTCGACGACGGCGAGCTCGGTGGCGCGCAGGCGCTTGACCTCGTCGCGCAGGCGGGCGGCTTCCTCGAAGTTCAGGTCGGCGGCGGCCTCGCGCATCCGTGTCTCCAGATCGGCGAGCACGGCTTCGAAATTGTGGCCGATCGAGATGACGTCGTCGGTCATGTCGTGACCGCCGACCTCGACCAGCACGTGGTCGCGCTCGTAGACGGAGTTGAGGATGTCGCCGATCTGTTTTTTCACGCTCTCCGGCGTGATGCCGTTGGCGGTATTGTACTCGACCTGCTTTTCGCGACGCCGGTTGGTCTCGGCGATGGCGCGCTCCATCGAGCCGGTCATGCTGTCGGCATAAAGGATCACCTTGCCGTCGACGTTGCGCGCGGCGCGGCCGATGGTCTGGATCAGCGAGGTCTCGCTGCGCAGGAAACCTTCCTTGTCGGCATCGAGAATCGCGACCAGCGCGCATTCGGGGATGTCGAGGCCTTCGCGGAGCAGGTTGATGCCGACCAGCGCATCGAAGGCGCCCAGACGAAGATCGCGGATGATCTCGATGCGCTCGATGGTGTCGATGTCGCTGTGCATGTAGCGGACGCGAATGCCCTGCTCATGCAGATATTCGGTGAGGTCCTCCGCCATGCGTTTTGTGAGTACCGTGATCAGCGAGCGATAGCCGGCCTGCGCGGTGGCGCGGACTTCGCCGACGAGATCGTCGACCTGGGTGCGGGCGGGGCGGATGTCGACCGGAGGATCAATCAGTCCCGTCGGGCGAATGACCTGCTCGACGAACACGCCGCCGCTCTCGTTCAGCTCCCAGCCGCCGGGTGTCGCCGACACCGCAACCGTCTGCGGCCGCATCATGTCCCATTCCTCGAAGCGGAGCGGGCGGTTGTCCATGCACGAGGGCAGGCGGAAGCCGTATTCGGCCAGCGTCGCCTTGCGGCGGAAGTCGCCGCGGAACATGCCGCCGATCTGCGGCACCGTGACGTGGCTTTCGTCGGCGAACACCAGCGCGTTGTCGGGCACGTATTCGAACAGCGTCGGCGGCGGCTCGCCGGGCAGGCGCCCGGTGAGATAGCGCGAGTAGTTCTCGATGCCGGCGCAGCTTCCCGTCGCTTCCATCATCTCGAGATCGAAGGTGGTGCGCTGCTCCAGCCGCTGTGCTTCCAGCAGGCGGCCCTGGTTGTTCAACTGGTCGAGCCGCATCTTCAGCTCGGACTTGATCGATTTGATCGCCTGCACCAGCGTCGGGCGCGGCGTCACATAGTGCGAGTTGGCGTACATCTTGATGAATTCGAGCTCGTCCTGCTTGTGGCCGGTGAGCGGATCGAACTCCTCGATATTCTCGATGGTGTCGCCGAACAGATTCACGCGCCAGGCGCGGTCTTCATAGTGCGCCGGGAAGATGTCGATGACGTCGCCGCGCACGCGGAAGGTGCCGCGGGTAAAATCGGCCTGGGTGCGCTTGTACTGGAGCGCGACGAGGTCGGCGATGAGCTGGCGCTGGTCGATGCGCTCGCCCTTCTTCAGCGCGAAGGTCATCGCGGTATAGGTCTCGACCGAGCCGATACCGTAGATGCAGGACACCGACGCGACGATGATGACGTCGTCGCGTTCGAGCAGCGCGCGCGTCGCCGAATGGCGCATGCGGTCGATCTGCTCGTTGATGGAGGAGTCCTTCTCGATATAGGTGTCGGTGCGCGGGACGTAGGCTTCCGGCTGATAGTAGTCGTAATACGAGACGAAGTACTCGACCGCATTGTCGGGGAAGAAGTTCTTGAACTCGCCATAGAGCTGGGCGGCGAGCGTCTTGTTCGGCGCCAGGATGATGGCGGGGCGCTGCGTCGCCTCGATCACCTTGGCCATGGTGTAGGTTTTGCCGGAGCCGGTGACGCCGAGCAGCACCTGGGAGCGGTCGTTGCGCTGGATGCCCTCGACCAGCTCGGCGATCGCGGTCGGCTGGTCGCCGCGCGGCTCGTAGGACGATTTGATTTCGAAGCGCACGCCGCCTTCGGACTTTTCCGGCCGCGGCGGTCGATGCGGGGTCCACACTTTGGTGGAGCCGTCATCCTTGCGGAACTCCGGCCGGCCCTCGCGGATCAGCGATTCCAGCGCGTCCGCGGTGGCCTTGACGCCGAGCGCCTCCATCTTGGAGCGCGGCGGCCGCGCCAGCGCTTCGGCGTCGTCCTCCTCGGTGGGAAGGCCGAGTTGCCGGGCCAGTTCCGGATCGAGCGTCGGGATCGTGGCCGCGGTGCCGTAATTGGCCTGCGGCGCCTCGTCGAAACCTTCGGTGGACGCGCGAGCCCCCGCCGGCTGCGCGTTGGGCCGCAGCGGCATCGGCTTCGTGGCGTCCTGCGGAAACTCCTTCGGCGTCGACGCGCGGGCGCGATGGGCGGCCGCCTCGCCACCGGCGCGGCGGTCCCGCGAATTGTCCGGCGGCGGCTGCAGGCCCGTGCCCGATCCCAGCCCGGCATCGCCGCGATTGATCGCGGGATTGAGCAATTCGGCCAGCGCCGGCCCGATCGGCTGCACATCGGGCCGATGTGCCTTCGAATTCGGGGCCTTGGTTTTGGGGGATTTTGGGGGAGCAGGTTTCTTCGCCATGCCCCGAATATGGGACGAGTCCGCCGCTCGGAAAAGGGCGAATGCCCGTCCGTGCTCAGGCTGCTGACAGCAGGTTGGCAGCAGGGGCGGTTACGCCGCCACCCCGATCTTTTGCGCGATCAGTTTTGGTGCGTCCCGTGAGCCTTACGCCGCCGGCAGCGGCCCCTCGTCATCCCCGGTCGTCACTTGCGGGTTGAGGATGTCGAGATGGATGCCGCCGCAATCGGTGCAGCGCATGGTCCAGTACTCGCACCCGGCGCGGCCGCCGATCACACGGAGCACCGTGAGATCGCCGCCGCATTCGGGGCAATTCGATAACACCGACTGTGCGTACGATCTGGCGAGCGGCTGGGTCTCTTCGATCTCGAAATGCGACATCAACGGTTCCTCTGCTACGCCGCACTATGATGAGTGGCTCGCCTATTCGTCGTCGGCCCGCCGGCGGAAGCGATCGATGTGATGCTTGGCATCGCGGATCGCCGCGTCGCGGTCGGGCCAGGCGAAACCGACTTCCATGGCCGGAAACAGCACGCCGTCGATGGCAACCGGGCTGAAATCGGCACGGCGAATACGGGCGTGCCAGAGGCCTTTGCCGGCCTCGAAGGATTCGATGTCAAAGCCGTCGTAGATGGTCGTCATGTGTGTAGTCCCCAGAGAGTCTTGTTCGAGTGTGTTGCTCGAGCGCCTTGTTGGAGGGTCAAGGGACCACGTTTGCGGATTTCGGGATGTGAAGCCGTTCACAAGCGGCCGGCTTTTTTGCCGGCCAAGGGAACTGTCAAGCGTCAGTTCCGCGCGGCGGAACGGCCGATCCGCTTCATCGGCCGGGCCGCGGGCTCGGCGGCCGCACGCATGATCCAGCGGCGGAACGCGGCGAAATCGCGCTGCTCGGTCTGGAAACTGCGATAGAGCAGGTACCAGCGCATGCCCTTGGGCACCGAGAGGTCGAACGGCGCGACCAGCCTGCCGGCAGCGAGGTCGTCGTCGATATAGGGCCGGATGCCCATGGCGATGCCGAGCCCGTCGGCGGCAGCCTGGAGCGCCTGGCCGTAGAACTGGAACTCCGGCCCGCGCGCGTTGATGCGGGCGAGGTTTGCGGCCTTCAGCCAGATCGGCCAGTCCTCGGGCGAATGCGCGACGCGGATCAGGCTCGGTCCCTTCAGATCGGCCGGACGCTTCAGCCCGCTCGCCAGGCGGGGCACGCAGACCGGTGTGAGATCGCCGGCGAACAGTGGCTCCGCCACCAGCCCCGGCCAGTCGCCAGTGCCGAGCTTGATGCCGCAGTTCCAGTCCTCGCCGAACGGCACGAGGGCGCCGCCGGTGGTGAAGCGCACCTCGATGTCGGGCTCCTCGCTGCGAAACTCCGACAGGCGCGGGATCAGCCAGCGCATCGCAAAGGTGTGGCCGACGCCGATGGTGAGCACGCGCACGCCGGAGGGTGCCGTCACCTGCGCGGTGAGGCTTGCGAGCGCATCGAAGATCGGCGTCAGCCCGCTCTGATAGGCGCGGCCGGCCTGCGTCAGCACGAGCTTGTTGGCCTTGCGCTCGAACAGCGCGACGCCGAGCCGCTCTTCCAGCAGATGCACCATGCGGCTGACGGCGGCCGCGGATACGCTGAGCTCGAGCCCGGCCGCGGCAAAGCTGCCGGCCCGCGCCGCCGCCTCGAATGCCTTGATGCCGTTGAGAAACAGCAGCCGCCGCAAATGATCCACCCTCAGGAAAGCTGATGCCAGGGCAAGATAACTCAGTTTGCGAAGGCGGGGCAAGCGGGGCACAAGAATGAGAGTCATTCCAAGTTGTGTTTCGGGCTGGCGCGGGTGCTCTTCGCCTCTCCCCGCTTGCGGGGAGAGGCCGGAATTTGCGTCAGCAAATTCCGGGTGAGGGGGACTCTCCGCAAGTCTCACCATCACCGTCCCCGCGGAGGCTCCCCCTCACCCCGCCCTCTCCCCGCAAGCGGGGAGAGGGCGTGCAGGCAGCTTGCGTCCCTTACGTGCCCACCACAGGAGGATCCCTTCGTGACGCCCATCATGATCGCTGCCCTTGGATTGCTGATGGTCGCCACCGCGTTCCTGTCGGGGCTGTTCGGCATGGCGGGCGGGCTGATCCTGATCGGCGTGCTGCTGGCCCTGATGCCGCTGCCGACCGCGATGGTGCTGCATGCGATCACGCAGATGGCCTCGAACGGCTGGCGCGCGTTTCTGTGGCGCGCCCATATCCGCTGGCGGCCGGTGGCGAACTATATGGTCGGCGCTGCCATCGCGCTCGCGGCCTGGTCGCTGACCCGCTACGTGCCGGACAAACCGACGGCGCTGCTGCTGCTCGGCGTCACCCCGTTCATGGCGCGCCTGGCGCCGTCAAATATCAAGCCGGATCCCGACCGTCTCTGGCAGGGCACGGTCTACGGCACGATCTGCATGGGCCTGATGCTGATGACGGGCGTCTCCGGCCCGCTGCTCGACACCTTCTTCCTTGGCGGCGATTTCGGCCGCCGCGAGAAGGTGGCGACCAAGGCGATGTGCCAGCTCGTCAGCCATTTTACAAAGCTGATCTATTTCGGCGGCGTCATCGACCAGGCCGCGAGCCTCGATCCCGTGCTCGCCGGCGTCGCGATTGCAGCCTCGATGCTCGGCACCACGCTGGCGCGGCGCATCCTCGAAGCCATGACCGACCAGCAATTCATCGCGTGGTCGAACAAGCTGATCACCACCATCGCCTGCTACTATGTCGCCCATGGCGGCTGGCTCCTGCTGCGTACGCCGGTGCTGGCGGCCCTTGCCAAAGGTGGCCTACAATAAGGGAGGTTTGCAATGAGCGAGACCGCCGATCCGCTGGTGCTGGACTTCGTCGAATGGATCGCGCGCGAGCCGCGCGCCTATGCCGAGGTGATTTCGACCTGGAAGACCTCGTGCCCGCGCCTCACCATCTGGGAAGACGCCGCCGAGCGCGGCTACGTCGCCCGCGAGACGATCGCAGGCCTCGGCCTGGTGATCGCGGTGACGGAAGGCGGCGAGCGGTTTTTGCGGACCAACGGGCGGTGAGTTTCGACTTGCGCCCGCCGGAGCGCTAGCGCGAAGGCGCTGCAAGGCGTGACCGGATGATCTCGACCATGCGCTCGGCGGAAGTGCCCGGCGGAAAGAAGCCGAGATATTTCCCGTCGCGGTCCATGAGATAGATGAAGGACGTATGGTCGACCGTGTAGTCGCCGCCGTCCTTGCCGATCGGGATTTTGGCAAAATAGACCTTGTAGGTCTTTGCCGCTGCCGCGATCGCGTCCAGGCTGCCGGTCAGGCCGAGCAGCCGCGGATGAAACAGCGGCACGTATTCGGCGAGATGCTCTGCCGTGTCGCGTTCGGGATCGAGGGTGATGAAGACCGGCTGCACGGCGTCGGCCTCCGGTCCGAGCTGCTCGAGCGCCTGTCCGATCGCCATGAGGTCGGTCGGACAGACGTCGGGGCAATAGGTGAAGCCGAAATAGACCAGCATCAGATGGCCGCGAAAGTCGCGGTCGCTGCGCGGCTTGCCGGTGTGGTCGATCAGCTCAAACGGTCCGCCGACCGGCTCCCGATTCCACATCAGGATGTCCATGGTCTCCGCGGCCGAGCGCGCCTGCGCCGGTCCCGCGCAGGCGAGCGTCAGCATCACGCACAGCCAGGCGCCGGCAGCCCGCATCACAGCCCGAAGGTGAGGCGGCTGCCCGTCGTCGTCACCACCACCTTGCCTTCCATCTGGGCATTGGCTTCCTGTGCGAAGTTGAGTCCGCTGCAATGCATGGGCACCACGACGTCGGGATTGAGCGCCTTGATCTCGCTCACGACCTGCGTGAGGTAGTCCTTGGGTGCCGGGCCGAGATGGAAGCCGCCGACGATGGCGTGCACCTTCTGGATGCCCGACACCTCCTGCGCCTGCTTCACCGAATTGACGATGCCGACATGGCCGCAGGACGAGATCACGACGAGCCCGAGATCCCGCACATTGAAGCAGGTGGCGTGCTCGTGAATGTGCTCGTCCGGCACGATCTTGCCCTCCATCTCCGCGGGTAAATAGTGGCCGACATTGCAGCCCAGCCCGTCCTTGATGCCGAACTCGACCAGGGTGTTCGGCAGCACGCGCTCGCTGCTGCGGCGGTTGATCTTGCCGGTGGTGAAGGCATGGTCCGCGATCACGGTCGGCGTTTCGCACAGCACGGTCGCCACCTTCTGCGCCGCGAGCTGCCGGCGGTCGAGGGTGCCGAAATCGGCGAATTGCCCCTGCGTCGGCGTCGGGTTGACGCGATGGCAGAAATTGTCCTCCCCGCCCGCATAGAGCTTGAGGTCGGCGGGCAGCTTGTCGCGGAATTTGTCGAGGAGGCCGTTCAGGCCACCGAAATGATCATAGTGGCCGTGGCTGACGATCAGCGCATTGAGCTTGGCCGGATCGACGCCGATCAGCGCCATGTTGTTGAGCAGGACCTCCGGCGTGTAGCCGTAGTCCAGCATCAGCGTGCGCTGGTTGCCGCCGCCCTCGGATTCCAGCCACAGCGACAGGCCCCATTCATTGTGCAGCGATTTGCGGAAATCACCGCCGCGCGCAGCCGGTGCGATCGAGACGCCGTTGATCTGCTTGGGGCGAAAGAACAGATCGAAACTCGAATCCACCAACACACGGATCGAGAGCTTGTCGACGGTCGGGACGGCGATCGGCGCTGCGTTCGCGATCTCGACACAGGTGAAGGCATTTGCGGCTGCTGCTCCGGCCAATGCAGCCGAGCCGAGAAGGAAATCGCGCCGGGGAATGGTCCTCGTCATTGCAATGCCTCCCGTTGTTTGAAATGCCCCGAGCTTAGGTCCAATCCGGGGCCGGCTCAACAAGGTGCGGCCGGTCCGGCGCGGAGGCCAGCGAGGCCGTCGGGTCACACCCCGACACCGGCGACGGGACGGCTTTCTTGCGCTCCCTGCCATGAAGGCTACTCTGTTCGGCAGTAGCAGCAATGGGAATTGATCATGTCAGTGAAACTGTTCGAACTCGTCGGCACCGACGCAGAGCGTCCCTTCAGCCCGTATTGCTGGCGCACGCGGATGGCGCTGGCGCACAAGGGACTGGCGGCGGAGACGCTGCCCTGGCGCTTCACCGAGAAAAGCGCGATCGCGCCGCACGGCTCGGAGAAGGTCCCTGTGCTGCTGCATCACGACAAGCCCGTGGTCGATTCCTGGGCGATCGCGAACTATCTCGAAGACAATTTTCCTGACGCCCCGTCACTGTTCGGCGGCGAGGGTGGGCGCGCCATGGCGCGCATGATCAATGCGTGGGGCGACATCGCCATCGTCGGCGGCATCTTTCCGCTGATCATCGCCGACATCCCGAAGAACCTGGCCGAGGTCGACGCCGCCTATTTCCGTCAGTCGCGCGAGGCGCGTTTCGGCGGCAAGCGCCTCGAAGAGATCATGGCCAGCCGCGACACCGGCGTGATCGCGTTCCGCAAGTCGCTCGAGGTGCTGCGGCAAACTCTGAAGAAGCAGCTGTTCATCGGCGGCAGCGCGCCGAACTATGCCGACTACATCGTGTTCGGCGGCTTTCAATGGGCGCGTGTGGTGAGCCCGTTCAAACTGCTTGAAGCCGATGATCTCGTCTATGCCTGGCGCGAAAAGCTGCTCGATGCGTTCGACGGCATGGCGCGGAAATCGCCGGGGTATCCAGTGTGAGACTGCACGCGACTTTCGTCACCCGCAGGCTTTGGCCGTGACGCGCTCATTCCTCACGACGATTTCGACCAGCTTGCGCGCGACGTTGTTCAAGTCAGCGAGCGTGAAATAGCCTTGCGCATATGCCTCCTGAGTCAGGCGCTCGATGCGCCTGTCCTCACTCGTCGACCATTGTTTTGCGATGTAGTCGGCACCGGGCTTGCCGAACGTTTCGGGATAGCGCTCCATCTGGTTCTGGCGCTGATAGTAGTATTCATCGATGCCGTTGATGAACTGCTTTCTGCCCTCGCCCGTGCAGCGGACGCCATAAGGCCGTTCCAGCGTGATGATGGCGCTCTCACGCTGTCTCACTCTCCCGTCCACCGAATATTTTTCGTTGGTGCCGTATCCCGGACCGTCGATCGGGGCCGCTGACCGGGCCTTTGGCTCGGGCGCGAACGCCCAGGCTGCGATCTGCCAGATGACGATTGCCCAGACGATAAACCAGATGCGGTTCATTTGCGACTCGCCGTCGCGCGTTGCCGCGGCAGGCACACCGGTGACGGATCGGACCACAGGCCCGGACCTGCAAATGCCAGAACCGTAAGACGGATGTCCTCTGGGAAATCCTCCTTGACCACCCCCTTCTGTTCGAAGGCCTCCGCGAGCGCGGCTTTGACGCGCACGTCGAGCGGCGTCGAATATGCGGCGTTGGCCTGGTCGCGCTTCTTCTCGCTGCAGAACATTCCCATGGCTGGGTTCGGGCAGTCGTAGATGTTGGCGTAGCCGCGCGCATAGGCCGACGTGGCCGCGATGAGATTGGCTTTCATCGTGTCATCGCAAGGCGACATCGCGTAGGCAGTGCCGGCCTGCAACGCGTCCATGCGTAGCGCGTCGAGCTTCGGATTCTTGTCGCTCATCGCGGTGTGCTCGGCTTCCCACATCTTGCGGTCATAGGCCTTGGAGCTTTCGTCGCCGAACGTTGTGGTGAGCGTCGGCCTCAGTTCGGCGATCGAAGAAAAGGAAGTGGTGGGAAATCCGCGCAGTGCCCAAGAGATGCCGACGAAGGCGGAGACGAAGGCCATGCAGGTGAGCAGAATGAAGCGGCTCATGCGACGTACTCGAATTGATGGGGACGCAACTTAGCCGTGTCTGGTTAAGAGGTGTGCTATTTTACGGGTTCCGCCGTGCGAAGGTAAATGGAGCTCTAAGAAGATCCCCGGATTTTACTCTTACGCGGTTCTTGCGCGATTCCGGTCTTCGTCAGATGCCAAACGCGTAATGGTTGCCGCTGACTACTTCGCGGATTCCGCCGCTGCCTTCCGCAGACACTCCCGGCACAGACAATCCTCGCCCTTGACCGGCATCGGCAGCTTTGCCGTCTCCTCCGCGCACCAGCACTTGCCCGAGAGATCGCAGCCGAACTCGGTGCCGCAGCGGGAGCAGGCGAGGCGGCGCGGTTCCGGCAGGGGGAAATCTTGCGGAATTGTCATGATTTGCCCAAAAGCTGCGCCGTCATTTTCATGTCGGGTTCATCTGTCGCTGCGGTATATTAGGCGTCGCGCTGGGACTCGGAAAGCGGTTGGCAAGGCGCGAAGGACAAATCGATGGCCCGCGATTCGCAAGCCGCCCTCGTTGCGCTCAACCGCTTCGGCTTCGGGGCCCGCGGCGGAGCCTCCGGCGATCTCATCAACGCAGCGTCTGATCCGCGCGGCTTCGTGAAGGCGGAACTGGCGCGCCCCAACGGCGTGCTGCTGGAGGCGCCGGGCCTGCAATCGACACCGCAACTCGGCCAGGCGGTGTTCGCCTATCAGGACCAGGTCAAGGCGGAGCGCGAAGCTGCAGCGAAAGCCGGCACGCCGCCCGAAGCGGCGCAGGTCCCGGCCGATCAGAAGCCCGCCCTGCGCCGCAATCTCTCGCTGAACACGGTCGCGACCGAGATCGCCGGCCAGATGGCCGAGGCCAAACAAGCTGACAACAAGCCGACGGATAATAAGCTGGCGGACAATTCGGCGAAGCCCGAAACCATGCAGCCGAACATGACCGCGCCGCAGCCCGCAAAGCCCGCGCCGCAGCCGCTCAATGTCATCCAGAAAACCTTCCGCGCCGAGGCGCTGGCGCGGCTGCAGCGTGCGACGCTGGTCGAGTGCGGCTTCACCGAACGTCTCGTCGTGTTCTGGTCCAACCATTTCTGCATCTCTGCCAGCAAAGGCGAGCTGGCGCGGATCTGGGCCGGCGCGTTCGAGCGCGAGGCGATCCGCCCGCACGTGCTCGGGCATTTCGCCGACATGCTGAAAGCGGTCGAGCAGCATCCGGCGATGCTGTTCTTCCTCGACAACCAGCAATCGCTCGGACCGGATTCGCGCGCGGGGCAGAACCGCAAGCGCGGGTTGAACGAAAATCTCGCGCGCGAGATCATGGAGCTGCATACGCTTGGTGTCGGCGGCGGCTACACGCAGGAAGACGTCACCTCGCTCGCGCGCATCATCACCGGCTGGACCTTCGCCGGACGGCAGAGGCAGCTCGGCACGCCCGGCTCCTTCGTGTTCAACGCCAATGCGCACCAGCCGGGCCCGCAAATGCTGCTCGGCAAGACCTACGAGCCGACCGGGCTCGCGCAGGGCGAAGCCGCGCTCGCCGATATCGCGCGTCATCCGTCGACGGCGAATTTCATCGCGACCAAATTCGTTCGCCACTTCGTCGCCGACGATCCGCCGCCGGCGCTCGTGGCGCGGTTGCGCGATGTCTTCGTCAAAACGGACGGTGACCTCAAGGCGCTTGCCGCGGCGCTGGTCGATTCCGACGAAGCCTGGAAGGCGCCGTTGACCAAGATGCGCTCGCCCTACGACTTCGTCGTCGCAAGCGGCCGGTTGCTCGCGCGCGTGCCGGAGGATCCGGGCGGCTATCTGAACAATCTGAACCTGCTGGGCCAGCCGCTGTGGTCGCCGGCGGGGCCGAACGGTTTTCCGGATACCAGCGCCGCCTGGGCCGCGCCCGAAGGCATGAAGCTCAGGCTCGACATTGCTGCGCAGATGGGCGCGCGGCTTGGCAACAACATCGATCCGCTCGACCTGCTCGAATTCGCCGCCGCGGATGCGGCGTCGATCGAAACGCGCAAGACCATCGAGCGCGCGGAGTCGCGCCAGCAGGCGCTGGCGCTCTTGCTGATGTCGCCGGAAATGCAGAGGAGATGAAGATGATCGACTGCGTCGAGAACCGCCTCCTCACCTCGCGCCGCGGCTTGCTGCTCGGCGGCGCCTCATTTGCGGCCTGGGCGTACTTGCCGAAATTCGCGCGCGCGGCCGACGGGCGCGATCCCAGATTGATCGTGGTGATCCTGCGCGGCGCACTCGACGGGCTCTCGACCGTGGCCCCGGTCGGCGACCCCGATTATGCCGGCCTGCACGGCTCGATCGCGCTCACGTCGGACGGCGCGCATCCCGCGATCATGCTCGATAGTTTCTTCGCACTGCATCCGGCGATGCCGGAATTCGCGCGCATGTATCGCGACATGCATGCCGCGGTGATTCACGCCGTGGCGACTCCCTATCGCGATCGCTCGCATTTCGACGGCCAGGACGTGCTCGAGAGCGGCTATGCCGGCCCGGGCCGCGTGCAGTCCGGCTGGCTCAACCGCGCGCTCGAAGCGCTGCCGCGCGGCGAGCGGGTGTCGAGCGCCCTTGCGGTCGGTCCGACCACGCCGCTGGTGCTGCGCGGCAATGCGCCGACCGTCGGCTGGGCGCCGGTCGCGCTGCCGCAGGCCGATGACGACACCGCGATGCGGCTCGTCGATCTCTACCGCCACCGCGATCCCGCGCTGGCCTCGGCGCTGTCGCAAGGCCTTCAGCTCGAGAAGGCCGCGAGTGGGGACGACATGAAGCCGAAACCCGGCAATCAGGTTGCGCAGATGCGGCAGGTCGCGCGCGGCGCGGCAAAGCTGATGGCGGCCGATGACGGTCCGCGCATCGCCGCGCTCGCCTTCGACGGCTGGGATACGCATGCCAATGAAGGCGGCCCGGTCGGCCGTCTCGCCTTCCTGCTCGGCGGCCTCGACGGCGCGCTCGCCGAATTCGAAAGTGGCCTGGGGGATCGCTGGCGCGACACCGTCGTCGTCGTCGCCACCGAATTCGGCCGCACCGCGCGCATCAACGGCACCGACGGCACCGACCACGGCACCGGCACCATTGCGCTACTCGCCGGCGGCGCCGTGAAGGGCGGCCGCGTCATCTCCGACTGGCCCGGCCTCAAGCTCGCCAACCTCTACGAAGGCCGCGACCTCAAGCCGACCACGGATCTGCGCTCGGTGATCAAGGGCGTGCTGCAGGGACAGTTCGGTCTGTCGGATCGCGTGCTGGCGGAGACAGTGTTTCCGGACAGCGCGGGGGCGAGACCGATGAAGGGGCTGGTTGCCTAACCCACAAACGCCGTCATTCCGGGGCGCGCGTAGCGCGAGCCCGAAATCCATTTAGCCACCAGCCCTGCCGCAAAATGGGATTCCGGGCCCGCGCCTTGCGGCGCGTCCCGGAATGACGACATGATGAGGCGAGCATCAGGAGAGATCACCCATGTACATCGCCATGAACCGCTTCCGCGTCGCCAAGGGCTCCGAGTCCGCCTTCGAGCAGGTTTGGCTGACGCGCGACACGCATCTGGACAAGGTGCCGGGCTTCGTCGAATTCCATCTGCTGCGTGGCCCCGAGCTTGAGGACCATACGCTTTATGCCTCGCACACGGTGTGGGCGAACCATGCCGCGTTCGAGGCCTGGACCAAGTCGGAGGCGTTCCGCGCGGCCCATCACAAGGCCGGCGACAACAAGCCGCTCTATCTCGGCCATCCCCAGTTCGAGGGCTTTGAGGTGATGCAGACGGTCGGACGCGGCGCGAAATAGCGCCGCGTCGCAGGGATCAGCGCCGCAAGATCAGCCCAGCGTGATCTTGTCGATCTCGGCCATCTCCTCGGCGCTGAGCTTCCAGGCGATTGCCTTGACGTTCTCCTCGATCTGCTCGACGCGGGTGGCGCCCGCGATCACGCTCGATACTTGCGGGCGCGCCGCGAGCCAGGAGAAGGCGAGCTCCAGCATCGAATGCCCACGCGCCTTGGCGAAGGCCTGCAACTTCTCGACGATGTCTTCGTTGCGCGGCGTGACGTAGCGGTCGCGCAGCCGTTCCACCTTGCCGAAGCGGGTGTCGCCGGGCGCGGCCTCGCCCTTCTTGTACTTGCCGGTCAGGAGTCCGCTTGCGAGCGGGAAGAACGGCAGCAGGCCGAGCTTGTATTCCTGCGCCGCTGGCAGCAGGTCCTTCTCGATGTCACGCACGACGAGCGAATATTCGTCCTGGCAGGAGACGAAGCGGCTGACATTCATCGCGCGCGCGACGTACTCGGCCTCGGCGATCCGCCAGGCTGGGAAGTTCGAATTGCCGATGTAGCGGACCTTACCCTGGCGGACGAGATCATCGAGCGCGCGCAGGCTCTCCTCGATCGGCGTCAGCGGATCGTAATCGTGCTGCTGGTAGAGATCGATGTAGTCGGTCTTGAGCCGCTTCAGGCTCGCTTCCACGGCCTCCATGATGTAGCGGCGCGAGGCGCCCTGCTTGGTGCCGTCCTCCGCCATCGGCTTGGAATATTTCGTCGCCAGCACGATGTCCTTGCGGCGATCGCCCAGCACGGCGCCGAGCACGTTTTCCGAGCCGCCCATGTTCGAATAGATGTCGGCGGTGTCGAACAGCGTGATGCCGAGATCGAGCGCGCGATGGATCACCTTGCGCGAGGTCTCCAAATCCGTGCGTTGGCCGAAATTGTTGCAGCCAAGCCCGACCGCAGACACGCGAAGGCCGGAGGCGCCAAGATTGCGAATTTCCATGGGAGATCCCTGTCAGAGATGAGCAGCGGTGCATTGTGGCCGCGGCATGCTCGACCGGCAAGAAGCCCGCCTGCGCTGCTGCCATGCGGCCAAAAAAATGCGGCCCCTGTCAGACGCGGCGACTGACGGGGACCGCTTGGGGCGCTTGATCGGTGACGGGGGGCCTGATCAGACGCAACTGCAGCTTAATCCCGGTGTGTTACGCGCCGGTGACAAGTCGAGTTATCCACAGGCCTAATACCTCAGGATCAGAAAATCTTGCGATAGACGATGAAGCCGGAGCGCTCCGCGACCTTGTCGTAGAGGCTCTGCGCGGTGACGTTGGTCTCGTGGGTTTGCCAGTAGACCCGCGGCGATCCCGCAAGCTTGGCTCGCTCGTACACGCCATAAATCAATGCTGATGCGACGCCCTTGCCGCGCGAGGCTTCGAGCGTGAACAGGTCCTGCAGATAGCAGGACGGCTCGATCGCGGTGGTGCTGCGATGGAACAGATAGTTCGTCATGCCGAGCAGCTTGCCGTCGCTCTCGGCGACCAGCCCGTGCACCGGCTCATAAGCATCGAAGAAGCGCTGCCACGTCACCTTGGTAATCTCGGGCGCGAGCGCGGTCGGACCCGAGCGGCCGTAGAAGGCGTTGTAGCCGTCCCACAGCGGCAACCATTGATCGTAGTCCTGCCTCGTGACGGAGCGAATGGTGAGCGACATCTGGAAATCCCGCGTTCGATGAAGTGTCCTTCATACGGGATGATGGGAGTTGCGATCAATCGCGCAGTCGCATCACTCCGCGACGCGGAGATACCGGATCAGCCTGCGCCCCGTGGGATCGCGCAGCGAGCGGTAGTAGTCGGCGCTGGCCGGGGCGTCGGTGTGGCGCACGAGGTCGGTCACCGGCGTGTAGCTCAGCATGCGTCCGCCGTCGGGCAGCACGGTGCAGACGAAGCGCAACACCTCGCCGTTGCGCAAGGCGATGTTGATCGGCGTGGCATCGCCGATCCGCACGGCCTCCATGCGCTGGGCGATGAAGGTGGCGAGCTCGTCCTCAGGCAGCTCGAACGCGCCGGTGTCGCGGCCGTGATACATCAGCGCGACGAAGGGCGGCTTGCCGTCGGCGATTTCGTCCGGCAGCGCAAAGTAGTCGCGGAAAGCGCGGTTGATGAATTCGGCGCGCGTCTCGGCGTCGAGCAGCACGATGCCGATATCGACCTGGTCGAGCGCGGCCGACAACCGCGCGGCAATGGCGTGGTTCTTGCGCTCGGCGGCAAACGCAGCGAGCAACCGCTCGCGCATCAGGCCGGTGATGCCTGCGGTCCCGAAGGCCGTCACGGCAAGCAGGCCGACCAGATCCGCGCTGGCATGGAAGGGCGCGCCGCGATGGCCGGCGAAGAACAGCGCCGCGCCGGCAACCGCGAGGGCCGCACTGGCCATGGCCGAGGCGAAGCCCGACAGCGCGCCGGCGAGCGCGACGACGCAGACGAACAGGGGCGCAGGCGAGGGAATGTGAACGGAGCGATCGAGCAGGATCGCCAGCAGCGTGATCGCTACCGTCAGCGCCGGACCGGAGATCGCACGCCATCCGAACCGCATCTCGTTCCTCCCTGAACGAGCAAGGCGGTTAGACTGACCTACTGCCGCGCGCGTGCAATCCGATTTCGTGCAGTGCGCTTAAGGGACGCTTGCGACGGCGCGCAAAGATTTCGGATGATTTTAGACCAAATGCACGGGCCTGAGACGCTGCTGCAGCGCCGGCGCATTCTGCGTCGACGTGCCCGAGCTCTTGCGCATGCCGGTGAAGATCAGCAGCGAGGCCGCGACCAGGATGGCCGCAGTGAGGGTCAGTGCAACGATGACCACTGGCGATTTCATCGACGTCCTGTCGCAATGCCGGTCGGCGCGGGGCCGCGCGGCACCTTGAAGGCTCTACAGGATGAAACGGGGATCAGACCGGCAGGCCCATCGCCATGGTTGCCTTGGTCGACAGCACTGTCAGGGTGACGATCAGGCACAGCGAGATGGCGGCGACGGCGAGCGAGGCCGCGACCGCATTGGTCAGCCGGGAAGACGAAACGGTATCGGTTTGGCCCTTGAAGCCTGCCGTGCCGGACGCCCGAATCATGGTCTAAATCCTTCAACGTGCGAGCGAATCACCCGCGACGCCGAATAATTTCTCCATTTCAACCGGCAATATTGGGGCGGCCATCGCGCCGAAAATGGCCGGATTGGGGCAAAGGTTAACGTTGTACCCGGTATTTCTTAACGCCGGCCCGTTTTCAGGCGCCTGCCGCGATGCTGGCGGGGTCGTCGATGTCGGCCGGGCGCCAGTCCATCGACACGAAGCCGGGCGCAGCCTCGACGCGCTTCAGCCAGTCCCGGATTGCCGGGAAGGGCTCCAGGTCGAAGTCGCAGCGGTCGGCGAGGTGGGTGTAACCGTACAGCGCGATGTCGGCGACGGTGAGCTGGCGGGCGGCGAAATAGGAATTGGTCTTGAGGTGATTCTCCATCACCTGCAGCGCGCCATAGCCGCGCTCCATCCAGTCCTCCAGCGCGTGGGTCTGCAGGTCGCGGCCGCCCTTCACCAGCGACAGCCAGAAATAGGCCGCGCCGAGGTTCGGCTCGAGCGCGTGCTGCTCGAAGAACATCCATTGCAGCGCCTCGGCACGATCGATCCGGTTCTCCGGCGCGAGCGGCGTGCCGACGGCGACATACCAGAGGATGGCGTTGGACTCGGCGAGGAAGCGGTCGTCACCGACCTCGAGCAGCGGCACCTGGCCCGACGGGTTCTTGGACAGGAAGTCCGGCGTGCGGCTTTCGCCGCGCAGAATGTCCACCTCGATCGCTTCGTAGGGCAAGTTCAACAGCGCCAGCGCAAGGCGGACCTTGTAGCTATTGCCCGAGCGTTGCATCGAATAGAGCTTGTACATTCTGGGAGTTCTAAACCTGGGACGGGGAAGCGCAACGCATCCTGCTCACGCGCCGCGGTTAAACAATGATGCCGATGCGAATCCGCCGCAAGGGCTGACCAATAGAAAAACTCGAAAACACTACCGCACTGCAATGCCGCGGAAGATCATTTCCGTGCGACCATGCAACTCAGTTCACGCTTGCGTCAACGCGCGGACGCATTGTGCCGTGCATTGCTGTGAGACGGTTGAACGGCCGTCAACGCGGCGGGCGCTGACGATCAGCCCATGGCTTGCAAAGGGCTCGGCTTGCAAAGGGCTTGCAAAGGGCCCGCGACCTCCTCGCAAACGTCAGCCTGCCGTCAGTCTCGTGGTCGGTTCTTGGCGCGCGAGCGGCTTAAAATTGCTCCGAGGACAAGCCTTGCCGGATATGAGGGGTTTGCGCGGCAAAGTTGCGGAAAATTGCGGGAAAACGCGCCTTGAACCGCTCCAGATCCGTAAACTTTTGCGAGATCGGGACGAAGTTTCTTGCGGTGCAGCGGCACACGTTTTAGGGTGTCTGTATTCCCACAATTGGAGTCGTGAGGCCAAAGGGTTCACGACGCTTGTCAGGAGATGACGATGTCCTTCCTTGCCGCTGCGCTCGACCGTGTGAAGCCGTCCGCGACCATCGCGGTCACGGATAAAGCACGCGCGCTGAAAGCGGCGGGCCGCAACGTCATCGGCCTCGGTGCCGGCGAGCCCGACTTCGACACGCCCGCCAACATCAAGCTGGCCGCGATCCGCGCCATCGAAGCCGGCAAGACCAAGTACACCGCCGTCGACGGCATCCCCGAGCTGAAGGAAGCCATCATCGGCAAGTTTCAGCGCGAGAACGGCGTCGTCTACAAGCCGAACCAGATCATCGTCGGCACCGGCGGCAAGCAGGTGCTCTACAATGCGCTGATGGCGACCATCAATCCGGGCGACGAGGTGATCATCCCCGCGCCGTACTGGGTCAGCTATCCCGAGATGGTGGCGCTTGCCGGCGGCGAGCCGGTGCCGGTGGTCTGCACCGCCGCGACCGGCTTCAAGCTGCAGGCCGAAGCGCTCGAGCGCGCGATCACGCCGAAGACCAAATGGGTCATCCTGTGCTCGCCCTCGAACCCGACCGGCGCGGCCTACACGAGGTCCGAGCTGAAGGCGCTCACCGACGTGCTGGTCAAGCATCCGCATGTGTGGGTCATGACCGACGACATGTACGAGCACCTCGTCTATGACGACTTCCAGTTCACCACCGTCGCGCAGGTCGAGCCGAAACTCTACGACCGCACGCTGACCGTGAACGGCGTGTCGAAGGCCTATTGCATGACCGGCTGGCGCATCGGCTACGCCGGTGGTCCTGCGCAGCTCATCAAGGCGATGTCGACGATCCAGTCGCAGTCGACCTCGAACCCGTCGTCGATCGCGCAGTGGGCGGCGGTGGAAGCGCTGAACGGTCCGCAGGACTTCATCCCCGCCAACAATAAGGTCTTCAAGGAGCGCCGCGACCTCGTCGTCTCCATGCTCAACCAGGCCAAGGGCATCGAGTGCCCGCGCCCCGAGGGCGCGTTCTACGTCTATCCGTCCTGCGCCGGCACGATCGGCAAGACCGCGCCGTCGGGCAAGGTGATCGACAATGACGAGACCTTCGTGACCGAGCTGCTCGAAACCGAAGGCGTCGCCGTGGTGCAGGGCTCGGCCTTCGGCCTCGGCCCGGCGTTCCGCATCTCCTACGCGACCAAGACCTCCGACCTCGAAGACGCCTGCAAGCGCATCCAGCGTTTCTGCGGCAATCTGCGGTAAGCTTCTCGCGACAGTGCAAATTGGAAAGGCCCGCTTCGTGCGGGCCTTTTTGTTTTGTAGTTCAGTGAGCGGAGTCGGATGGACTTTTGTTCTGGTCGGCGTTGTGCCTTGCCCCTCACCCGGATCGCTGCGCGACTTAACCTCTCCCCGCAGAAGGGCGGGGAGAGGTTAAGTCGCGCCGATCATACGTTCGAACTATCTTGCCGTAAGGGACGCAGCGCTCCCTCGCTCCCTCGCCCCGTTCTTACGGGGGCGGGATGAGCATAGCTCGCCCTGAGAGGGTGGGGTGAGGGGCATCTCTCCGAGCGTTCGATTTAGATGTGTCCGATCTGGCACCCACAACACTCTTGTGGCATAGACCATCGCGCGTCGCTTGCGCCGCGCCCTCCCTGCTCGCTTCCCATTCATCGCCGGAGACATTCATGCGTCGTTCGTTCATCTTCGCCGGGCTCATCGCCGCCGGCCTCGTTGCCTCTGTCGCAAGCAGCGATGCGCAGCAGCCGCGGATGGTCCGCGTCGGCGTGCTCGAATGCCGTGGCGGCGCCAGCGTTGGCTTCATCGTGGGATCGGTGACCAATCTCGGCTGCGTGCTGCGCGCCGAGGGCCTGCCTGAGGACCGCTATGTCGCGACGATCCGCAAAGTGGGCCTCGACATCGGCATCACCCAGGAAACCACGCTGGCCTGGGGCGTGTTCGCGCCGGTCGACCGGCTTGGCCCCGGCGACCTCTCCGGCGCTTACGCGGGCGCGCAGGGCAGCGCTTCGGTCGGCGTCGGCCTTGGCGGCAACGTGCTGGTCGGCGGCTCCAACAATTCGATCGCGCTCCAGCCGCTCAGCGTGCAGGGCCAGGTCGGCCTCAACGTCGCCGCCGGCCTCGAAAGCCTGGAACTCCGTCCGGGCCGTTGAGACGTTCGGTCATCGCGAACGAGCCTCTCCACCTCTCCCCGCGGGGGAGAGGTGGAATACCTGACGTAAAGCCTTGGTCTAACTGACGACGCACCGCAGCGACGTTTGACGCTTGCCAAATCTCGGGGACGGGCAGAGCATCTGCGTTTGCCGACCCAATCATGGGCCGAGCTCCACACCAAGGAGGCGGCGAATGGGACAAGACGTCAGAAGTCCCCGAGGTCCACGGTGCATTGCGCTGGTGGGCCCTTTCCAAAGCGGTAAAACCACACTTCTCGAAGCAATATTGGCGCGAACGGGCTCAATCCCGCGCGCTGGCAGCGTGGACGCCGGAACTTCCGTCGGCGATGCCACGCCGGAGGCCCGTCATCACAAGATGACCGTCGGCCTCACTGCCGCCACCACGAGTTTCATGGGCGACAGCTACACCTTCCTCGATTGTCCCGGTTCCGTCGAATTTGCCCACGACATGCGCGCCGCGCTGCCCGCGGTCGACGCCGCCATCGTGGTCTGCGAGGCCGACGAGAAGAAGCTGCCGCAGCTTCAGATCATCCTGCGCGAGCTGGAGGAGCTGAAGATCCCGCGTTTCCTGTTCCTCAACAAGATCGACCGTGCCAGCCAGCGCATCCGCGAGACGCTCGAGATGCTCCAGCCGGCCTCTCGCGTGCCGCTGGTGCTGCGCCAGATCCCGATCTGGAAGGGCGATTTGATCGAGGGGTTTGTCGATCTCGCGCTGGAGCGCGCGTTCATCTATCGCGAGCACAAGGCCTCCGAGGTGGTCGCACTCGAAGGCGGCAATCTCGATCGCGAGAAGGAGGCCCGCTTCTCGATGCTGGAGAAGCTCGCCGATCACGACGACGCGCTGATGGAGCAGCTGCTCGAGGACATCCAGCCGCCGCGCGATGCCGTGTTCGATGATCTCGCGCGTGAATTGCGCGAAGGGCTGATCTGTCCCGTGCTGCTGGGCGCCGCCGCGCGCGAAAACGGCGTGCTGCGTTTGATGAAGGCGCTGCGTCACGAGGCGCCCGGCGTCGCGGAGACCGCAAAACGTCTCGGCGTTCCCGAGAGCAAGGACGCGCTTGGCTATGTCTTCAAGACGCTGCATTCGCAGCACGGCGGAAAGCTGTCGCTGACGCGGTTGCTCACCGGCCATCTCGACGACGGCGCGACGCTGCAATCCTCCTCCAGCGGCACCAGCCGCATCTCCGGTATCCTCGCCGTCAACGGTGCCTACGACACCAAGCGTAGCGCGGCGGACGCCGGCGACACGGTGGCGCTGGCCAAGCTCGACCCGATCAAGACCGGTGACACGGTCTCGAACGGCAAGACGCCGCCGGCGGCGCTCACCGCGGCAGAGCCGACGCCGCCGGTGCTTGCGATCTCGATCGCGTCCACCGACCGCAAGGACGATGTGAAGCTCGGACAGGCGCTGGCGCGGCTGCACGAGGAGGATCCCTCGCTCGTCGTCGTGCAGAACCCCCAGACCCACGACACTGTGCTGTGGGGGCAGGGCGAGATGCATCTGCGCGTCGAGGTCGAACGCCTGTGCGACCGCTTCGGCGTCAAGATCTCCTCGCATCCGCCTGCGATCGGCTATCAGGAGACCATCCGCAAGCCGATCACCCAGCGCGGTCGCCACAAGAAGCAGTCCGGCGGCCACGGCCAGTTCGGCGATGTCGTGCTCGACATCAAGCCGCTGCCGCGCGGCGACGGCTTCAAGTTCACCGAGAAGGTGGTCGGCGGCGCGGTGCCGCGCAACTACATTCCGGCGGTGGAAGAAGGCGTCGTCGACGGATTGACGCGCGGCCCGCTCGGCTTCCCCGTCACCGACGTGCAGGTGACGCTGACCGACGGCTCCTATCACAGCGTCGACTCCTCCGATCTCGCCTTCCGCACGGCGGCGCGGATCGGATTGAACGAAGGCCTGCCGCAATGCCAGCCGGTGTTGCTGGAGCCGATCCACGTGGTCGAGATCGTCTGTCCGACCGATGCCACCGCCAAGATCAACGCGATCCTGTCGGCGCGGCGCGGCCAGATCCTCGGCTTCGACACGCGCGACGGTTGGAGTGGCTGGGACTGCGTTCGTGCCATGATGCCGGAAGCGGAGATCGGCGAGCTGATCGTCGAGCTGCGCTCGGCCACGGCCGGTGCCGGCAGCTTCACCCGCACCTTCGACCACATGGCCGAAGTCACGGGACGCGCAGCCGACCAGATCATCGCCGCGCATCAGCATGCGGCGTGATCTGTTAGGAGCGCATCACTCTCTCGCCCTCTCCCCGTTCTTCACGGGAAGAGGGAGGAGTGAGGGCCGTCTCTTTGAGTGCGGTACTTAATCAAGCCGCGCTCTCTCCACGCGTCATTGCGAGCGCTGCGAAGCAATCCAGAATCTTTCAGCGGAAAGACTCTGGATTGCTTCGTCGCTGCGCTCCTCGCAATGCCCTGCACTTCTCAAGCCGAAAGATTTGATCGACACTGCCGCGTCACGGCGGTGGTGGATCGCAATGCTCAATTCGGGTCGCAATATCGCGCTGGCCTGCGCGCTCAGCATGCTTGCGGGCTATGTCGACGGCATCGGCTTCCTGCATCTCGGCGGCCTGTTCGTCTCCTTCATGAGCGGCAATTCCACCCGCCTCGGCGTCAGCCTTGCTGAAACCCAGTGGTGGCAGGCGGCCGGCGCGCTCGGCCTGATCGCGTTGTTCGTGGCAGGCGCGGCCGTCGGCAGCCTCGTCGTTCTCGGCGGCGGTGCCGAGCGGCAGCCCTGGCTGCTGCTCATCGAAGCCCTGCTTTTGGCCGGCGCCGGATTGTGCCATGCCTACGGCCTGCCGAACCTTGCGATCGCGGGCATCGTGCTTGCGATGGGCCTGGAGAATGCCGTGTTCCAGATCGACGGCGGCGCCGGGCTCGGCCTCACCTACGTCACGGGCGCGCTGGTCAAGGTCGGCCAGCTGCTCGCGGTGAGCCTCACCGGCGGGCCACGCTGGAGCTGGGCGCCGAACCTGTTCCTGTGGGCGGCACTGGTTGCGGGCTCGACGGCCGGCGCGCTGGTCTATGTCAGGATCAATCTTGCCTCGATCTGGTTCGCCGCCGGCGCGGCGCTGGCACTGGCTGCGATGGTGGCCCTGGCGATGCGGCGCTCGCGCGCTTGACAGAGCCTGCGGGACGCGAAATGGATCGCCTCCAACGTGACGCCAGAGGACAAGATGACCGCGCCCAGGACGCCCGCCGCCTGCTTGATCGGATGGCCGGCCGCGCATTCGCGCTCGCCGCTGATCCATCATTACTGGCTGCGCACGCTCGGGATCGAGGGCGGCTATGTCATCGAGGCGGTGCCGCCCGATGATCTGCGCGACTTCGTGCTGCGGCTGTCGCTGCGCGGCTTCGCCGGCGCCAACGTCACCATTCCGCACAAGGAAGCCGTGCTGGCGCTGTCCACGCCCGACGCGCGCGCCAAGGCGGTCGGCGCCGCCAACACGCTGTGGTTCGCGAACGGCGAGCTGCGCTCGACCAACACCGATGTCGAGGGCTTTATCGGCAATCTCGATGCCAGTGCGTCCGGCTGGGACAAGGCGGACGAAGCGCTGGTGCTGGGGGCCGGCGGCTCCTCGCGCGCGGTCGTGTTCGGCCTGCTCGAACGCGGGGTCAAGCGCGTCCATCTCGCCAATCGCACCATCGCGCGGGCCGAGACTGTTGCAAGACAGTTCGGATCGAACGTGCATCCTGTTACGTGGGACGCGATCGGCGACGTGCTGCCGCGCGCAAAACTTCTCGTGAACACGACCTCGCTCGGCATGCACGGCCAGCCCGCGCCCGATGTCGACGTGGTGCGCCTGCCGGACGCGGCCGTCGTCGCCGATCTCGTCTATGTCCCGCTGGTGACGCCGCTGCTCGCAGCTGCAAAGGCGCGCGGTCTGAAGACCGCCGACGGGCTCGGCATGCTCTTGCACCAGGCGGTGCGCGGCTTCGAGCTGTGGTTCGGCCAGAGGCCTCAGGTCACGGCTGAGCTGCGCGCCCTGGTCGAGGCCGATCTCACAAAGACTTGAGAGAATAGTGTGCGATCTCCGGCGTTCTCCCTTCGTGGGGACAATCGGAGACCGTCTATGACTATTCAACGAGCAACTTTCACACGCCCGCTCATCGCCGTCGCGCTGGTGGCCGCGTCGACCCTTGCGGCGTTCGCACAAAGGGCGCCGGTGCCGACGCGCGTGCGCGGCACGATCGAGAGCGTCAATGGCGACACCATGCAGGTCAAGTCGCGCAGCGGCGAGGACGTCAAGCTGCGCATTGCCCCTGACGTGAACGTCTCAGGCGTTACCAAAATTTCACTCGCCGATATCAAGGTCGGCTCCTTCGTGGGCGCCACCACGGTGCCGGGTCCGGATGGCGGCAACAACGCCGTCGAGGTCCATGTCTTCCCGGAAAGCATGCGCGGCACCGGCGAGGGCTCGCGGCCCTATGACCTCAAGCCGAACTCCAGCATGACCAACGCCACCGTGTCCGAGAGCGTCGTCGGCAATGACGGCCATACGCTGCTGGTCAAATACAAGGACGGCGAGAAGAAGGTGTTCGTTCCCGACAGCACCCCTGTCGTGACCTTCGTGCCCGGCGACAAGTCCGAGCTCAAGGCCGGCGCCAAGGTCGTCGCCTTTATGAAGCAGCTGCCGGATGGCTCGTTCGAGACCAACCGCGTCAGCGTCGGCCGGGACGGCTTGACCCCGCCGATGTGATCGGCCGACCAGGGAATAGCGGTGGTCAGGCGGGGTTGCCGTGTCTGACCACCGCAACGCCCTGGAGGGACAAGGCCATGTCGAAGCTGAACATGTCGAAGCTGAATACCTGGATGCCACGCGCCGTCGTGGCAGCTTTCATGACCTGCATCGTGACGTCATCCGTATCGGCGCAGCAGGCGCCGACGGTCCGCATCCGCGGCACCATCGAGAGCGTCGACGGCAACACGCTCGGCATCAAGACCCGCGAAGGCAGCGATGTGAAGGTGCGGATGACCGACAATGTCGCGGTCTTTGCCGTCGTGAAGACACAGCTGTCGGAGATCAAGGAAGGTTCCTATATCGGCGTCACCGCCATGCCCGAGCCTGACGGCACGCAGAAGGCCATTGCCGTCCACATCTTCCCCGAAAACCAGCGCGGCGCCGCCGAAGGCTTCCGCCCCTGGGACGCCCGCGCCAACTCGACCATGACCAACGCCACCGTGGCGCAGACGGTGAAGGGCACCGACGGCCAGAACATCACGGTGAAGTACAAGGACGGCGAGAAGAAAGTCGTGGTGCCGCCGGAGACGCCGATCGTCACATTCATCGCCAGCGACAAGTCGGAAGTGAAGCCGGGCGCCAAGCTGATCATCTTCGGCGCGGCGAAGAAGGATGACGGCTCGCTGGAGGCGAACCGGGTGAATGTCGGCCGGGACGGAATTACGCCGCCGATGTGAGGCTGTGAAGGACGTGTAGCTCTCTCACTCCCTCGCCCCGTTCTTACGGGGAGAGGGTGGGGTGAGGGGCTGTCTCCGCGGATCCGACTTTCAATGGTGTATTGGACGGCAAGCTCCACGATCATCGGCGGAGTCGGAGGCGCCTTCATCCTGGCACCAGTGTGCCTTGCCCCTCACCCGGATTGCGCCGGACGATGCTTTGCATCGCCGGGGGCAATCCGACCTCTCCCCGCAGAAGGGCGGGGAGAGGTTAAGAACCTACGGCGCAGCCGCAATGATGTGATCGTCGATCTCGTCGATCCGGTTGACGCCGCACAGGCCCATCGTGGTCAGCAGCTCTTTGTGGATGATGTCGATTGCCTTGGCGACGCCGGCCTGGCCGCCGGCGCCCAGGCCATAGGCATAGGCGCGGCCGATCATGCAGGACTTTGCGCCGAGCGAGAGCGCGCGCATCACGTCCTGGCCGGAGCGGATGCCGCCGTCGAACATGATCTCCATCTTGTCGCCGACGGCGTCGACGATCTCGGGCAACACCTCGATCGAGGACGGTGCGCCGTCGAGCTGACGGCCGCCATGGTTGGAGACCACGAGCGCCTGCGCACCGGTTTTCGCGGCGAGCTCGGCGTCCTCGACGTCGAGAATGCCCTTCAGGATCAGCTTGCCCGGCCAGATCGAGCGGATCCAGTCGATGTCGTTCCAGTTCAACGAGGTGTCGAACTGCGAATTGATCCAGGTCGACAGCGAGGTGATGTCGTCGCTGACCTTCAGGTGACCGGCGAGATTGCCGAAGGTGCGACGCTTGCCCTGCAGCACGCCCGAGACCCAGGCCGGCTTGGTGGCAAAATCGATCAGCTTCGACAGCGACCATTCCGGCGGCACCGTCATGCCGTTCTTGATGTCCTGGTGGCGCTGTCCGATCACTTGGAGATCGACGGTCAGCACCAGCGCCGAGCATTTCGCGGCGATTGCGCGTTCGATCAGCGCCTTGATGAAGCCGCGGTCCTTCATCACGTAGAGCTGGAACCAGAACGGCTTCTCGACATTGGCGGCGATGTCCTCGATCGAGCAGATCGACATCGTCGATTGCGTGAACGGGATGCCGGCGGCCTGCGCCGCGCGGCAGGCGTGGATCTCGCCGTCGCCATGCTGCATGCCGAGCAGGCCCACCGGCGCCAGCATCAGCGGCATGGTCGAGGGCTCGCCGAGGATCGTGGTCGAGGTGTCGCGCTTGGAGACGTCGACCAGGATGCGCTGGCGGAACTTGATGTTCTGCATGTCCTCGCGGTTGGCGCGCAGCGTTTCCTCGGCATAGGAACCGCGGTCGCAATAATCGAAGAACGCCTTCGGCACGCGGCGCTTGTGCAGTGCGCGAAGGTCGTCGATACAGGTGATATGCTTCATGGATGTTCCCCGGCCCGTCTTGCATCAAGCGTCTTGCATCGGAAGATTGAGGGGTCATCTAGCATGGTTGGATGCACAGCCAAATCGTTTGAAAGGACAGCGCCATGAACAGCGCGAGGCCGCACAGCCAGCCGACGCCGGAGGAGATCAAGGAGAAGCAGGATCTCGATGACGCGCTGGAGGAGGGCCTGGAAGAGACCTTTCCGGGCTCCGATCCCGTCAACGTCACCCAGCCCGCCCCGAGCCGCGGCGATGGCCATGTGAAGCGTTCGGATTAGCCCAAATTACCCGTGTTCCAGGCGATCCGGCGGGAAATATAGCGTTAACAATAGGTTACCGGAGCGGGGGCGCCCCCGGTTCCGTAATGATTTATCATATTTCTTGAAGCCAAGTTAGCCGCGTTGGCATTATAAGACCCTCAGCAAATCAGGGATGCGGGGCCCGTTCGGGCACCCGGAGGTTGTCGTGGGGATTCCTGGTTGTTGCTTGGGGGACGATTATGAGCCGCAAATATTTCGGGACGGACGGGATTCGGGGCCGCGCCAACGGACTGATCACGCCGGAGCTCGCGCTCAAGGTCGGCCAGGCCGCTGGCCTTGCGTTTCAGCGCGGTGAGCACCGCCATCGGGTCGTGATCGGCAAGGACACCCGCCTGTCCGGCTACATGATCGAATACGCGTTGGTCGCGGGCTTCACCTCGGTCGGCATGGACGTGCTGCTGGTCGGCCCGATGCCGACGCCGGCGGTCGCGATGCTCACCAAATCGATGCGCGCCGATCTCGGCGTTATGATCTCGGCCTCGCACAATCTGTTCGAGGACAACGGCATCAAGCTGTTCGGCCCGCAGGGCTTCAAGCTGTCCGACGACGTCGAGAAGCAGATCGAGCAGTTGCTCGACGAGCCCATCGAGAAGCGTCTTGCCCAGAGCGCGAGCCTCGGCCGCGCCCGCCGTATCGACGGCGTGCATGACCGCTACATCGAATTCGCCAAGCGTACGCTGCCGCGCGACCTTTCGCTCGACGGCCTGCGCGTCGTGATCGATTGCGCCCATGGCGCCGCCTACAAGGTGGTGCCGGAAGCGCTGTGGGAGCTGGGCGCCGACGTCGTGCCGATCGGCGTCGAGCCCGACGGCTTCAACATCAACAAGGATTGCGGCTCGACCTCGCCGGAAGCGCTGTCGCGGAAGGTGCGCGAGATGCGCGCCGACATCGGCATCGCGCTGGACGGCGACGCCGATCGCGTCATCCTGGTCGACGAGCGCGGTCATGTCGTCGACGGCGATCAGCTGCTCGCGGTGATCGCGCAGAGCTGGAAGGAAGACGGCCGCCTCTCGCGTCCGGGCATCGTCGCGACCGTGATGTCCAATCTCGGCCTCGAGCGCTTCCTGAAAGGGCAGGGGCTCGATCTCGTGCGCACGCCTGTCGGCGACCGCTACGTGCTCGAGCAGATGCTGGGCGGCGGCTACAATCTCGGCGGCGAGCAGTCCGGCCACATCATCCTGTCCGACTACGCCACCACCGGCGACGGCTTCGTGGCCGCGCTGCAGGTGCTGGCGGTGGTGCAGAAGTCGCGCCGTCCGGTGTCGGAAGTGTGCCACCGCTTCGATCCGCTGCCGCAGATCCTCAAGAACGTCCGCCACAAGGGCGGCAAGCCGCTCGATGATTCCGAGGTCAAGTCGGCGATCTCCGACGGCGAGAAGCGTCTCAACGGCCACGGCCGCCTCTTGATCCGCTCCTCCGGCACCGAGCCCGTGATTCGCGTCATGGGCGAGGGCGAGGACCGCAACCTGGTCGAGGACGTCGTCGACACCATCGTCTCCGCGCTGGGCCACGCTGCGGCGGCCTGAGGGCATCGCTGAGCGAAGGATCGTAGCCCGGATGGAGCGCAGCGAAATCCGGGACAGTGCGGATGATTGGGCTCCCGGATTACGCTGCGCTCCATCCGGGCTACCAGCTCGGCTATCCCCGACCTCGGTCTCGTACGATTCCGGCGCTCGCAGTGAGTCTGGACCCGCGCATCCCAGCCATGGCCGATTGGCGGTGGCCCGGCCGCTGCCTGCATCGTAATGAGCAGGTCGCGGCGATCTGCCGCGCCGGGATGCTGCCGTGAACAAGCCAGTCGTCGTCTCAGAGGAAACGCTGACCGAGCCCGTCGTCGTCGCCGACGTGGCGCCCGTCGCCAAGGCAGCGGGGCCGGCCTATGTCGTGCTCGCCGGCATCAGCTTCTCGCACTTCCTCAACGACACCATGCAGTCGCTGATCGCCTCGGTGTATCCGATCCTGAAGGACACCTACGCGCTCGATTTCGCGCAGATCGGCATGATCACGCTGGCCTTCCAGTTCACGGCCTCGCTATTGCAGCCGGTGGTCGGGCACTACACCGACAAGAAGGCGCAGCCTTATTCGCTGTCGATCGGCATGGCCTCGACCTTCTTCGGCCTGCTCCTGCTCAGCGCCGCGCACCAATATCTGGTCATCCTCGTTGCCGCCGCCTTCGTCGGTCTCGGCTCGGCGGTGTTTCACCCCGAATCGGCGCGCATCGCGCGGCTTGCCTCCGGCGGCCGCTACGGCTTTGCGCAATCGGTGTTCCAGCTCGGCGGCAGTTTCGGCACCTCGATGGGACCGGTGCTCGCAGCGCTGATCGTCGTGCCGTTCGGGCAGGGCAGCATCGCCTGGTTCTCCTCGATCGCGTTCCTCGCGATCGTCATCCTCTGGCGTATCGGCCGCTGGTACGCGCCGCAGATCAAGGCGAAGAAGACGGTAGCGGTGCAGGCTCATCCGGATGCGCCGAGTTCGCGCCGCGTCGGCGTTGCACTCCTCGTTCTCGTGGCGCTGCTGTTCTCGAAGCAGCTCTACGTCTCGAGCCTGTCGAGCTATTACATCTTCTATTTGATCGACCGCTTCGGCGTGTCGACGCAGACCGCGCAGATCTATCTCTTCATCTTCCTCGCCGCGAATGCGGTCGGCGCGTTCTTCGGCGGACCGCTCGGTGACCGCTTCGGCCGCAAGATCGTGATCTGGATCTCGATCCTCGGCGCGCTGCCGTTCACGCTCGCGCTGCCCTATGCCGGCCTCTATGCGAGCGCGGTGCTGTCAGTGATCATCGGCCTCGTCATCTCCTCGACGACGTCGTCGATCATCGTGTTCGCGCAGGAGCTGGTGCCGCACCGCTTCGGCATGATCTCCGGCGTGTTCTTCGGTGTCGCCTTCGGCATCGGGGGGCTCGGCGCGGCCGTGCTCGGGAAGCTCGCCGACCACACCTCGATCGAGTTCGTCTATCGGGTCTGCGCCTATCTGCCGGCGATCGGGCTGCTCGCGGTGTTCCTGCCGAAGCTGCCGCAGCACGCGCGTTAACAAAACCTCTTTGGCTGCACTGCGGCTTCATCAATCGTTAGGAATTGCGGCTCTTCCGTTCCGATTTCATCGGAGCGGGAAGCCCTGGCTGCCGCTTTTTTGCAACGCTTCCGCTGCAACCGCGTGTGCGGTGAGAAAAAATCAACCTTAAAAATTAGGGTTAAGTGGCGCTTAAGCATTTGCTGGCATCGTCCGCCCGTGAGTTTCCAGAACGTGAGGCGCTCGTATTTTGCCTCACCGGCCATAAGGACGAAGCCAATGCGTAGCGTTAAGTCTCTCGTTGCCGCGGGTGCGGCATCACTGATCTCGTCGATGGCGTTTGCCGCCGACATGCCGATCGCAGCGCCCCCTCCGATGTACGCGCCGCCGGCTCCGCCCGCCGACTTCGGCGGCTGGTATCTCCGTGGCGACATCGGCATGACCAACCAGCGCGCCAAGAGCATCGAGGGCACCGTGGCGCCTGGCTTTACGAAGACGACCGAGGGACTCGGCTTCGACTCGTCCCCGCTGTTCGACCTCGGTGTCGGCTATCGCTTCAACAACTGGTTCCGCGCCGACGTGATCGGCCAGTACCGAGGCAAGGCCAACCTGCACGGTGCAGACAACGTCATTGGGCCCGGCTTCGTGGGTTCCGACAACTTCACCGGCAGCAAGTCCGAGTGGGTCGTCATGGCCAACGCCTATGTCGATCTCGGCACCTGGTGGTGCGTCACCCCGTTCATCGGCGCCGGTATCGGCGGCTCCTACAACAAGATCAGCGGCTTCCGCGACGACGGTATTGCCTATCTCGCCGCGCTGACTCCGACCCCGAGCGCCAGCGTTGCCTACTTCGCCGACAGCGGAAAGTGGAACTTCGCCTGGGCCGCTCACGCCGGTCTCGCCTACAAGGTCAACCCCGGCTTCACGGTCGAATTGGCCTACAGCTACATGAACCTCGGCGATGCCGCGCCCGGAAACTACCGCCTGTTCGACAACAGCGCGTCCGGCCCGAGCTCGATCAAGCTCAAGGAGCTCACCTCGCACGACCTGAAGCTCGGCGTGCGCTGGGATCTCAACAGCCCGCCCGCCTACGTGCCGCCGCCGCTCGTCACCAAGGGCTGATCGTCAGCGCCATCGCTTCATCTGTCTTAACGGCGCGGGATCATCCCGCGCCGTTTTGCTTTGCGTATTTTTCATTGCTCGGCGGCGACGAAAGGCTCCGGCGCAACCATTGGTTAAGGTTAACGAGCCATGATCACGACACAGTTCGAGTTCGATGGAGCGTTGCGAATGCGTGGGCTTTTGTTGGCGGCGGTGATGTTGGGGACGGCGTCTGCCGCGCACGCGGCCGATATGCCTGACCTGCCGATCCTGCGCGGCAGCTTCACCGACGGCCTGAGCAATTCCAATGTCAACTGGCAGGGCTTCTATGTCGGGGGTCAGGGCGGCTACGGATCCTCGGACGAAAACTTCAGCGGCACAAACAGCAACATGCTCGCTGCCTTGCTCGACCATAACGTCATCCAGCAGATGCAGGTCTCGCAATGGAATCTCGGGCTTGGCAAGCAATCGAGCCGCTCCGCCGGCTACGGTGCCTTCTTCGGCTACAATGCGCAGTGGGAAGACGTCGTCTATGGTCTTGAAGTGAGCTACCTGCACGGCTCCTATGGCGGCTCATCCAGCGCATTCAAGGAGCTCGTCAGCGGCACCACGTTGTCCGACGGTGCCTTTCACGATGTTGCGGTAACGTCATCAGCCAAGATAGCGATCTCGGATCTGGCGACGTTCCGGGGACGCGCGGCTTATGCCTGGGGTTGTTTCCTGCCTTACATGTTCGGCGGGCTCGCGCTTGGCAAGGCCGACATCTCGCATTCGGTCCTGGTCACCGATACGATCAGCACCAACGGAACGACGTGGATACCGTTGCAGCCGCTGTCGGCGAACGATGTCCAGCATAATCACCTGATCTACGGCTACACGGCCGGTCTTGGCGTGGACGTCAACCTGGTTGGCGGCCTCTTCATGCGGGCCGAGTGGGAATACATTCGCTTCACCTCCCAGGTCGACACCAGCATCAACACCGTTCGCGCCGGCCTCGGCTACAAATTCTGACGCCGGTTCGCCGCGTCGCGGTTGACAGCGCCGCTGCGTCCTGATGCTCTGTCGCCCAGCGGGGCGGCAGCAATGCAGATTTTCGGCGATAGCAATTCCGGCAATTGTCAGAAGGTGAAGTGGGTCTGCGACAAGCTCGCGGCGCCCTACCGGTGGATCGAGGTCGATACCCGCAAGGGCGAGACGCGTACGCCGCAATTTCTGGCGATGAACAGCGCCGGTCAGGTGCCGACCGTCGCCTTCGATGACGGCCGCACGCTGGCGCAGTCCAACGCCATCATCCGCTATCTCGCCCGCGACAGCGCGCTGATCCCGCGCGACGCCTTTGCCGCGGCCAAGATGGACGAATGGCTGTTCTGGGAGCAGTACAGCCACGAGCCCTACATCGCGGTGTGCCGCTTCCAGCTCGTCTATCTCGGCAAGGACGCATCCGAGCTCGATCCGGAGAAGGTCAAGCGCGGCTATGCGGCGCTCGACCGCATGGAGCAGCATCTGGCGGCCAGCCGTTTCTTCGCCGGCGAAGCGATTTCGCTCGCCGACGTCTCGCTGCTCGCCTATACGCGCGTGGCGCACGAAGGCGGCTTCGATCTCGGCCGCTATGCGGCCATCCGCCGCTGGATCGGCGAGGCCGAGGCTTATCTTGGCCTGCCGCCGGCGCGCTGACTTCTGGAGTTTCCCAGTATGAACGATAAGTCCGTCTCGATCCGTCCCGCGCGTCGCGAGGACGTCCCCGCGATGATCGCGATGCTCGCCGACGATCATCTCGGGCGCGCCCGCGAGCGCTTGGAAGATCCATTGCCTGCCGTCTATTACGAAGCCTTTGCGCGCGTCGAACGCGATCCGAACCTCACGCTCGTGGTTGCCGAGAGCGAGGGCAGGGTAGTCGGCTGCCTGCAACTCGCGGTGTTGCCGGGCATCAGCTCGCAAGGCGGCATCCGCGGTCTGCTCGAGGATGTGCGCGTTGCTTCCGATTGCCGCAGCCGCGGCATCGGTGAGCAATTGGTGCGATGGGCGGTGACGGAAGCGAAAGCGCGCGGTTGCATCCTGGTCGAATTACTGACGCATGCGAGCAGAACGGATGCGCAGCGCTTCTACAAGCGGCTCGGATTTGCATCGAGCCACGTCGGCATGACTGTCCGCTTTTGAAGCAGCGCACCGCGAGCGTTGCGCGATCAAGGAAATCGGATCGCGCGTTCGTTCATCTTAAGAGCTGATAAACTACCCGTCCGTCGTTCACGTGGAACCAGGAACGAACGGTGCTACGCCAGCGTCTGAAACCGGGCTCGGTCGGTTCGGGGATTTCGATGACAAGCTATTCCATGATCAAGGTCGGCAACGACTACGTTGTGCAGGCCAATGACAAATGCATTTTGAAAGTCGGCAGCCGCCGTCGTGCAGCGCAATTGATCAGCGATGCCACGGACTTGCTGAACGCACTCGCCGTTGTCGAATCCCCTGATATCGCACCGGAGACGCCATCACTCGCGCGTGAGGCCCCGGAACTTCCTTGACGACTCTTCCCGTTTCCCGTATCAGCCGCGGCGGGACACCTCCCCCCAACGGGAGGCTTACTATCTGGAAGGGTAGATCATGACTGTAGCGAAGCCCGCTTCGCGGCCGACCGTGCCGCATTTCTCCTCCGGCCCCTGCGCCAAGCGCCCCGGCTGGAACGCCCAAAATCTCAAGGACGCAGCGCTCGGCCGTTCGCATCGCGCGAAGGTCGGCAAGACAAAGCTCAAGCTCGCGATCGATCTGACGCGCGAAGTGCTTGAAGTGCCCGCCGATTATCGCATCGGCATCGTGCCGGCGTCCGATACCGGCGCGGTCGAGATGGCGCTGTGGTCGCTGCTCGGTGCGCGGCCCGTCACCACGCTCGCCTGGGAATCCTTCGGCGAGGGCTGGGTCAGCGACATCGTCAAGGAATTGAAGCTCAAGGACGTCACCAAGCTGAACGCGGCTTACGGTGAGATTCCCGACCTCTCGAAGGTCGATCCCAAGAGCGACGTCGTCTTCACCTGGAACGGCACCACTTCCGGCGTGCGCGTGCCTGATGCCAACTGGATCAGCGCGACCCGCGAAGGCCTGACCATTTGCGACGCCACCTCGGCCGCGTTTGCGCAGCCGCTCGACTGGGCCAAGCTCGATGTCGTCACCTTCTCCTGGCAGAAGGCGCTCGGCGGCGAAGCCGCGCACGGCATGCTGATCCTGTCGCCCCGCGCGGTGGAGCGGCTCGAGACCTACAAGCCGGCGTGGCCGCTGCCGAAGATCTTCCGCATGACCAAGGGCGGCAAGATCAACGAAGGCATCTTCGTCGGCGAGACCATCAACACGCCGTCGATGCTCTGCGTCGAGGACTATCTCGATGCGCTGAACTGGGCCAAGTCGATCGGCGGCCTGAAGGCGCTGATTGCGCGTGCCGACGCCAACACCAAGGTGCTCGCCGACTGGAAGGCGAAGACGCCCTGGATCGACTTTCTGGCCAAGGACGCGGCGATCCGCTCCAACACCTCGGTGTGCCTGAAGTTCACCGATCCCGCGATCACCTCGCTCTCGGACGACGCACAGGCCGACTTCTCCAAGAAGCTGGTCGCGCTGGTCGAGAAGGAAGGCGCCGGCTACGACTTCGCCTACTACCGCGATGCGCCGGCCGGCCTGCGCATTTGGTGCGGCGCGACCGTTGAAGCGAAGGATGTCGAGCTGCTGACGCAGTGGATCGACTGGGCCTTCGCCGAGACCAAGGCCACGCTGGCGAAAGCCGCCTGACAACGCCGTGAGCTGACGCCGTGCGGACTAATCCGCACGGCCTGATCTCCACAGGCCCGTCATGTTCGAACCCGAGAACGACATCGAGCGCATGCTGATGCGTGCGGCGCAGGAGCCGTCGGAACGTCCGGCCTTCGCGCGGGCGCTGATGGATGCCGAGATCGTCATGGTGCTGGTGCCCGAAGCGGGCCGGCTCGAACCGGCGCCGGACGGCAATGCAATCGTTCCGGAAGGAACCAAGCTCACTCTGCCGAGCGCGATGCGCGGCGAGCAGCGGCTCCTTCCTTTCTTCACTGCGCCTTCCCGGGCGCGTGCCTGGTTCAGTGGCGATCACATCGTCGCCCCCGACCGCACGCTTGATCTGTTTGGCCGCTACCCGGAGGCATCCTACGTGCTCAATCCTGGCTCCGACTACGGCAAGGAGTTCACTCCTGCCGAGGTGAAACGGCTGCTCGCCGGACACTTCGAGGAAGGCGCCGAGACGATCACGATTCCTGCCGGCGAGCAGCTTCTGCTCGGCCATCCCAGCGATGTGCCGAACGAGTTGATCTCGGCGCTCTCGCGCGAGTTCAGCGCGGAAAAATCCATCCGCGGCGCCTGGCTGATGCTGGCGGCGCGGGCCGGGCATCCGGACCAGACCTGGATGCTCGGCGTCGATCACGAGGGATCGTGGTCGAACGTGCTGGCGGCGATCAATCGCGCCGTCGCCGGCGATGTCTTGAAGGGACGGCCGCTCGACGCCGTGCCGCTCGAGGACAGCTCACTCGCATCGACCTTGCGTACCGGAATTCCCATCCCCGCCGTCAAGCGCGGCTTCTTCCAAAAGCTCTTCAGCTAACAGCAGGCAGAATCCCATGTCCAAGCCGAAAGTTCTCATCTCCGACGCACTCTCTCCCGCCGCCGTTCAGATCTTTAGGGATCGCGGCGTCGAGGTCGACTTCCAGCCGAACCTCGGCAAGGACAAGGACAAGCTCGCCGAGATCATCGGCAATTACGACGGCCTCGCGATCCGCTCCGCGACCAAGGCGACCGCCAAGATCCTGGAGAAGGCCACCAACCTCAAGGTGATCGGCCGCGCCGGCATCGGCGTCGACAATGTCGAGATCCCGGCGGCGACCGCCAAGGGCATCATCGTGATGAACACGCCGTTCGGCAATTCGATCACGACCGCTGAGCACGCCATCACCCTGATGCTGGCGCTCGCCCGCGAGATCCCGCAGGCCGACACCTCGACGCAGGCCGGCAAGTGGGAGAAGAACCGCTTCATGGGCGTCGAGATCACCGGCAAGGTGCTCGGCGTGGTCGGCTGCGGCAACATCGGCTCGATCGTCGCCGATCGCGCGCTCGGCCTGCGCATGAAGGTCGTTGCGTTCGATCCGTTCCTGTCGCCGGAGCGCGCCAAGGACATCGGCGTCGAGAAGGTCGATCTCGATGATCTGCTCAAGCGTGCCGACTTCATCACCCTGCACACCCCGCTCACCGAGAAGACGAAGAACATCATCGACAAGGCCGCGATCGCCAAGATGAAGAAGGGCGTGCGCTTGATCAACTGCGCCCGCGGCGGCCTCGTCGACGAGCAGGCGGTGGTCGATGCGCTCAACTCCAAGCACATTGCGGGTGCCGCCTTCGACGTCTTCGTCGAGGAGCCCGCGACCTCCAACGTGCTGTTCGGCCATCCCAACGTGATCTGCACGCCGCATCTCGGCGCCTCCACCACGGAAGCGCAGGAGAACGTCGCGCTCCAGGTCGCCGAGCAGATGTCGGATTACCTGCTCACCGGCGCGATCTCGAACGCCGTCAACTTCCCCTCGATCACCGCCGAAGAAGCGCCGAAGCTGAAGCCCTTCATCTCGCTCGCCGAGAAGCTCGGCTCGTTTGCCGGCCAGCTCACGGAGAGCGGCATCCTCAAGGTCGTAATCACCTATGAGGGCCACGTCGCCGAGATGAAGATCAAGGCGATCACGTCAGCCGTATTGTCGGGCCTGCTGCGGCCGATGCTGGGCGAGGTCAACGTGGTCTCCGCCCCCGTCGTCGCCAAGGAACGCGGCATGGTGGTGGACGAGATCGTCCGCGCCGCCCAGAGCGACTATGAGAGCCTGATCACGGTGACGGTCGCAACCGAACGGCAGGAGCGCTCGGTCTCCGGCACCGTCTATCACGACGGCAAGCCGCGGCTGGTCGACATCAAGGGCATCCGCGTCGATGCCGAGTTCGGCAAGTCGATGATCTATGTCACCAACGAGGACAAGCCGGGCTTCATCGGCAGCTTCGCCGGCCTTTTGGGTGACGCCAAGATCAACATCGCGACCTTCCATCTCGGCCGTGTCGAGCAGGGCGGCGATGCCATCGCGCTGGTCGAGGTCGACGGCGCGGTGCCGGCGGACGTGCTCGCCAAGGTGCAGGCGCTGCCGCAGGTCAAGCAGGTCAAGGCGCTCAAGTTCTGAGGCGTCCGCAGGGCGCGCGCGCCTCGCGGAATGACGGCCATCATATATTCCGACCTGCGGAACAACGCCGCCCTTCTCGCGAGGGCGGCGTTTTTGTTGATGCGGCGCGGCGCATTATCTCTCCCGCGATCCCCAAACTTTGTGTACCAATGGTGTTCAGGACGCCTCCGTACCAATGTTCGAAAGGGAGAAAACAATGCGTGAAGCCGTCATCGTTTCCTACGCGCGCACGGGCCTTGCCAAATCCGGCCGCGGCGGGTTCAACATCACGCCGCCGATGTCGCTGGCTGCGCATGCCATCCACCACGCCGTCGATCGCGCCGGCGTCGACAAGGACTATGTCGAGGACTGCTATCTCGGCAATTGCGCCCACGGCGCGCCGAATATCGGCCGTCAGGCTGCGCTGCTCGCCGGCCTGCCCAAGTCGACCGGCGGCGTTTCGGTGAACCGCTTCTGCTCCTCGGGCCTCCAGACCATCGCGATGGCCGCCAACTCGATCCGCTCCGACGGCGCCGACTGCATCGTCGCCGGCGGCGTCGAAAGCATCTCGATGCCCGGCGGCGGCACGCCGAAGGAGACGATCGATCCGGAGCTGCTCAAGACTGCGCCCGACATCTTCATGGCGATGATCGACACCGCCGACATCGTCGCCGAGCGCTACAAGCTCAGCCGCGAATACCAGGACGAATATTCGCTGGAGTCGCAGCGCCGCATGGCCGCGGCCCAGCAGGCCAACAAGTTCAAGGACGAGATCGTCCCGATGAAGACGAAGATGAAAGTGGTCGACAAGGCGACCAAGGCCGAGTCGATCGTCGACTACGTGGTCGATCGCGACGAGTGCAATCGCCCTGAAACCACGCTGGAAGGATTGGCAAAACTCGAGCCGGTGAAGGGTCCCGGCAAGTTCGTCACCGCCGGCAACGCCAGCCAGCTCTCCGACGGTGCCGCCGCCGTGGTGCTGATGGAAGCCAAGGACGCCGAGAAGCGCGGCCTCAAGCCGCTCGGTCGTTTCGTTGCCTGGGCAGCGGCGGGCTGCGAGCCCGACGAGATGGGCATCGGCCCGATCTTCGCCGTGCCGAAGCTGCTCAAGCGCCACGGCCTGAAGATCGACGACATCGATCTCTGGGAGCTCAACGAGGCCTTCGCCAGCCAGTGCCTCTATTCGCGCGACAAGCTCGGCATCGATCCCGCCAAGTACAACGTCAACGGCGGCTCGATCGCGATCGGCCATCCCTTCGGCATGACCGGTGCCCGTCTCACCGGCCACCTGCTGCAGGAAGGCGCGCGCCGCAAGGCCAAGTGGGGCGTGGTGACCATGTGCATCGGCGGCGGCCAGGGCGGCGCCGGCCTGTTCGAGATCTACAGCTGATCTGAACGCCTGGACTAGCGAAAGGCACGGCGCTTGCGGCGCGCCGTGCCTTTTTCATTTCGCACGTGTCGGCGAAAACCGTACCGTTCATGTGAACCTGTTCACATTGGGGAACACCGCGGCAGAGTACCATGCACAAGTCAGCCGAATGCCGAGCATTATCTCGCATGGCCTGACACACACATCCGATGAAAAGCAACACCCGGGGGAGATGCTGTGATGAGCATAACCTATGGTGCAGCAGGATCAGGACGGACCGCGACAAGGGCGCGGCGCGTTTCCAGCTTCTTCAAGCGATATTGGCATGCATTTCAGCAATGGCGCAGCCGCGAGCGGCTGCGGGCCGACCTGTGCGATCTGAGCGACAGGGAGCTCATGGATATCGGCACCACGCGCGGCGAGATCGACTACGTCGCCTCGAACCAGTGGCGCGACCCCCGGGGCATCCGATCCGCCGAATAGTGGCCGCGGGTCGGGGCAGTTATCCAGACCGCCTTACGCCCCCGCGAGCGCCGGCGCGAACACCACTTCGATCAGCGTGCCGGAATTGCCGGCGCTCTTGATGTTGAACTTGGCGCGGTTGGCTTCGACCAGCGCCTTCGTCAGCGACAGGCTCAGCGCGGAATTGTCCGAGGCATCGCCGGGCGGCGGAGTGCGGAACGGCTCCATCGCGGCGGCGACCTCGCGTTCGCTGAGGCCATGGCCGGTGTCGCGGATGCGCAGCGCGATCTCGCCGCGGTCGGTCATCGCGGTCGAGACGATGACCTGGCCGCCGGCGCTGGCGAGCCGGATCGAGTTCGAGATCAAATTCATCGTGATCTGCCGCATCGCGCGCGCGTCCACGCTCACCTGCGGCAGCGCATGCGCGAGCGAGGTGCGGATGATGATGCGCTCGCGATTGGCCTGCGGCTGCATCACCACGACGCAGGCCTCGACCAGGTCGTTGAGGTTGAGATTGGCGAAGGTGAGGTCGAGCTTGCCAGTCTCGATCCGTGACAGCTCCAGGAGATCGTCGATGATGGCGATGACGCGCTCGCCGGAGGCGCGGATGTCCTTCATGTATTCGCCGTAGCGCTCGTTGCCGAGCGTGCCGAAGCGTTCGGAGATCATCACCTCGGCGAAGCCGATGATGGCGTTGAGCGGCGTGCGGATTTCGTGGCTGATCCGCGCCAGCATGTCGGCCTTGGCATTGGCCGCGCCATCGACGAGGCGGCGCGCCTGCGTCAGCTCGCTCTCGCCCTTCTTGCTCTGCGAGAGATCGCGGAACACGGCGAAGAAGTTCGGGCCGTCGGGCCGGGTGCGGCCCATGATCATGGCGAGCGGAAGCACGCCGCCCTTCTTCTCGCGGCCCAGCACCTCGCGGCCGTGGTCGAGCAGGCTCGAAATGTCCTGGTTCTTGAGGTTCTCGAGATAGTCGATGACGACGTGCTGACTCTCCGGCGCGAACAGCGTCAGCAGATTCTGCTCGAGCAGCGTCTGGCCGTCATAGCCGAACAGCGCCTCGGCGCTGCGGTTGCAGGCGTGGATGTTGCCTTCGGCATCGAACATCACGATGCCCTCGGCGGTGGTGTCGAGGATCGCGGCGAGATCCTCCGCATCGGCATCGCCGGCCTGGGATTCCAGCTCGGGCGCGAAGGGGAAGGATTCCGCGACGATGGGGTCGGCGATCACAGGCGGCGCGGCGATCGCTGGCGTAGCCACGACAGCGGCGGGCAGATCGCAGATCAGCGCATGCGCGCTATCACCGTCCCAGTCGATCGTGTGCAGATGGGCTTCGGTCGTCGGCAGCGGCGCTTCGCCGTTTGCAAACGCCGCGCTGATCGTCACCGGCGTGCCGCCCTGCGACGTGCTGCTGGCCGACGACACGCCCGGCTCGACATAGAGCGCATCGAGCCCGCCGGCATCCTCCAGCGCGCGCAAGTTCGCGTAGCCCATGCGCGCGAGGAAGGCGGGGTTGGCGTAGAGCAGGCGGTCGAGCCGATAGATCAGCATACCCGTCGGCACCAGGTCGAGCAGCGCGCGGTCACGCGCGCTGTGGCCATGCGCGAGCGGGGCGGGCTCGGTCAGCCATTCGGCGGCAGCCTGCGGTGCCTCAGCTTCAGGCTCGGGCGGCTGCGGTTCGATCTCCGCGGCCGGCGGCTCGGATGCAGCGGCCGCGATGGTCTCGCGCTCGCGTTCGAGCCGCTCGGACAGTTGCCGGGCGAGCTCGTTGAACGCGCTGTTCTCGACGGGCGTCAGCGTCGGCGATCTCTGATCACCGGGTGATCTGACATCGCCGGCTGGGCGGAACGGTACGACATTGGGAGGCGTTTCCACTGGCGTTTCCGGTTCGGTTGGGTGTGAATTCGCGTCGGTGACGGGCTCGGGCAGTTCAGCGACAGGCTCTGGTGTGGGCTCAGGCTCAGGCGGCTCGACCGGCGGAGGCGGCTCCGGCGCGGAGGTGGACTCCGGTTCGACGATCTCGGCGGACAGGCTCTGCGCCGCCGGCGGTTCGACGAACTGCTCATAGCGGCGGAGCGCATCGAGCCGGTTGAGGCCGTCGAGATCGCGGCAGACGCCAAAGCCGCGAAAACCCGAAAAATTGCGCTCGCGGTCATAGATCGGCAGGCCCGCCAGCTCGACCGGCAGATGCTCGCCGCCATCGGCGGGCCAGTTCACGGTGATGCCGGCCCAGGTGTCGTGGCTCTCCAGCGCCTGCGCGACGCGGCCATCAGGATCGAGCGAAAACGCATCGGCGATCTCGCGCCAGGGGCGGCCGAAGCCCGCGGCGGTGTGCGCGCCCATCAGGCGGATGAACTCGTCCGAGCGGAGCACGAAGCGGCCCTCCGCATCCATCTGCCAGAGGAAGCGCAGCGGATGCTGACGCGGTGCGGGCGGCTCTGCGGGACCCGGCAGCGGTTCGGCCATGGCTGCCGTGATCGGCTTAGGCTGAGGCGGCACGATGGCTGCCAGTGGGTTATCAACCGAAGTCTTTGGCGCGGGTTCGGCTGTCTCGGGGATCGGGTCCTGGATGGGCTCTGCGGCCGCGTCCTGAATCGTTACGATCTCTGCCGCCGGCTCGCTCGCCGGAGGTTCGTGCGCAATCGTCTCAGCCGGCGCAACCGTCTCGACCGGATCAGCGAAGGCGTCGAACAGCGCGATTTCGGATGGCGCCTCGTTCGACAGCGCAGGCTGCGCATAATCGGGCACTGGAGCCGGAGGTGCGGGCGGCACAGCGTCCGACGCAGGAGGTTGAACGATCTCCTCGCGCGCGACGTCTTCAACTGCCTCAAGCGCGACATCCGCCGTCGCAGCCGCCTGCTGCACGGCCGGCTCGATCAGCGCGACCAGGCCGACATCGTCGCCGGCGCCGACCCGCTGCAGCACCAGCTTCCCGATGCCGATCGGCGTCTCGACACGGCCGTGGGCAAGCGCATCGCTGCGCGCCTGTTCGAGGCCGGCTTCGCTAAGATCGTGGAAGCCGAGCAGGGGACGGGCCGCCTCGCTGGCGCCGGCGAATAGGCCGTCGGGCGCGAACGCCGCCATCGGCACTTTTGCGCCGTCGACGAGGCGATGCAGCCGCTCGACCAGCGGCATGGTGCGCCCCGTGGGATCCATCGCGGTGACCAGCACGGCATGGCCGCCATCGGCAAAGTCGAGCCGCGCGCAGGCGCAGGTCATCAGCGTGCCGAGCCGGGCGCCGAAGCCGCGCAGACGTTCCAGCCTGATGGCGCCGTTCGCCGGGAGTTGTCGGGCGAGCCGGGCGACCTGGCGGCGATGGGCGTCGGCCGGACCAAAAATCTTCCCGGCCAGCGCCGTGGCATTGGCGGCGCCGAAGAACCTGACGCCGACCGGGTTGGCCCAGAGCACGCGCGTGCCGTCGATCGACCAGAGCCAGGTGGCGAGCTGTGAGGTCGCGTGCACGGCCAGCCGGGGATCGCCCACGCCTCGCAACTGGAAATCCGAACTGGTCATCCTGCCGGCTTCGCGTCTCGCTGTCGTCGTCTTTGGCGGGTGGTTGCCGGGAATGGCAGCCTTAAGAAAGGGTTAGTATCGCGCGCAGGCGCGGGCAGGTCCACGGCCCCCGGCCTGACCGGCGGCCCAAAGCCGCGATAACCTTAATCCGCCCACACCCGCAAGCCGCAGCCCGGTCGCATCCGCAGGATTCGTGGGGGGCGGGGGTTCGCGGTGTCGGTCCGACTTGGCTGAAACTCGCTGAGCAACCCCGACATAGGTGCGTTCCCTCCCCCCAAGGGGGAGGAGCGGAGAGAGCAGCGCCAAGACACCCATCAATACACCACCCCGCTACCTCAACCCAGAGTTCCCCTGCCCGGGAACCTCATCCTCTCCGGGATTAAATTTGCATCGCACTGCATGGATCGCATTGCGATGCACAATGTTGACATGATGCGCAGGGATAACGCTGGTGCTGGGCGAGCCAATCGTTTTGTTTCGCGTATCCAGTCTTCGTTCCCGTCACCGTCTTTCGGTCAAAGACACGGCTGGCCCGGCGGGCGCGTCAGAAGGCTCATCCATTTTTCATTAGCGTTGAGGGACAACCATGACAGGTGCGACTGATCCGTTTTCTGCCTCGATCATTCCGTTCGAGGTCCCCGAGCAGATGCGTGCGTTCGCCGAGAAGGGCGTTTCGCAGGCCCGCGAGAGCTACGCCAAGTTCAAGGACGCCGCCGAAACCCATAACGGCACCGTCGAGGCTGTGTTCACCTGCGCCAACAAGGGCGCGAGCGAATACACCGCCAAGCTGGTCGAGTTCATGAAGGCCAACTCTTCGGCCTCGCTGGACTTCGCCCAGGAGCTGCTCGGCGCCAAGTCGCCGTCGGATGCGTTCTCGCTCTGGACCGGCCATGCCCGCACCCAGCTCGAGACCTTCCAGGCCCAGGCCAAGGAGCTGGTCGAGCTCAGCCAGCGCATCGCCAACGAGACCGCCGAGCCGATCAAGGCCTCCGCCGCCAAGTTCTACAAGCCCGCTGCCTGATCAAACCGGCGGATCGAACAAGTTAAGAAACCCGGGCCTTAGGGGCCCGGGTTTTGTTCTGGAATAAGGTGATTTTGGCCGGATTTTAGCCCGGCAGCGGCCTTGCCAAACGCAGCCGTTGCACCTAGTTTCCGCCCCGTCCAGCCCCCTCGGCGTCAGGCCTTTTCAGGCAGCCCAAAGGCGGCTCGCAAGGATGCAGTTGTAGCTCAGTTGGTTAGAGCGCCTGTCTGTGGAACAGGAGGTCGGTGGTTCGAGCCCACCCAACTGTACCACTGTTGCGGATAGCTCCGCTTTCTCAGCATCTTATTGACAGACCAACAGGATCTGCGCCGCCTAAAATACAAAAGGCTGCACAAATGGCGTTGCGGATGGTTGGGTTAGGTCGGTCTGCTGACGGTCGGTGCTTGCACGTAAGGGCATTCCAGAGGACGTCCGCGAGGAGTACCAGCGCCTCTATGGCGTGAAGCGGGAAGCCCATCTGAAGCTCCCGGCAGATGCCCCAAGGCATGAAGCAGCAGCGCGCCTCGGTGAGCAATTGACGTACGTTACCCAAAGGCGCGCAGAGGCTCAATACAGCCGAACGCTATAGAGCACACAACGCAACCGTGAGCTTGGCGGCGGCGGCTTCAACCCGAGAAGCTTTGAAATCGGTCGGGGTTCGACCGTCAAATTAGGACCCCTTGCCGAAAAGGGGACCCAAAGTTTTCGCAGTGTTTCCGTGTATGCTCAATTTACAAGCGAGATGAGTTCTGCTCTCACCCAATGCGGGAGAACGTGATTTGCGAGGGACGACAGTGTGCATCGATCCAACGCTTGTCGAGACGGCATGCTTCGTCGCCCTATAACCAAGACGGTGATTGGGTGGTGTATCCCACAACAATCCATTATCGGCCGGACATCGATGGGCTGCGAGCCTTTGCCGTACTTTCAGTAGTCCTCTATCACGCCTTTCCGAGCGTAGTCCGCGGCGGCTACGTGGGCGTCGACGTCTTCTTCGTCATTTCAGGCTTCCTGATCTCGTCAATACTTTTCACCGAAGTGGGTGAGCACAGCTTTTCGTTCACTTCCTTCTATGGAAGGCGCATCCGGCGTATCTTTCCGGCGCTTGCCGTTTGCTTGTTCGCCGTGTTGGCTTATGGCTTCGTTTCCCTGACGCCGTCCGAGCTGGCACAGCTGGGCAAGCATGTGTTCTTCGGCGCAGGCTTCCTCTCCAACATAGCGCTATGGAGCGAGAGCGGATATTTCGGCACCGCCGCCACCCTTAAGCCGCTCTTGCATCTATGGTCTTTGGGTATCGAGGAGCAGTTCTATATCTTCTGGCCGGCCTTGCTATGGGCGGCCGTCCAGATGAAGGCAAACGTGGGCCGACTGCTCGCGGTGTTGTTCCTGGTTTCCTTCGCAGTCAACGTCGCTCTGTCCATCACCAATATCTCCGACGATTTCTACCTACCCGTCTCACGTTTCTGGGAGCTGCTAGCCGGGGCGGGTCTGGCTTGGTGGCGTCCGATTGTCCTCACGTCCCAGGTTCGGTCCTGGCTTTCCTTTGCTGGCTTGGCCGCCCTGCTAACATCGGTAGCGTTCTTCACGCCAGACTTACGCTTTCCAGGCTGGCTCGCTTTGCTACCTGTGGCGGGTGCGGTTGCGTTGATCTTGGCGGGGCGCGAGGCGACCGCGAACCGTATTTTCTTCTCCAACCGTGCTGCCGTCTTCGTCGGACTGATAAGCTATCCGCTGTACATCTGGCATTGGCCACTCATCTCTTACGCTTATGTCATTCGTCTGAATAAGCCGCCGACGCCCCTGATGGCCCTGGGGCTTGTGGCTGCTAGCTTCCTGCTGGCCTGGGCCACCTACCGCTTTATCGAGTTTCCAGTCCGCTTTGGCGCACACCGCCACCGTCGTACCCAGATCGTCGCTGCTTCCATGGCGGCGCTCGGAGCCTGCGGACTGGTCGTCTGGACCAAGGTTGGTTTCCCAGAACGTTTCCCGCCGCTTCCCGGCGTCGACGTGCGGAAGATCGGCGATGCAAGACTTGATGCCGACTTCAAGCCAACCAGCGACATGGAGGTGTCAGATCACGACTGGACTTTCGTAGCCCATCTGGGCCATGGCGCGCGCAAGGTGGCGTTAAGCGGCGATAGCGTCCTGTTTCACTACGGGCCTCGAGTGCAGCAATTGGCCGACGAAGGGCAACTTGCAGCCAACGCCTACTTTGTAACAGGCCCGCGCTGCCCTCCAGTGCCGGAGGTGATCCAGCAGGACAAATTCGCGGCATGCAGCAACTTGCCAGATAAATTGATCGGCCTGGTGCGGCGGCAGAAGGTGCAATCAGTGGTGCTGGGCGCTGCTTGGCAAGGCTACAGCGCCGAAGGGATGCAGATCGAACGAGAGGGCAGGCGTTTGCCCTTAAACACAAAGGAGGGCACGGACGCCTTCTATGCCAATCTTGAAGAGTATGTGCGCTTGCTACAGGGCGAGGGAGCGAAGGTCTACATTGTGCTAGGGATGACTGGTCACCGTCGCTTCGATCCGAGCGAGATGGTAGCGCGGAACCTTGCCGGATTTCAAATTGCCCCGGACGTTGAGAAGGCCGTACCAATCGCAGAACTGCGAGCTGCTCTTGCTGCAGTCGACGCCAAGCTGCGCGCCATCGGCGAGCGTACTGGGGCGACGCTACTCGATCCCCTTCCCGATATCTGCGGTGACGGCGAAAGCTGTTCGCCGTTCTTCGGAGCAGGCGAGCCAAAATTCTCAGACCGCACGCATTTGCGTCCTGTCTTCGTACAGCAGCAGGTACACTTCCTTGATTTCTTGTTGAAGTGACGCAAATCGCAATTGCGGTGACATCGCACAAAACTCCGCCCTCGATCTGTCGGGCCGCGCCTCTGTTAGGGATTGCACACGAATTATGGTGGCAGTGCACCAAACTTTCGACGCGTGGGAGCGCCCTATCCGCAACACTGCTCAAAGCCAATTTATCCCCCGTCACCATAGCTCCCCGGTTCGCAATGCGATATCGGTAGCGAGCCAAAGACATTCATGGACAAGCAAGCTGGGCGGAAAAGATCGTGAGTTTCTTCGAGCGTCTCAAGACAGAAGCATCCGTTGAGTGGCGGGCCTACACGGAGCATCCCTTCACGAACGGATTGGCGGACGGCTCGCTCCCCGAAGCGGCGTTTCGTCACTATCTCGTTCAGGATTACCTGTTCCTCATCGAGTTTGCTCGCGCCTACGCGCTGTCGGTCTACAAGTCGCCCACGCTTGCCGACATGCGTGAAGCAGCGGCCGGCCTGTCGGCCATCCTCGATGTCGAGATGAACCTGCATGTGAAGCTCTGCGCCGGTTGGGGTCTGTCCCCGACCGATCTCGAACAAGCCCCACCGGCGGTCGAGATGCTGGCCTATACACGTTACGTGCTCGATGCAGGAATGCGCGGCGATCTGCTGGCACTCAAGGTGGCGCTTGCCCCCTGCGTGATCGGGTACGCGGAGATCGCAACGCGGCTCGCCTCGCGGCCCAACGCGGACGCTGCGACGAACGCCTATCGCGTTTGGATCGCCGAGTACGCCGGCGTGCCGTACCAGGAGGTCGCTGCCAAAGCGCGGGCGCACTTGGAGCATCTCGCCGATCTCTACGCCACGCCGGCCCGCGAGGCCGAACTGATTGCGATCTTCAAGGAAGCCTCCCGGCTCGAGGCGGACTTCTGGGAGATGGCCTGGCGCGCGGGCCAGCGTGTTGAATAGCGGTTGCGGAAATCGTCAGGCGTCCTACCTCCCTCCCGCCACGATCAGCACCACCACCGGCAGCGTCGCCGCCGCCAGCAGCGTGCCCAGCGCCACCGCGCCCGACACCGGGTTCACCAGCCGCTGATACTGGACCGCGAAGATGTACGCATTCGCGCCGGTCGGCATCGCCGCGAACAGCACGATGACGCCGGCGGCGACCGGCGGCAGGCCGAGCAGCTTTGCCAGCAGATACGCGGCGGCGGGCATCGCCATCAGCTTGAGCGCGCACATCGCGAGGATGCTGAGCTTCTCGCCTTTCACCTCGAAGCGAAACAAATTGATGCCGAGCGCGATCAGCGCCGTTGGCGAGCCCGCTTGCGCCAGCAGCTCGATGGTGCGGTCGACGACGGGGTTGAGGCCGAGGCCGGTGAAGCGCCAGACCACGCCGAAGCCGATCCCCAGCATCAGCGGGTTGCGCGAGAGGTCCGCGAGCACCGGCCAGATCACCGATAGCGGCGAGCCTGTCCGCTTCTGGCTGACCAGCTCCATCTGCAAGATGCCGCAGAGCCAGAGCAGCGGCGTGTTCACCGACAGGATCAGCGCCATCGGGCCTGCGGCCTCGTTGCCCAGCGCCGACAGCGTCATGGGAATGCCGAGCATCACGATGTTGCCGTAGACCGAGCCGATCGCGAACACGACGCCGTCCTCGTGGTCCTCGCGCCGCGCGCGCAGCAGCGCCGAGATCGCCAGCGCCGCGATCCAGGTGATCGCGAGCGCGCCTAGTAGCTGCCCCACATCCGCCACGGGCTGACGTCGGGGAATTCCGAGACGACGATGGTGCGGAACAGCAGCGCGGGGATCGCGATGCTGAAGGCGAATTCGGAGATGCCCTTGTGCGCGGTCTCCGAGACGAAGCGGAACAGCACCGCGGCATAGCCCGCCGCAATCAGGGCGAACACCGGCGCGACGATCAAGATGGTGGCCATGCGCCCCTCAGCTCACGGGGAGCGGACCACCCCACGCATTTTTCGACGATGGCAGTATGCCCCTGTTTTGCCCGACGAGTCAAAGCGATTTCGTAAAATCCGCAGGCGCCACCGGGAAATCCGTAGCGTTGCCATGGACATGGCTACTGTGCATGGGGTTGTTTTCGCGGTTTTGATTGGAGGGGCCGAGCGAGCCCCTGGCACGGTCCTCGGGACGATCATCACCCGCCTGTTGCCGAGACCGCACAGCTCCGAGCTTTCGCATCCGCCCTCGTTGCCAACGAACCGCCGTTCACCCACACTCCGGCCGACTCGAATTTGGGAGGATCGATGCCCGCGTTTCATTCTCAAAGATCCGTTGTTGCTGCCGTCGCCGGGATTGCCCTCGCCGTCGTGATCCAGCCGGGCGTCAGCTTCGCCTATACGCAGGAGGAGCAGCAGGCCTGCTCGCCGGACGCGATGCGGCTGTGCGGCGAGTTCGTGCCGAACGTCGATGCCATCACCGCCTGCATGATCCAGAAGAAGGCGCAGCTCTCGCCGCAGTGCAAGGTGTTCTTCCGCCAGGGCTCCGAGCCCGGTCAGGCCCGCGCCGGCAGGCCGACCAACATCGCGCCCAAGGCCGCATCGAACACCAGGAAGAGCACCAAGCCAACGGCGAAGACCAGCAAGAAGAAGAAAACCGACGAAGGCTGAGCGCGTCACAGCGCGTTCCTTCTCTGAAACCTGAAATGCCCGGGCTCCCCCCCGGGCATTTGCGTTTCGTCTGTCCGCTGTGCGGACTTCTGTACGCACGGATGCGTGCGCAACTGTGATGTCCTCCGATCGCGCGAGGCGTGAGCGTGTGTGTCCGTTCACTCTTGAGTCAAAACGCCACGGCATCAGCCTTGCGACAGCTACCGGACTCCTTTTGTTCGCCATCGCGTGCGCGGGCTTGCGGCGGTTACGACCATGCGCGGACCGAAAAGAGTCGGAGGAGGATTTACGCGGGAAGGTTGCATTCCGCTTTTTCCCATCGCGCTGCTCAAAAAAGGCACGATTGCGCGCACGAGAGGCGCTTCATTGCGGTTCGTTTCCGTCGTCGCACGAAGCAGTGTGACTCAAAAGCCAACACGCCTTGTTATTTCGTGGCTGCGAAGCAACTCCCGGTAAATTTTTCTTTCACGAATCAGCGAGGTGATTCATTTTCGCGGCCTGGGGTCAATCTGGAGGCCAAGGGTATGAACGTTATTGTTTTCGCATCGCGTAAAGGCGGCTCGGGCAAAAGTACCCTGGCCGCACATCTCGCCGCGCAGATCAAGGCGAGCAAGCAGGTGATGCTCGTGGACGCGGATCCGCAGGGCTCGCTCACGCTGTGGCACAAGCTGCGTGGTACCAACGAACCGCCGATCAAGGCGGCCGTGAACTCGGTCAGCGGCATCGTCTCCGCGGCCAAGCGCGACGGTTATGAATGGGTGTTGATCGACACGCCGCCGAACCTCTCGGCCGTCGTCGACGACGCGATCAAGAACGCGACCATGGTGGTCATCCCGGCACGTCCCGGCGTGTTCGACGTCAACGCGGTGCAGGAAACGATTCAGATGTGCCGCGCGGCGCGCAAGCCCTATGCGGTCGTCCTCAACGGTGCGCCGGCGCGCCGTGACGAATCCGAAAGCCCGATCGTCACCATCGCCCGCGAGGCGTTGGCGAAATTCCGCGCTCCGGTCTGGGGCGGTCAGATCACCAATCGTTCGGATTTGTTGATGGCACTCAGCCACGGCGAAGGCGCGCGTGAGTATCAGGCCGAGAGCCGTGCGGCTCAGGAAATTGCAAGGCTGTGGGCGGCGATCGAGCGTTCAGTGAAAGCCATTCGCGGCACGGCGTCGGCATCCGGCGCAATGCACAAGCAGGCGGCATAATTTCATCAATCATTCCCCGGACGACAAACGCGCGGAAGTCCGCGCGTTTTGCGTTTCTGGAGATGGCTATGGTGGCTACGCCACCATCAGCATGTAGAACACGATCACCGGCGACAGCGTCAGGATCACCGACCAGATGCCGGCGGCCCAGAGAATGTCTTCGGTGGTGAAGCTCTCGTCGTTGGACAGGCTCCGCTGTCCGGCGTCGAAATGCGACGCCATTTCATTCTGACTATTCACAAACGCCCCCGCGATTTCTTCGCTTATGGGCATCACGCTAGGCCAGATGTTTTAAGATTCCGGTTCGCGATCCCACACGCATTTCGAACGCATTTGTGACGGCGGTTTAACCATGTGCGCGGGAAGCGCTGTCAGGTCAGCCAGACCCGAAACAGCAGCACCGGCACCAGGCCGAGCATCACCGCCCAGAACCCGAACGACGAAACCACCAGAATTCCCTGCAAGAGATCGGCGGGCGCGAAGATTTCCGCCGCGGTCGGGCGAACGCGTTGTCCCATGGTCATTCCCCCTTTGATGGACGTCGAGGCGAAACGATAGGGCGGATTGCGTAAACGAGCCGTGGATGCGCCATGCGGCAGCTGCGAAGGGAGTTGGGCCGCGGTTAACCAAGGCCGCACGCCGCGCCGCCACACCCGCCGCCGTCATTCCTTCGCCGTAAGAGGCGAAACGCAGCCGCTAGACCCACCCGCTGTACCTACGCCGGATCTCGTCGATCCGATCCCGCTCCCGCATCACCACCTCTTCACCAAGACCGATGTCGCGACGCAGCCACGCGGATGCCGGATATTTGTCGGGCCATTTGTAAGCCTCCGCGGATGACAGGAATTGCGAGAAGGCATTGAGGGCGCGGGTCCATAAACGGAGTCCCATGGGGCGATCTTTCCGGATTGAGCTGATGTTGTGCGTGGTGGGTTAGGTGTTGGGTCTGGGCACGACTCTTCCTTCCCTCTCCCCTTGCGGGAGAGGGTGGCTCGCTGCGTCAGCAGCGAGACGGGTGAGGGGTCTTTCTCCGCGAATTCAGTGGCTGCGATGTGCGCGGATAGAGACCCCTCATCCGGCGCTTCGCGCCACCTTCTCCCGCAAGGGGAGAAGGGGCAGCGTGCGCGCGAAGAGGGAAAACTACGCCGCGATTTTCATCCGTCGCTCGATCTCGCGATCGATCGTCGCCGCAAGCTCGCTGCTCACCTCCACCATCGGCAAGCGCACTTCGGGGCTGTCGATCAGGCCGCTGCGCCACAGCCAATACTTCGCGGGTGCCGGGCTAGGCTCGGTGAACAACAGCCGCGTCAGCTCGGCGACCTCGTTCCAGCGCACTCGCGCGGCATCATGGTTGCCGCGCTTCACTTCGGCGTACACGGCCGCAAACGTCGCGGTCTCGACATGGGCGGACAGCACGATGCCGCCGTCGGCGCCGTCGGTGAGGGCCTCGAGGTAGTTCGCATCCTCGCCGGTCAGCACGCGAAAAGTCTTCGGCCGGTCGCGCAGCAGCGCGATCGACTGCTCGCGGCTGGCGCCGCAATCCTTGAGGCCGACGATGTTTTGATGCTCGGCGAGCCGCAGCATCGTCTGGTTGGTGATGTTGACCGAGGTGCGATAGGGGATGTTGTAGAGCGCGAGCGGCCAGGCGGCGTGATCGGCGAGTGTCTCGAAATGCGCCAGCAAGCCGCGCTGCGACGGCCGCACGTAATAGGGGCTCGCGATCAGATAGAAGTCGATCGGCCAGTCCGCGGTCTCGTCGAGCCGGTCCATCAGCCGCGAGGTGTCCGCGCCCGACAGGCCGAGGCAGACCGGAACACTGCGGTGGCCCGCCGCCATCTCGTCCCGCACCACCGCAACGAGCCGCTCCAGCTCGGCATCGCGCAGCGTCATGCCTTCGCCTGAGGTCGCACCCAGGACGAAGCCGTCGATGGCCTGGGTGCAGTAGTGCCGTGTCAGCCGTCGCAGCGACGTCTCGTCGAGGCGGCCGTCGCGAAACGGCGTCACCAGCGGCAGCCACAGTCCGTGCAAATGTTCTTCAAGTCCGGTCATGTTCCATCTCCTTCTCGTGAAAACCTGAGACGGAGGGCACATGAAAAAACCCCGTCCAGGCGGCGGGGTTTTCGGGATTTGCTGCGATGACGAAGCTAGCTAGTGTGCGCAAAAATCCGAGGCCCCGGGATGGGGGCCTTTTTTCGAGACGATTGCGCACGACTTCGTGATCATTTGTAAATGATGCGGGGTATGCCCAAAACTGTCAATACACGCGGAGGGCGAATGCCCATTCGGCAGAAAAAAAGCCGGACCCAAAGGGCCCGGCTTGAGGTATTGGCCACGTGAGGCCGACACAATCACCTTCCAAGAGGGATTACTGAACTCCCGCGCCACTGGAGGAGGGGGACAAATGCGCAACGCGAAGGCTCAGCGTGGAAACATTATGGGCTTGCCAAGCGCCATGCAGCAACCGTTCAGGTCGCATGTCAGACATGCGGAAATCAGGACGGCCAGCGCTGCGCCTTGCTCACCACGAAGTCGCGGAACACCTGCACGCGCGCGACCGTCTTCAACTCTTCCGGATAGACGAAATACGTATCGAGCTGGATCGAATCCGATTCGCCGAACAGTTGAACGAGCTTGCTCTGCTCCTCGACGAGATAGTCGGGCAGTGCCGCGATGCCGAGGCCCTGCTGGCAGGCGCGCACGAGGCCGAGGATGTTGTTGACCTTGAAATAGGCTTCGCGCGGACCGGAGCCGTTGCGGCCGGCTTCGATCAGCCAGTTGCGGTTCTGCAAATGCGGCGCGAAGTTACCGTCGGACAGCGTGATGATGCGGTGGGAGTCGAGCTCCTCCAGCGTGCGCGGCGTGCCGAAGCGCTTGATGTATTCCGGCGAGCAATAGGCGTGGAAGCCCATCGCGAACAGCTTGCGCTGAATGAGATCCGGCTGCGTCGGCTTGCGGGTGCGGATCGCAACGTCCGCCTCGCGCATGGAGAGATCGAGCTCCTCGTCGGTGACGATCAACGAGATGCGAATCTCCGGATACAGCGCGGTGAATTCGCCGAGGCGCGGGATCAGCCAGTTGATGCCGACGCCCGGCGTGGTGGTGATCTTGAGATCGCCGCTCGGCCGCTCCCGGCTGTCGGTGAGTTTCGCGCGTGCCGCCTGGAGTTGCATGAACACGTCATGCGCGGTGCGGAACAGAAGGTCGCCCTGCTCGGTGAGGATCAGGCCGCGGGCGTGGCGGTGGAAGAGCGAGACCGACAGCTCCTGCTCCAGCGCCGAGACCTGGCGTGAGACCGCCGATTGCGACAGGCCGAGCTGCTCGCCCGCATGCGTGAAGCTGCCCGCTTCCGCCGCCGCGTGAAACACCTTCAGCTTGTCCCAGTCCATATCCGTAAATCCGTCGCGTGTTCGAGGCATGATCTTATTCCGCTGCGGCGCGCTCGCTGGCGCGCAAGGCCAGGAAGCGTTCGGACTCGAGCGCTGCCATGCAGCCGAGGCCGGCGGCCGTTACGGCCTGGCGATAGGTTTCGTCGGCGACGTCGCCGGCGGCGAACAGGCCGGGCACGGAAGTCGCGGTCGAATTCGGGGCGACCTCGATGTAGCCTGAGGGTTTGAGCTTGACCTGGTCCTTCACGAGCTCGGTCGCAGGCGCATGGCCGATGGCGATGAAGACGCCGTCGGTCTTCAAATCCGTCAGCGCGCCGGTCTTGACGTTCTTGAGGCGCACATGCGTGACCTTGTTCGGGTTCTCGGTGCCGCAGATCTCGTCGATGGCGGAGTTCCAGACCACCTTGATCTTGGGGTGCTTGAACAGGCGCTCCTGCAGGATGCGCTCGGCGCGGAAGTGATCGCGGCGGTGCACGATGGTGACCTGCGAGGCGTGGTTGGTGAGGTACAGGGCTTCCTCGACCGCGGTATTGCCGCCGCCGACCACCACGACTTCCTTGCCGCGGTAGAAGAAGCCGTCGCAGGTGGCGCAGGCCGACACGCCGCCGCCCTGGAACTTCACTTCCGACGGCAGACCGAGCCAGCGCGCCTGCGCGCCGGTCGCGAGGATGACGACGTCGGCGAGGTAGACGTCGCCGCTGTCGCAGGTGAGGCGGAACGGCCGCTGCGAGGTGTCGAGCTTGATCACCAGGTCGGAGACGATCTTGGTGCCGACATGGACCGCCTGCTTCTCCATCTGCTCCATCAGCCAGGGACCCTGGATCACGTCGGCGAAACCCGGATAGTTCTCGACGTCGGTGGTGATGGTGAGCTGACCGCCCGGCTGGATGCCCTGGATCAGGATCGGCTCGAGCATCGCGCGCGCGGCGTAGATCGCCGCGGTGTAGCCGGCGGGGCCGGAGCCAATGATGACGACCTTTGCATGAACAGGAGCGGACATTTCGATGGACGCCTTTCACGGGGGATTTGCAGCGCGGGCGCGGAACGTGCCGGGAGGCCTCGCGGAGGCGCTGAAATATCAGAGCTAATCTAAGCGTTCTGGTGAGCTATGCAAGAATTGCATTCCCTATCGGCGGATTTTTCCAACAAGGAACAAAAGTCGATTGCGCTGCACGCGCAATAAAATTGCGCTAACCGGCCGGACTGGGCTATGAGGATTGCGACAGACCCACCCAATACCGCCGCAAAGGCCAGGAGTTCCAATCACGTGTCGCGGAACCTAGACGAGATCGACCTGAAGATTTTGACCGAGATTCAGGCCGACGGTCGAATCACCAATGTCGAGCTGGCCAAGCGTGTTGGAATCTCACCGCCCCCCTGCCTGCGCCGGGTCCGGGCGCTGGAGGAGGAGGGCTACATCCACGGTTACCGCGGGCTGCTGGATGCGCGAAAGCTCGGTTTCGACGTTACGGTTTTCGCCGCCGTGCACCTCTCCAGCCAGGCCGAGGCCGATTTGCGCGCCTTCGAGGAGTTCGTCCGCGCCGAGCCCCTGGTGCGGGAATGCTGGATGCTGTCGGGCGAGGTCGATTTCATTCTCAAATGCGTCGCGCCGGACATGGCGACCTTCCAGGATTTCGTGACGCACCTGACCGCCGCGCCCCATGTCCGCAATGTGCGGACCTCGCTGGTGCTGCATAATTCGAAGTACGAGGCGGCCGTGCCGCTGGACGTGAAGGGGCGGAGGTAGGTCTCCCAATCGCCCTATCAGCTCCGTCATCCCCGCGCAACGGCAAAGCCGTTGTCGCAGGAGGTGCGAGGCATGGACGCAACGCGTCCCATGGGGAGCCTCGAAGGATGGGCGGCCGAGATGCAGCAGTGCGTGGCAACAGCCGGGCCGTCGCCCTTCGAGGCTCGCCGAAGAGGCGAGCGCCTCAGGTGACGGTGATGGAGTCGGGCGCGCTAGCTCCCACTCCGTCATTGCGAGGAGCTCTTGCGACGAAGCAATCCAGACTTGTCCCCGGCAGAGGGATTCTGGATTGCTTCGTCGCTTTGCTCCTCGCAATGACGGGTGGTTAGAGCAGAGACTTCTCACACTTCAAGCGACACGCCTGAAACAAAAAGGCCGCGCAGTGCGCGGCCTTTTCGAAACGTCAGTGAGACGACGGCAAATCCTTACCGCCACTCCACCTTGGTGATCTCATACGCCTTGGCGCCGCCGGGAGCGTTGACCTCGACGGTCGAGCCTTTCTTCTTGCCGATCAGCGCGCGGGCGAGCGGCGAGGTGATGGAAATGCGGCCCTTCTTGGCGTCGGCCTCGACCTCGCCGACGATCTGCCACACCGTCTTCTTCTCGGTGTCCTCGTCGACCAGCGTCACGGTGGCGCCGAACTTGATGGTGTCGCCGGAAAGCTTCGAGATGTCGATGATGTCGGCGCGCGCGAGCTTGTCCTCGAGCTCGGCGATGCGGCCCTCGTTGTGGGACTGCTCTTCCTTTGCGGCGTGATATTCCGCGTTCTCCGACAGGTCTCCGTGCGAGCGCGCCTCGGCGATATGCTCGATGATCCGCGGACGGTCCTCCGACTGGCGCTTCTTCAATTCTTCCCCGAGCGCGACAAAGCCGGCCTGGGTCATCGGAACCTTTTCCATCTCTTCTCTCGTCTTTCGGTCACGCGCCCCCCGGACGGAGGGCGCGGCAACCTTGATTCGTCGGTGTATCCGGGGCTGAAGACGCCGCCACCGGAACGTTATGTGGGTCTGGCGCCGGAACAGAACAACCACATGGCCGGACAGTTCCTCCGGCCATTGTGGCTTCATTGCCAACCACTTAGCGGAGGCTGCGCTCCGCTAGCAATCAGGTTTCCGAAAAGTAGCTCTGCAGGGTACGAACCTCAAGGTCCCCGCCAAGATAGGCGCGGATGCCCTGCGCGGCCGCCACGGCCCCGGAAAGAGTGGTGTAATACGGCACTTTATGCAAGAGGGCCGCGCGCCGCAGCGAACGGCTGTCGGCGAGCGCCTGCGGGCCTTCGGTGGTGTTGAAGACCAGCTGGACGTCGCCATTGGTGATGGCGTCGACGATGTGCGGCCGTCCCTCCAGCACCTTGTTCACCTTCTCGGTCGGGATGCCCTGATCGGTCAGGAAGCGCGCCGTGCCCGAGGTCGCCAGCACCTTGAAGCCGAGCGAATGCAGTTCGCGAACCGCATCGGCAATGCGCGTCTTGTCGCTCTCGCGCACCGAGACGAACACCGTGCCCTTGCCCGGCACCCGCGTGCCGCCGCCGAGCTGGCTCTTGGCGAACGCGACCTCGAAGTTGCGGTCGATGCCCATGACCTCGCCGGTCGAGCGCATCTCGGGGCCGAGCACCGTGTCGACGCCGGGGAAGCGCGCGAACGGGAACACCGATTCCTTCACACCGACATGCTTGAGCTTTGCCTTCTTCAGATTGAAGTCGGCGAGCTTTTCCCCGGCCATGATGCGCGCGGCGATCTTGGCGACCGGCGTGCCGACCACCTTGGCGACGAACGGCACCGTGCGCGAGGCGCGCGGATTAACTTCGAGCACGTAGATCTCGCCGTCCTTGATGGCGTATTGCACGTTCATCAGGCCGACGACGTCGAGGCCGAGCGCGAGCTCACGCGTCTGCCGCTCCAGCTCGTCGATCATCTTGGCATCGAGCGAATAGGGCGGCAGCGAGCAGGCGGAGTCACCGGAGTGAATGCCGGCTTCCTCGATGTGCTCCATGATGCCGACGATGAAGGTGTCCTTGCCGTCGGAGAGGCAGTCGACGTCGACTTCGGTGGCATCTGACAGGTAACGGTCGAACAGCAGGGGGTTCTTGCCGAGCACCGTGTTGATCTGACCGGTCTTGTCGTTGGGATAGCGCGCCTTGACGTCGGCGGGCACCAGCTCCGGCAGCGTGCCGAGCAGATAGTCGTTGAGCTGGTTCTCCTCGCGGATGATCTGCATCGCGCGGCCGCCGAGCACGTAGGACGGACGCACCACCAGCGGCAGGCCGAGATCGGCGGCGACGAGCCGCGCCTGCTCGACCGAATAGGCGATGCCGTTCTTCGGCTGCTTGAGGCGGAGCTTGTCGAGCACGCGCTTGAAGCGGTCGCGGTCTTCGGCAAGGTCGATCGCGTCGGGCGAGGTGCCCAGGATCGGCACTTCGGCGGCTTCCAGCGCACGCGCCAGCTTCAGCGGTGTCTGGCCGCCGAACTGCACGATCACGCCATGCAGCGTGCCATTGGTGCGCTCGGTCGCGATGATCTCCAGCACGTCTTCCGCGGTGAGCGGTTCGAAGTAGAGGCGATCCGCCGTGTCGTAGTCGGTCGACACGGTCTCCGGATTGCAGTTGACCATAATGGTCTCGTAGCCGGCATCCGAGAGCGCGAAGCAGGCGTGACAGCAGCAATAGTCGAACTCGATGCCCTGACCGATGCGGTTCGGACCGCCGCCGAGGATGATGACCTTCTTCCGGTCCGACGGCGCGCTCTCGTCTGCGGTGCTGCCGGCGAACGGGGACTCATAGGTCGAGTACATATAGGCCGTGGGCGAGGCGAACTCGGCCGCGCAAGTGTCGATGCGCTTGAACACGGGACGGACGCCGAGCGCGTGACGCTTGGCGGTCACGTCCGCCTCCGCGGTATGCGCGAGCACGGCAAGCCGCGCGTCCGAGAAGCCCATGGCTTTCAGCGTGCGCATGCCGAAGGCGTTGGAAGGAAGGCCGTTCTTCTTGACCTTCTCTTCCATGTCGACGATGCCGCGCATCTCGCCGAGGAACCACGGGTCGATCTTGCAGGAGTTGAAGATCTCCTCGTTGGTCCAGCCGAGCCGCATCGCCTGCGCGACCTGCAGCAGCCGGTTCGGCGTCGGCCTGCCGAGCGCAGCGCGGATCGCGTTCTTGTCGTCGCCCTGGCCGAGGCCGTCGATCTCGATCTCGTCGAGGCCGGTGAGGCCGGTCTCGAGCCCGCGTAGCGCCTTCTGCAGGCTCTCCTGGAAGGTGCGGCCGATCGCCATGACCTCGCCGACCGACTTCATCGAGGTCGTCAGCGTGGAGGAGGCGCCGGGGAATTTCTCGAAGGCGAAACGCGGGATCTTGGTCACCACGTAGTCGATCGTCGGCTCGAACGAGGCGGGCGTCGCGCCGCCGGTGATGTCGTTGGCGATCTCATCGAGCGTGTAGCCGATCGCGAGCTTTGCCGCGACCTTGGCGATCGGGAAGCCCGTCGCCTTCGAGGCCAGCGCGGACGAACGCGACACGCGCGGATTCATCTCGATCACGACCATGCGGCCGTCCTCGGGATTGACGCCGAACTGCACGTTGGAGCCGCCGGTCTCGACGCCGATCTCGCGCAGCACCGCCAGTGAGGCGTCGCGCATGATCTGGTATTCCTTGTCCGTCAGCGTCAACGCCGGCGCGACCGTGATGGAGTCGCCGGTGTGCACGCCCATCGGATCGAAATTCTCGATCGAGCAGATGATGATGCAATTGTCCTTCTTGTCGCGCACCACCTCCATCTCGTACTCTTTCCAGCCGAGGACGGATTCCTCGATCAGGACTTCGTTGGTGGGGGACGCATCGAGGCCGCGCTCGATGATGTCGAGGAACTCTTCCTTGTTGTAGGCGATGCCGCCGCCGGTGCCGCCCATGGTGAAGGACGGACGGATGATCGCGGGCAGGCCGATCTCGGACAGCGCCATCATGGCCTGGCCGAAGGCGTATTCCTGGTAGCGCTTGCGGCGGTCGCTCTCGCCGAGCGTCCATTGCCGGTCGTGCTCTTCGAGGGCTGCGCCCGACAGCTTCTCGCGTTCGGCCTGGTGTTTGTCTCGGAAGGATTTCTTCAGCTCGGAGGCATTGGCGAGCCGCGATTTCGGCGTCTCGAGCCCGATCTTGGTCATGGCCTCGCGGAACAGCTGGCGATCCTCGGCCTTGTCGATGGCATCGGCCGTGGCGCCGATCATCTCGACGTTGAACTTGTCCAGCGTGCCTTGCCGGCGCAGCGACAGCGCGCAGTTCAGCGCGGTCTGGCCGCCCATGGTCGGCAGCAGCGCGAAGCCGCCGGGAATGACGTGGCGTTCCTTCTCGATGATCTTGGCGACGATCTCCGGCGTGATCGGCTCGATATAGGTCGCATCGGCCAATTCCGGATCGGTCATGATGGTGGCCGGATTGGAATTGACGAGGACGATGCGATAGCCCTCTTCCTTCAGCGTCTTCACCGCCTGCGTGCCCGAATAATCGAACTCACAGGCCTGGCCGATCACGATGGGACCGGCGCCGATGATCAGGATGGTCGAGATGTCGGTTCGTTTAGGCATCACCGCTCGCGGGCTGGAATCTGGGCACAAAAAAAGGGCGCGCTTGCCGCGCGTCCCTTGAGCGAGAGCGCGGGGGTCTCCCTCGCGCGCGGGTGGGTCTTAGACCAGTTTTCGGGGCGGCGAAACCCCGAAAAACGCCCATCAACCGGCAATTTTGACCGGTTTTGGCCGCGCCTGCCAGCCCCGCGCGAGGTGCACCAGAAGCGAGGCCGCAACGCTCGTTCCCCCGATCCAGCCGAGGTCGTTGGGCGAGAGGGTGGCCAGCACCGCACCCCCTAAGGCACCGCCGATGGCGAAGCCGAGATACATCGCGGAGGCGTTGAGCGAGAGCGCGATCATTGAGGCCTGCGGCTCGATCCGGATGATGCTGGCGATCTGGGCCGGATAGAACGCCCAGCCCGAGATGCCCCAGAGGAAGATCGCGCCCAGCACCGCATAATGGGCCTGGCCGGGCATCAGCTTCAGGACCAGCGAGTGCAGGATCAGCGCGCTGGCCATGCCGGCGAGCCCGAGCGCTGCGGTGGCGAGCGAACCGAGCCGGTCGGCCAGCACGCCGCCGAGCATGTTCCCGATCGCGGCGGCGCCGCCGAACACCAGCAGCGCCAGGCTGATATGCGAAGCATCGAAGCCGAGGCCACGCAGCGGGACCGCGAAATAGGTGAATACGGTGAAGCCGCCGAGCGCCCATAAAACCGTGATCACCAGCGCGATCAGCACGTTGCTGTGTCGCGCCACCGCCAGACGGTCGCTGAGCGACGCCGTGTTGCGGGGCAGACCGCGGGGCAGCCCGAGCAGGAGGCCGGCCAGCGCCACCGCGCCGATCAGCGCGACCATCGCGAAGGTCGCACGCCATCCAAGCAGGCTGCCGACGAGGTTGCCGAGGGGCACGCCAATGACAGTCGCAACCGTGAGGCCCGAGGTGACCAGCGCCACCGCGCGGCCGCGCCGCTCGGGCGAGGCGACGGCAACCGACACCGCGAGCGCCGTCGGCATGCACAGGCCGGAGCCCAAGGCCATCAGCATGCGCGAGGCCAGCAGCAGGGCGTAGTTGGAGGCCACCATCGCCGCGAGGTTGCCGGCGATGAAGGTGGTCAGAGCCAGGGCCAGCACGGTGCGCCGATCGATATTGTTCAGCGCCACGGCCAGAACCGGCGAGCCCACGGCATAGGTGAGGGCATAGGCGGTGACCAATTGGCCGGCGGCCGAGACCGAAATTGACAGGTCGCTGGCGATCGACGGCAAAAGCCCAGCAATCACAAAGCCTTCGGTGCCGATCGAAAAGGCCGCCAGGGCCAGCCAGAACACGCTCATTGGACAATATCCCTATGTTCAACGTTTATTGAACTATTGAATGCGAAGGCAGAGGAGTCAATTGGTTCAAGAACTATTGAACATTGCGGCCGTATCGCTATGATTCCCGGATCATGAGCCGCACACCTCTCCACCCCACCCGCGAGCAGATCGAGCTGCCGATGGTGCTGGATTGCCTGAGCGATCCGATCCGGTTGGCCATCGTCTATCAGCTCGCGCAGCAGGAACGTGTCAGCAGCGAGCTCTGCTGCGGCGACTTCACCGCGCTCGCCGGCAAATCCAACCTCGCCTATCACTTCGCAAAATTGCGCGAATGCGGCCTGATGCTGACGCGCGTGGCCGGCACCAACCGCTTCATGCGGCTGCGCCGCGAGGATCTGGACGCGCGTTTTCCGGGCTTGCTCGATGCGGTGATCAGCTCCGCGGCGAAGGATGCGGAGCGGCTTCAGCTTTTGTCCGAATGTGAAACAGTTGCTGTGGATTGAGGCGGCTGAGACGAGCTATTGCGAGATCCCGTCCGTCTTCGCTTTCGCTTCGCTCCAGCTACGCCGGACACGCTTCGCCTCCGCTGGCCTAGCGTGGCGGCGCCACGCGTAGCCCCGCAGGGGCGAAGCGTGGAGACCCGGCCTGGATTTGAACCAGGATGAAGAGCGATGCACTGCTCTCGCGTAGACGCTTCCGCCACCGGGCCGCGCGGATCATGTCCGATCGAGATGCGACAAGCCACCTCAGGTAGTTGTTATGCTTAACGCACCAGCGGTGGCCGCGCGATGAAGGTCATACGCCAGCGATTGTGGCCGATATTGGTTTGGGCGCGCTGGACCGCGAAGCCGGCCGCCTTCAGCTTCGCCGTGATCTCGTCCTCGCTGTAGCGCTGCAGCCCGATCCGCGAGCGCAAGTGACGGTAATCTGACAGCGCGGTGCTGATCAGCCCGATCAGCGCATCCTTCAGGAAGCCGTGGCGCAGGCCGAAGCTGAGCAGCGCCATCACGTCGCGGCCCATGCCGACATTGGGCTGCAGGATATCACCGAGCACCAGCTTGCCCGATGGCGTCAGCAGTCGCCGGACATTGAGCAGCGCGCCGTCGAGCTCATCAGGCGTCATGTACTGCGCGACCGAGTTCATCACCACGAGGTCGATCGACTGGTCCTGCATCTTGCGGACGTCCTCGAGCGAGCGGACGCGGATTTTTGTGTTCGGGGCAAACCGCGAGATCAGCCGGCCGCGCACGCCGGGCGCCGGCTCGGCGAGGATCAGCTTGCCGCAGGCCGCGGCCACTTGGCTCGCCGACAGCGCCTCGCCGCAGGCATAGTCGAGCACGCTCGCCTCGGGCGAGGGGATGTAGCCAATGATGTCCCGCGCGATGATCTGGAAGTGCAAATCGCGATGCAGCTTGCTGACATAGATCGTATGCGTGGAGTCGTAATAATCGATCCAATCTTCCATGATATCCCGCCCGGCGGTTCCTATCTAGGAACCGCGCTGCCCGCCTTGCGTTAGGGGTGCGACGGCGCGCCGTCAATGTCCGCGTCCTAACAGGAAGGTTTATCGTGAGCAAAGCCCCCAGCAAGGTCTCTCCCGACCTCGACACCCCCACCGATCTGCAGCCCCAGGCGGTCAGCAAGGTTTCCGAGGCGCTCAACGTGCTTCTGGCCGACGCGTTCGCGCTGTACCTCAAGACCAAGAATTTCCACTGGCACATCAGCGGCCGGCATTTCCGCGATTACCATCTGCTGCTGGACGAGCAGTCCGACCAGATCTTCGCCACCACCGACCAGCTCGCCGAGCGCGTCCGCAAGATCGGCGGCACCACGCTGAAGTCAATCGGCCAGGTCGCAAAGCTGCAGACCATCAAGGACAATGACGAGGACTACGTTCCGCCGCGCGAGATGCTGCGCGAGCTGATGCAGGACAACAAGCACGTCGCGAGCGCGATGCGGAAGGCGCACGAGGTTTGCGACGAGGCCGGCGACGTCGCCAGCGCCAGCATCCTCGAAGTCTTCATCGACGAAACCGAGCGCCGGACCTGGTTCCTGTTCGAGGCGACGCGGCAGGAAGGCGGCAACGAGGCGTAATGCCGCGCTGCCGTAGGGTGGGTTAGCCGAAGGCGTAACCACCACGTCTGTCTCCGCGGAAACGGAAGAGGTGGATTACGCTGCGCTAATCCACCCTACGGCACCGTGCCCGCGGCTACCGCCACAGCCGCATCAAGGCCCCGTCCTCGCCCGTTACCGGATCGGCCGGCGGCCGCGCGACGTTCGGAATCGTCTTCAGCGCCTTGGCGTGGTTCTCCGGCGTTGCCCTTGTGATCTCCATCTTGCTTCCCGGCGGATAGGCACCGATCACGCAGAAATCGCCGCTCGCCTTGATGCACTGATGTCCGGTGCCGGCCGGCAGGATCGCGACGTCGCCGGCCTTGATCTCCAGCTCCTGTCCATGATCGCCGCCGAAGCGGACCCGCGCACTCCCGCGCGCGACGCCGAGTACCTCATGCACCGTCGCGTGGTAGTGCAGATAATCGTAGACGCCGTTGCGCCAGGTGCCGCCCCAGCTATTCGCCTCGAACAGTTTTTCGATGGTCTCTTCCGGATGACTAGGATCGAGCTTCAGCGCTCCCTGGTAGACCAGGAACGGGAGAATGTTGTTCGGCACGAGCCCATCGTCCTCGAACACGATGGCGAGCGGCTCGGCGTTGTCGCGGACGACCGACATGACGGGGCTCCGTGTAGCAACTGACCAGGACTCAAGACGGGGCAGGCGCCCTTGTTCCTGACGCCAGTCCATACGCTCGCTTGACGGAGATCAAGGCGCAGACAGCCATTCGGGGGCACGCAATTCTTAGAGGTAAAGGGATGGAACGCCATGTACGCATCTGACGTTGCGCAGCGTCATTTTTCAGCGGCCGTCGACGAGGCGGAGACGGCAGGCCTCGGGCACGAAGCCGTCTGCCGCGCCTTGCTTAGTCTGGTGATCTCGAAATATCTGGAGACGAGGTCCGTCGCCGACATTCAGGCGGAGTTGCGCTTCATCGCCGAGAATTGCGACCCCGACACGGACTTCATGTTCATGCGTCCGTGACGACGCAGCCCGGCAGGTTCGCCGCCGGGCAGCCCTTCAGTCTTACGCGCTCTTCTTCTGCCGCATCAGGTCGGCGAAGCGCTGGAACAGATAGTGCGAGTCGCGCGGACCCGGTGAGGCCTCGGGGTGATACTGCACCGAGAACACCGGCCTGCCGTCGAGCTGGATGCCGCAATTGGATCCGTCGAACAGCGAGATGTGAGTCTGCGTCGCGCCCTTCGGCAGCGTCGTCTCGTCCACGGCAAAGCCGTGGTTCATCGAGGTGATCTCGACCTTGCCGGTGGTCTCATCCTTCACGGGATGATTGGCGCCGTGATGGCCCTGATGCATCTTCTTGGTCTTCGCGCCGACGGCGAGGCCCAGCATCTGGTGACCGAGGCAGATGCCGAAGGTCGGCGTGCCCGACTTGATGACGTCCTGGATGACAGGCACGGCATATTTGCCGGTCGCGGCCGGATCGCCCGGACCGTTCGACAGGAACACGCCGTCCGGCTTCATCGCGAGAATGTCTTCGGACGAGGTCGTCGCCGGCACCACCGTCACCTTGCAGCCGACGCCGGCGAGCAGGCGCAAAATGTTGCGCTTGATGCCGTAGTCGATCGCAACGACGTTGAACTCGGTCTTGTCCTGGCGGCCAAAGCCCTTGTCCCACAGCCAGGGCGTCTCGTCCCAGGTGAAGCGCTGGCCGGACGTGACCATCGGCACGAGGTCCATGCCCTCGAGGCCGGGCCATTCGCGCGCTTCTTCCTTGAGGCCATGCAGGTCGAACTCGCCGGTCTTGGAATGCGCGATCACGGCGTTGGGCATGCCCTTGCTGCGGATCAGCGCAGTCAGTGCGCGGGTGTCGATGCCGGAGAGGCCGATAATGCCGCGCGCCTTGAGCCAGGCGTCGAGATGCTTGGTGGCGCGGTAGTTCGAGGGATCGGTGATCGCGGTGCGCAGGATCACGCCGCGCGCGCCGGGCGTCGCGGCCATGTTCACCGTCTCGATGTCTTCGTCGTTGGTGCCGACGTTGCCGATATGCGGGAAGGTGAAGGTGATGAGCTGGCCGGCATAGGAGGGATCGGTGAGGATCTCCTCATAGCCGGTCATCGCGGTATTGAAGCAGACTTCGCCGACGGCGTGGCCTTCAGCGCCGAGACCAAAACCTTCGAGCACCGTGCCATCGGCAAGCACCAGGAGCGCGGTCGGTTTATGGTCCGGCCAGGCGGTATCGTTGTCATGTTGTGTCATGAGCCCGCTTCATAAGGCCCCCACGCGCGGCCGTCAAAGCGGGAAAGGGCGGATTCACATGCGTTTTTGCATATTTGACAGCCCGCCTCCGGCACTTAAGCTTGGCCGCACAATTTCCGGCAAATTCCTGGGCTTGCGAGGCAATAATGGACCAGACCACCCCGATTCTGCTGGTTCCGGGGCTGGCCTCCTCGGCCCGGATCTATGCCCCGGTGATCCCGGTGCTGTGGCGGTTCGGCCCGGTGATGGTTGCCAACCATATCCGCGACGACAGCATGGTGGCCATCGCCGCGCGCGTGCTCGGCGAGGCGCCGCCGCGCTTCGCGCTCGCCGGCCATTCGATGGGCGGCTACATCGCGTTCGAGATCATGCGCCAGTCGCCGGAGCGGGTTTTGAAGCTTGCGCTGATCAACACCCAGGCGCGGCCCGACACCCCTGAAGCAACTGAGCGCCGCCGCGGCCTGATGGAGCGGGCGAAGCGCGGCGAGCTGCGCGCCGCGCGCGAGGAGATGTTTCCCGAACTGGTGCATCCCTCGCGCCGCGATGATGTCGCCATTCGCCGGCTCGTGCATGAGCAGGGCGAGGACGTCGGTGTCGAAGGCTATCTCCGGCAGCAGACCGCGATCATCGCGCGGGTGGATTCACGGCCGACGCTGGCAACCATCACATGCCCGACGCTGGTGCTGACAGGCGATCAGGACAACACCATCCCCAACACCTTCTCCAGGGAGATGGCGGAGGGCATTGTCGGCGCGAAGCTGGTCGTGCTGGCCAATTGCGGGCACCTGCCGCAGCCGGAGCAGCCCGAGGCAACGACACGGGCGCTGGCCGAATGGCTGGGAACTCCGGTTGTGTCGGGGGCGCGAACGGCCTAGATCAGGCGTCGGATATTCGAAGGGATCACCATCATGCTGCGCGACGACATCAACAATGCGGTCAAGGAGGCCATGAAGGCCAAGGACGAGCGCAAGCTGTCCACGCTGCGCATGGTCAACTCGACCTTCAAGAACGCCGACATCGAGGCGCGCGGCCAGGGCAAGCCGCCGCTGACGGATGCCGACCTACTCGCCGTGCTGCAGAAGATGATCAAGCAGCGCCAGGAGTCGGTCGAGCTCTATGACAAAGGCGGCCGCGCCGAGCTCGCAGCCCAAGAGCGCGAGGAGATCGCGGTGATCTCGGCCTACTTGCCGAAGCAGATGTCCGAGGACGAGGTGAAGAAGGCGATCGCAGATGCCGTCACTGAGACCGGTGCCGCCGGCATGAAAGACATGGGCAAGGTGATCGCGGTGTTGCGCGCGAAGTACGCGGGACAGATGGACTTCGGTAAGGCCAGCGGTTTGGTGAAGGCGGCGCTGTCGGGCTGAGCTGTCATTCCGGAGCGACGCGTTAGCGTCGAGTCCGGAATCTATCCTGCTGCCAGGCCTGTTGCGAAATGGATTCCGGGCTCGCGCTACGCGCGTCCCGGAATGACAGGAAAAATGGGGGCAACCGATGACCGGCGCCATCAAACCGTTTCGCATCGCCATCAGCGACGACGTCCTCGCCGACCTCAAGTCACGCCTTGCCCGCACGCGCTGGCCGGAGGCGGAGCTGGTCGACGACTGGAGCCAGGGCGCGCCGCTGCAGTGGATCCAGGAGATCTGCGCCTACTGGGCCACCGGCTACGACTGGCGCGCGCGTGAAGAAAAACTCAACCGCTTCGCGCAGTTCACCACCGAGATCGACGGGCTCGATATCCACTACATCCATGTGCGCTCGAAGGAGCCGTCCGCGCTGCCGCTGATCATCACTCATGGCTGGCCCGGCTCGATCGTCGAATTCCAGAAGGTGATCGCGCCGCTCACCGATCCCGCCGCGCATGGCGGCAATCCCGCGGACGCGTTTCATGTGATCTGTCCTTCGCTGCCGGGCTTCGGCTTCTCCGCCAAGCCGAAGACCACAGGCTGGGGCGTCGACCGTATCGCCGCGACCTGGGCGAAGCTGATGGACCGGCTCGGCTATGCGCGCTACGGCGCGCAAGGCGGCGATTGGGGCTCGGCGGTGACGACCTCGCTCGGCGGCCAGGACGCCGAGCATTGCGCCGGCATCCACATCACGCTCGCCTTCAATGCGGCGCCGAAGGTCGAGGGCGAGCCGACGCCGGAGGAGAAGCGTGCGCTCGCCGGCCTCAAGCATTACGTCGATCTCGACTCCGGCTATTCGAAACAGCAATCGACGCGGCCGCAGACACTCGGCTATGGCCTGACGGATTCGCCGAGCGGGCAGGCGGCCTGGATCCTGGAAAAGTTCTGGGCCTGGACCGATTGCAACGGCCATCCCGAAAACATCTTCGACAAGGACGAGCTGCTCGACAACGTCATGCTCTACTGGACGACGGAGACGGCGACCTCGTCGGCGCGGCTCTATTGGGAGAGCTTTGGCAAACGCCGGACCACGCCCAAGGTGAGCGTGCCGACCGGGGTTGCGGTGTTCCCCAAGGAGATCATCACGCCGGTGCGGCGCTGGATGGAGCCGAACTTCCACAACATCACGCATTGGAGCGAGATGGAGAAGGGCGGGCATTTCGCCGCATTCGAGCAGCCTGAGCTCTTCGTGCGCGATGTCAGGACGTTTTTTGCGACGGTGCGGTAAGCTGCCTCCATCGTCATGCCCGGGCTTGTCCCGGGCATCCACGGCCTTAAACTGATCGCCAAGAACAACGTGGATGGCCGGAACAAGTCCGGCTATGACGCCGAGACCGTGGAAACGCCTGACCATGCTGACCGAAGCCGCAACCTACGACGAGCTCTATCGCAATTTCCGCTGGGACGTCCCGGCGCGCTTCAACATGGCTGAGGCGTGCTGCGACCGTCATGCCGACGGCACCGGCCGCCTCGCGCTGGTCTATGTCGACGAGAACGGCGCCACCACCCGCACCTCGTTCGACGAGGTCGCCGAGATGTCGCGCCGCTTCGCCAATGTGCTGAAGGCCGATGGCCTTGTGCGCGGCGACCGCGTCGCTGTGTTCCTGTCGCAATCGCTGGAATTGCCGATCGTGCATATGGCGGCGTTCCGCTCCGGCCTGATCTCGATTCCGCTGTTCGCGCTGTTCGGCGAGGATGCTCTGGAATTCCGCCTGTCGAATTCGCAAGCGCGAGCCATCATCACCGATGAGGCGGGCTGGGAGAAACTGACGAAGATCCGCGAGCGGCTGCCCTATCTGCAGGACATCTATGTCACGAGCGGCGCCGTCCACGCCGGCGCAAAACCGTTCTGGTCAGCGATCGAAACGGCTTCCGAGGACTTTGCGACCGTCGATACCTCATGCGACGATCCCGCGCTGATCATCTACACCTCGGGCACCACGGGCAATCCGAAGGGCGCGCTGCATGCGCACCGCGTCGTGCTCGGGCATTTGCCGAATGTCGAGATGTGCCACAACTTCCTGCCGCGGCCCGGCGATCTCATGTGGACGCCGGCGGACTGGGCCTGGATCGGCGGCCTCGTCAACGGCCTGTTCGCATTCTGGTACCACGGCATTCCGCTGGTCGGCCATCGCGCGCGCAAATTCGAGCCGCAGGCGGCGATGCAGATGATGGCCGATCTCGGCGTGCGCAACGTCTTCCTGCCGCCGACCGCGCTGAAGCTGATGCGGCAGGCCGGCGTGAAGCATACAGGCGTCAAGCTGCGCAGCATCTTTACCGGCGGTGAATCGCTCGGCGGCGAGCTGCTGGGCTGGGTGCGCGAGACTTTCGGCATCGACGCGCATGAAGTGTTCGGCCAGACCGAGTGCAATCTCGTGATCGGCAGCAATTCGAACCTGTTTCCGATCCGCCCGGGCTCGATGGGCAAGGCAACGCCGGGCTTCGACGTCCGCATCGTCAATGACAAGGGCGAGGAACTGCCCAGGGGACAACGCGGCATCATCGGCGTGCGCCAGCCTTGCCCGTGTACGATGCTCGAGTATTGGCGCAATCCGGACGCGACCGCGAAGAAATATGCCGGCGAGTTCCTGCTGACCGGCGATCTCGGCGTGCAGGACGAGGACGGCTATTTCTGGTATGTCAGCCGTGAGGACGACGTCATCACCACTGCCGGCTATCGCGTCGGCCCGTCCGAGATTGAGCACACGCTGATGAAGCATCCGTCGGTGGCGATGGCTGCCGTGGTCGGCGTTCCCGATCCGATCCGCACCGAATCGATCAAGGCCTGGATCGTGCTGCGCCCGGGCTTCACCGGCAGCGATGTGCTCGCACGCGAGATCCAGGAGTTCGTGAAGGTGCAGCTCGCCGCGCACGAATATCCGCGCTTCGTGGAGTTCGCCGAGACGCTACCGATGACGGCGACAGGAAAAGTGCTGCGGCGTGAGCTGCGGGCGAAGGGTTAGCTTCCGACAATGCCAAAGACCTCTCAAGCCGCGGGGCTTCATCGCGCTTCGCTCGACAAGCTGCACGATCTCGATGCGGCGCTGGAGCTGATGTATTACGGCTGGCGCGGGATGACGCTGGAGGCCGATGAATATCTTGCGCAGCAGGGCCTGTCGCGCCCGCACCATCGCATCCTTTACGTGGTCGCGCGCCGGCCGGATATCGCGATCGGCGCGCTGATCGAGACCCTCGGCATTTCCAAGCAGGCGCTGAATAGACCGCTCAATCTGCTGACCGAGCGCAAGCTGGTCTCATCGAAACGGTCGCCCGAGCAGCATCGTTCAAAACTGCTGCGCCTGACGGCCGCAGGGCAACGCATCGAGCAGAAGGCATCGGATCACGAACGCAAGGTCATGCGCGAGGCGTTCAGCCGCGTCGGCACATCCGGCGCCGCGGCCTGGATGGCGGTCATGGAGGCGATCGCCGACGGCAACTGACGAAATTCTCAAGTCAATATAGTTGACATGAGAAGCGAGCTTTGCCACTTTCCCGGCAACGAGCCAGGGGAGGGCCGCGTCATGAGCGCACAGAAAATGGATCGTGCCGCGGCCGAACGCTTTGTCGCGGCATGGTGCGCCAACTGGTGCAAGGTCGACATCGACGCCGTCGTCGCGCATTTTGCCGACAGCGCGCAGATGCGCAGTCCTCTGGCGTTGTCGCTCACCGGTTCGCCTGTCGTCACCGGCGCCGAGAACATCCGCGCCTATTGGCGGGAGGCCTATGGCCATATCGAAAGCGCCGATCTGAAGATCCTGAGCTGGAGCTGGGACGAGGTGATCGCGCGGCTGACGGTGTGGTGGCAGCTCGGCGATGTCAGAGCCAGCGAGTTCATGGATTTCGACGCTGCGGGCCGCGTGGTGCGCAGCGAAGCCTTTTACGGAAAATGACCATGCGCCTTTCGGATATCGTTCTGCTTCTCAATTCGCTCTGGTTCGTGGGCGCCTTCATCCAGTTCAGCATCGCCCAGCGCAACACGCTGAAGATTTTGCTGCCGCGGGAAGAGCGCGGCAATCCGATCGCGCCGACGCTTGCGGCCAGCGTGGCGTTCCTGGGCGGGATGAACCTGCCGATCGGCTTGTTGTCGTTTTATCTTCTGGCTGCACGCCCGCTGTTCTTCCAGCCGGTCGAGGCGCAGCTTGCGCTGTTCCTGTTCTTCTCCGCCTGCCATTTCAGCCAGTTTGTCTACAACGTTCCCATTCTGATGCGCGGTGGACGCGTCGGCGTCGCCTATTGGCCGGTGTTGAACGGCCCGATGCTCCGGATCTTCGTCATCGACGCGGCCCTGTTCGCGGCCAATCTCGGCGTGGCGCTTCGGCTTACGCTGTCGTCCTGACGTCAGCCGGGCGGCGCCGACAGCGCGGACCGCAGCAGCGCGGCAAGATCCTTCCGCTTGAACGGCTTTGTCAGGACACGGGCATCGCCGACACCGTCGGGCGTCTTGACGGGATTTTGGCTGTAGCCGGAAGTGAAGAGGACCTTCAGCCCAGGCCGAAGCGCAATTGCCTGCCTCGCAAGCTCCGGCCCGAACATGCCGCCGGGCATCACGACGTCGGTGAACAGCAGGTCGATATGTCCGGGCTGGCGCAGCAACTCCAGCGCCGCGGGGCCGTTCGACCGCGTGATGACGTTGTAGCCGAGCGCCTTCAGCTCGCTTTCGACATAGGCCCGCACCATGTCGTCGTCCTCGACGACGAGAATGGTCTCGCTGCCGTCGGCGGCCGTGGTCCGCTCCGCTGGTAGCGGCTCTTCGGCGGGCGGCTCTGCAAGTCGGGGAAAGAACAGTTTGACGACGCTGCCGCGGCCCGGCGCGGACTGCATCTGCACCAGGCCGCCGGACTGCCGCACGAAGCCGTAGACCATGCTGAGGCCGAGCCCGGTCCCCTTGCCGACCTCCTTGGTGGTGAAAAACGGCTCGAAGGCGCGGCTCGCGACCTCGGCGGTCATGCCGGTGCCGGTGTCGGTCACGGCCACCATGACGTAGTCACCGGGCCGCGGTTCGCCGTTGACGTCCAGGTCGGATTCACCGAGCGCAATGTTGCGCGCTTCAACCGTCAGCTTGCCGCCCTCGGGCAGGGCGTCGCGCGCGTTGAGCACGAGGTTGAGCAGCGCCGTCGCGAGCTGGCCGGGATCGACGCTGGTCATCCACAAATCGGCATCGAGCGCGAAGGTGCATTCGATGTGCTCGCCCAGCGACCTGCGCAGCAACGGCTCCAATTCGAGCAGCTTGCCGGCGACGTCGATGTCGCGCGGTCGCAGCGGCTGCTTGCGCGCGAAGGCGAGCAGGCTCCGGGTCAGGTCGGAGCCGCGCTCCGCGGCGGTCGCGATGTCGCCGGCGATCCGGTGCAATTCCTTGTTGCCCGCCAGCCGGTCGGCGAGATGCTCCGAATTGCCGAGAATGACGGTCAGGAGATTGTTGAAATCATGCGCCACGCCGCCGGTGAGCTGGCCCATGGCTTCCATCTTCTGCGATTGGCTGAGCTTCTGGTTGAGGTCCGCGATGGCCGCGCGCTGCTGCTGGAGGGATTCGGCGGTGTCGTTGAGCAGCGTCATCAGCCCGCCGAGCTCGCCGCGCGGATGAGGCGGCGGAATGCGCGCGCTGAGATCGCCGAGCCCGAGCCTCTTGGCCATCGCGGCCAGCCGCCCGACCTGTCGTCCGACGCCGACGGTCGCAAGGATCCAGACGCCGGCGAGCAGCAGCAGCGAGGCCACGGCAAGGATCGCCACGTCCTCGTAAAGCCGGCGGTTCGCTGCCGCGACGAGGCCATCCTTGGACCGTCCGACCAGGATATAGAGGCCGGCCTTGCGGATCGAGGGCGAGCGGGAAACGGCCCAGACCTGCGTGCGGCCCTCACGATCAGTGACCTCGCGCGACGCCTCGCCTTCGGGCGCTGCCGCGAAGCGGAGCAGATCGGAGCCCGCGATCGACGCGCCGACGGGCTGGCTCCAGCCGCTCTTGGGCGCGACCAGTACCGTCCCCTTGCTGTCGACAAGCAGGATGTCCTTCTCGGCGAGCAGCCGCTTGTCGTGAAACTCCGCGAATTTGTTCAGGTTGAACGAGGCGAGCAGCACGAATTTCAGCGCACCCGCATCCGATCGCACCGGATAGGCGATCTGGAGCACCGATAGTCCGGTCAGGCGGCCGAACACCGGCTCCACCGCGACGACGCCTTGCAGACCCTTGACCTGCTTGAAATAGCCGCGGTCATTCAGATCGAGCGTGCGGTTGGTCCGCAGCGAATCGCAAAACAGGCTGCCGTCGGGATCGATGGTCAGGATACCCGTGAATTGCGGGTATTCCTCGCGCACATCCGACAGGAACGCCGAGCATGCCGCCTTGTCGCGCGTGTCGAGGTCGCGGGCACGGGCGAGGCCATAGTGAAGCTGGGCGGTGCCCTGGATCTTCTCCCCGAGATCGCTCGCAATGTCGTCGGCGGACGCCGTCAGATTGGCCAGGGCCGCGTTGATCTCGCTGGTCCGGTTCTGCATGAAGCGCAGGCCAATGAGGCCCGCCGGCACCAGCATGGCCGCGATGACGAGGATCAGTAGCCGGGTACGCAAGCTCATCTGTCGGGCGGGTCCGCTCTTCGCGCGTATTTGTTCGAAGGTACAATTTGCGGCACGATCGTCCGCCCAGTCCATAGGCATCGGCTGGAAAATCGCACCGAAGGCTAAAGATTTCGCAATGCGTGCGTTGCGATGCCGGCACAATCGACCCGTCGTCCGGCATCAAGTTGCGCGTGCGAGCAGCGGCGCTAATATCGTGGTCCGAGCGCGACGAAAGATCGTGCCGATGTGCGGAGGAAGCTGATGTCCATCTCGGGCAAGGTCGATCCGGTGGTGCGTCCCGTGGCGGCGACTGACATCGCCGAGGCGCTGGTCGAGGGTCTGCGCGATTTCCAGGCGCTGCCGCTCTACGGGCTCTGCTTCGGCGCGCTTTACGCGGCCGGCGGCATCGTCATCATGCTCTGCCTCACCGCCTTCGGCATGGTCTATCTGGTCTATCCCCTGGCCGCCGGTTTCGCGCTGATCGGGCCGTTCGTGGCGATCGGTCTGTACGAAGTCAGCCGCCGCCGCGAGCGCGGCGAGCCCGTTTCCTTCGGCGCGATCTGGTCGGCGATCCGCTCGCGCAGCGAGATCGGCTGGATGGCCTTCGTTACGCTGTTCGTGTTCGTGATCTGGATGTACCAGGTGCGGCTGCTGATCGCGCTGCTGCTCGGCCTGCACGCCTCGTTCTCGAGCCTGCAGGAATTCATGACCGTGGTGCTGACGACCAATGAGGGCCTGCTGTTCCTCGCGATCGGCAACGCGGTCGGCGCGGTGCTGTCGCTGATTTTGTTTTCGCTGACCGTGGTGTCGTTTCCGTTGCTGCTCGACCGCGAGGTCGATTTCGTCACCGCGATGGTGACGAGCGTGCGCGCGGTAGTGACCAGCCCGCTGCCGATGATCGGCTGGGCGGCGGTGATCGTGATGCTGCTGATCGTGTCGGCGCTGCCGTATTTTCTCGGGCTGGTCGTGACGCTGCCGGTGTTGGGGCACGCGACGTGGCATCTTTACCGGCGGCTCGTGGTGCCGGTGCCCGCCTAGGCGTCATTCCGGGGCGCCCGAAGGGCGAGCTACGATGCGCAATTGCGCATCTGAGAATCCATTCATCCACCAACTCTGTCGTCCCGGGCTCGCGCTTCGCGCGCCCCGGGACGACAGAAAGCTACGGCGTCTTGATCCCCATCGCCTTCAGCGCGTCCAGCATCCGCTGCGGCGGGCCCATCTTCACGACCAGCGGCTTGCCGGTCTCGAGCACGCTCTTCAGGCTGGAGAGGATCGCGGGCCAGCCCTGCCGTCCGCCGGCAAGGATGTCGTCGCTCAGCGGCCGGTCATGACCTTCGCTCATGGTGAGACGAACCGCATCGCCGACCCGTTCGATCTCGTAAGTCACCAGCGTCGGGCCGAGCTTTTCGATCAGTTCCGGCCAGTTGACGTTGAAGGTGACAGAGAGTTTTCGCGGCGGGTCGTAAGCGAGTACCTCGCCGCTGATGTGCAGCGCGCCATCGGGCGTGCGCACGATGAAGGCGCCGCCAAGGCGTGGCTCGACCTCCACGATGTTGCCGAAGAAATACTGCTTGCTGAACTCGGCCGAGGTCAGCGCTTCCCACACTTTCTCCGGCGTGGACGCGATGTAGATGGTGTAGACCGTCAGCGGCTTGAATTGATCGAGGTTCATTTTGCGTCGAATCCCTTGTTCAGGGCTGCGCGGGGGATGCCGAGCAGCTTGCCGGTTTCGAGCAGGCTCTTGAGCTGGGACAGGATCGCGGGCCAGCCATTGGAGACGGCGCCGAGATATTTGCCGCCCTCGACGAAGCCGTCATGCAACACGGTCAAACGCACGAGCGAGCCGAATGGTTCGAGCGTGAAGACGACGCGCGAGATCGGCTCGCCGCGCAGTTCCTCGAATTTCTGGTGCTTGAAGCTGTAGGACAAACGCCGCGGCGGATCGGCTTCGAGGATTTCACCGGAGTCGGTGACCTCGCCGTCGAGCGTGAGCGCAAAGGGCGAGCCGACCTTCCAGTCCGATCGGACCTCGGCCCCGAACCAGTATTGCCTGGTGAACGTGCTCGATGTCAGTGCGTCCCACAGTTTCTCCGGCGTGGTCTCGATGTAGGTGACGTAGACGAATTGCGGCTTACTCATCGCGCTTCTCCAACTGACGTTTCAACTCGCTGAGTGCGACGAGCTTGTCGCGCTCGAACTTCCTGATCCAGCGTTCCCCGATCTGATGGATCGGCACCGGGTTGAGGTAATGCAGCTTTTCGCGGCCATGCCTGATGGTCGTGACCAGATTGGCCTCTTCGAGAATGACAAGGTGCTTTGTGACGGCTTGCCGCGTCATCGCGAGGCCCTCGCAAAGATCGTTCAGCGTCTGGCCGTTCCTGGCGTGAAGCCTGTCCAAAAGCGAGCGTCGTGACGCGTCGGCGAGCGCTTTGAAGACCTCATCCATGACGACGATAATAGGCAACCAAAAGGTTGCATGTCAAGATGGTGTCTTTGGCCCGGGCAAATGACCGTGTTAGCCTTTCATCTCAGCCAACGCAGATTGGTTCCGGGGAGGACATTGATGTTCCGTTGCGTCCTGACTGCTGCAAGCCTCGTCCTTTTCGCCTGCAGCACGCTCGTTCACGCCCAGAAGCAGACGATCGGCGCGCCGCCGGAAGCGTCCAACATGAAGCTGGTGGGCACCGACGATCTGCAGGCGCGCAGCGCCTATCAGCCGACCATCCATCACCAGGGCGACCGCTGGATCGCCTATATCGGCCATCACGGCGGCACCGACGACGTGCCCAATCCGGTCAATCTGATGACGGGGCAAGCCGAACCGAACGGAACCTCGATCGTCGACGTCACCGATCCCGCGCATCCGAAATATCTGCGGCACCTGCCGGGGCAGGAAGGCACGTATGAAGGCGGCGGCGCGCAGATGGTGCGGGTCTGCGACGGCAAGTTGTTGCCGAAGGGCGATCCCAACGCGGTCTACATGCTGCGCACCTTCGGCAGCGAGGCGCATGAGATTTGGAACGTCGCCGATCCCGCCAATCCCGCGCTGATCACCCGCATTGCCGGCTTGAAGGACACGCACAAGAGCTGGTGGGAATGCGATACCGGCATTGCCTTCCTCGTCTCGGGCGCGCCGGACTGGCGCACGCGGCGGATGACGCAGGTTTATGATCTCTCCGATCCTGCGCATCCGCAGAAGATCCGCGACTTCGGCCTGCCGGGCCAGGAGCCCGGTTCGACCGGCGCGGTACCGACCGAATTGCACGGGCCGATCTCGACCGGACCGAACGGCAACCGGGTCTATTTCGGCTACGGCACCAACAAGGGCGGCATCTTGCAGATCGTCGATCGCGAGAAGCTGTTGACCGGGCCGAAGGAGCCGACGCCGGACAATCTGCGCTATCCCGAGATCGCGCGGATGCCGATGTCCGCCTTCAACGGTGCGCATACGACGTTCCCGATGCTCGACATGCCGATCGCCGAGTTTGCCGAGGACAAGGACGGCAGGACGCGCGACATCGTGATGATCGTGGACGAGGCGATCTTGAACGAATGCGGCGAGGCCCGGCAGATGGTGTGGTTCGCCGACGTCACCACCGAGACGCGGCCGATGATGATCTCGAGCTACACGGTGCCGGAGGCGAGCGGACAGTTCTGCCAGCGCGGCGGCCGTTTCGGCTCGCATTCTTCGAACGAGAGCATGGCGCCGGTCTATTACAAGAAGATGGCCTTCATCGCCTTCTTCAATGCCGGCGTGCGTGCGCTCGATATCCGCGATCCCTATCATCCGAAGGAGGTCGGCTACTTCATCCCGGCGATCACGCAGGCGACCGACAAGCGCTGCATCCCGATCGAAGGCGGCGCGCGATGCAAGGTCGCGATCCAGACCAACAATGTCGAGACGGACGATCGCGGCTACATCTACATCGTCGATCGCGCCAACACCGGCCTGCATATCCTCGAATTGACCGGCGCCGCGCGCGCCGCCGCCGGCCTGCCGAGGAACTGACGATGCGGCGCGGGGCGGCGATAGCAATTGTCGCGATCGCGCTCGGCGTCTCCGGTGTCGGGGCCTATCAGCTTGCGCCGCAGCCGGTGGAAGAGACGGCGCGCTGGCGCGAGATCGCCTGGTCGTTCCCGCGCGATGGCTGGCCGGCCGGGCGCGCATTCCGCTGCGAGGGTCCTTGCGCGGGTGCCGAGCTCTATATCCGCGCCAAGCGCGGATTCTGCAATTGCGACCGCGGCGTCGCCGATGACGATGAGGTGGATCGTGTTGCGGATATCGATCTGATCAGTCCGCGCTTTGCGGCGGCTGCGTCGGGCGAGGAGGTGGGGCTCGGTGAGATGCGCGGTCGCGCGCGGCGATATGATCTCGATATGGCCGACGGTGTCCGTCACGCCGCGATCGGCGTTGCTGTCTCACGCCGCTGCGATCTGTTCGTTGCAGCGGCGCAGGGGCGTGGGGAAACAAAGGCGATTCAGCGCGCGGCGCTAGCGTTTCTGGAGACGCAGGAGATGAGGACATGGGTGATGGCGGCGCTGGATGGCAAGTGAGGGGCTTGGTTCTTCGCCTCTCCCCGCGTGCGGGGAGAGGACGGAATGCGCGCGCAGCGCGGATTCCGGGTGAGGGGGAGCCTCCGCGAGTCCGTCTGTCACCGTCCCTGCGGAGACTCCCCCTCACCCTAACCCTCTCCCCGCAAGCGGGGAGAGGGGACGAGCCGCCTTCCATCCCCGCCCGTCTCATGCATTGATGTCCCAAACCGCTTTCAGCCGAGTCCTCCCCATGATGTCCATGCAAGCCTATCTCGCCTTCGTCGCCGCCTGCATTGCGCTGGCCTTGCTGCCGGGGCCGATCGTGACCCTCGTCATCGCCAACGGCCTGCGCTATGGCACGCGCTCGGCGCTGACCAACATTCTCGGCGTGCAGATGGGGCTGTTGATTGTGATCGGCATCCTTGCGGTCGGTCTCACCACGCTCATGGCGACGATGGGCTATTGGTTCGACTGGGTGCGCTTTGCAGGCGCGGCCTATCTGGTCTGGCTCGGCATCAAGCTGATCCGCGCTCCGGTTGAAGGCGTCGACACCGACGCGCCTCCGCCTCCCCCTCGCGGCGGCTTTCTCCTGCAGGGCTTTGTCGTGGCGTTGTCGAATCCGAAGCTGCTGGTGTTCTTCGGCGCGTTCATTCCGCAATTCATGGACATGAGCAAGGATCACCTGTCGCAGGTCCTGGTGCTCGGATTAACCTTCATGGTGCTTGCCGGCCTGACGGACGGAATCTACGCGCTGCTTGCCGGTCAGGTCCGCGGCTTCTTCTCGGCGCGCCGCACGCGCCTGGTGTCGCGTGTGTCCGGCGGCTTCATGATCGGCGGCGGCATCTGGCTGGCGCTCATCCGCGCGAAATGAGCCGTCCGGCCGGTTGAACCTTCGTCTACCGCGGTGCGTCCAAGGAAGCATTGCCGTTGACGAAGGATTATTGCCGTGCCGAATTTGCCGCCGCTGGTCTACGCGATGCTGCTTGCGCCGCTCGCGCTGATCCTGATTGCCGCAATCGTGAAGACCTGGCAGGTGCGCGAGGCGCGGAGCTGGCCGCAGGCAGCCGGCAAGGTCGTCACTGCGGTCGCGGAGGTGCGCGAGGTCAGGATGTCCGACGACGAGCGCGAGGACGGCTATCGCACCGAGAGCCGCAACTTCGCCAACGTCACCTACGAATATTCGGTCGGCGGCCGCAAGCTGCGCTGCAACCGCATCTCGATCGGCGAGGACCTCGGCAATTTCCAGGTCGCCGAGAAGCTGGCGAAATACCCGGCCGGCAGCATCGTCACCGTCTACTACAATCCGCGGCATCCCGATCAGGCCGTGCTGGAGCGCGCCCTGCCCAAGGGCCTGTGGGGCTGTCTCGGCATCGGCTCGGCGATCGTGATCGCCATCATCTTCGGCTCGGCCTTCGGCCTCAACCAGAGCTACCAATATCTCGCGCATCACATCGGACGTCCCGATCTTGCGGGCCTCGTCGTCGGCTTCGGTGCGTTTGGTCTCGTCATCGCGCTGATGGCGTGGGCCGTGCAGCGGCAGGCATCGATGGCGACGCGCTGGCCGGTGGTGCCGGGCACGATCAAGCTGTCGGGCATCGAGGAATATCACGAGGCCAGCGAACCGGGCGAGCGCCGCGGCATCGAGATGTTCGGCAAGCGCGTGACCTACACCTACCTCTATCAGAACATCAGCTACACCAATGAATGCGCGCGCGTCGCGGCGGAAACGCCGTCGGCGTCCGACGAGATGCTGCGCAAACTGATGTCGCGCTACCAGGACGGCACGACCGTCGACGTCCGCGTCAATCCCGCCAACCCGGCCGAGGCCACGCTCGATGCCCGCGGCGACGGCCGTTTTGCCTATGTGCTGTGGGGCATTGCAGCGATCTTTGCCGCGCTGGCGCTGTTCGTGGCGACGCGGGGCGGCTGATCTTCACCTCGCCCCCTTGCGGGGAGAAGGAGCGCACCGTCGACTTGGCTGCCTACACCAACAGCTCCGCCTTCAACGCCACCTCGATCTCCACAAAAATCCTTGCGAGCCGTTCGGCCCATTGCTGCTGGCCGGACTGATCCGCGATCAAATCCTGGCGGATCTCGATGCCGGTGTTGACGAGGCCGCGGGCTTCGCCGTGCACGGGGATGGTGTAGTCGGTGAGGTCGCTCACCGCATAGGGCTCGTTGTCGCCGACGACGAGGTCGCTCTCGTTGCGCAGATGTTTCAGCAGCAGGTGCGGCAGCACGGTGTCGCGATTGTAGAGCGCGCCGATGTGCCAGGGCCGTGCGACGCCGGCATAAACCGGCGTGAAGCTGTGCAGCGATACCAGCACCGTCGGCCGCGCCTCGTGCAGGCGTCGGCCGATCGCGGCATCGATCCGATGGTGATAGGGCGCGAAGATCTCGCGGCGCCTTGCCTCGCGCTCGCCCTCCGAGATTGCCTCATTGCCGGGGATCACTGTGGCTTCGGAGATCACGGGGATCGAGCTCACCGCAGCCGGCGGGCGGTTGCAGTCGATCACGAGCCGCGAATAGCGTTGCGCGATCAGATGGGCGTCCAGCATCTTGGCGAGGCGCTCTGCGACGCCGGCGATGCCGATGTCCCAGGCGATATGCCTGACAAGCTCGCTCTCGGGCAGGCCGAGGTCGCCGAGCGCGCGCGGCAGCACCCGTCCGTAATGATCCGAGGTGAGCAGCAAGGGCGATGTGCCCCCTGCATTCACCTCATGCACTGGCGGAATGTCCCCCTCGCCGAGCAGTTGATCGGCCGCCTCCGCTGTGTCTAAAGCCATCCTGATTGCCTATGGAAAAAGCAGTCGCCCCGAAAAATGGGCGGGAATCGGTATAGATTGGCCCGCCCAAGATCACCATGATTGCTCGACGATGCCGCTCCTGACGATTCACCACAAGACCGAATATCGCTACAACAGGCCTGTGGCGTTCGGCGAACACCGCATCATGCTGCGTCCGCGGGACGGGCACGATCTGCGCGTGCTCGATTCCAGGCTGAAAATCTCGCCGGAGCCGATGTCGCTGCGCTGGATCCATGACGTGTTCGGCAATTCGGTCGCGATCGCCAACTTCGACGAGCGCGCGGACCATCTGACCTTCGACTGGCACGTCACCGTCGAGCACAATCCGGTCGAGGAGTTCGCGCTGACGGCCGACGATGCGGCCTATTTCTATCCATTCGTCTATGACGACGAGGAATTTCCGGACCTCATGCAATACAGCACGCCGCAATATGCCGATCCCGACGGCGAGCTGTCGGAATGGGCGCGCGGCTTCCTCGACGAGGACGCGCCGACGCCGACCTTCAAGATCCTGAGCGGCATGACGCACGCCATCCGCAAGCAGTTCAAATATCGCAAGCGGCATGAGCCGGGCACCAAGCATCCGCTCGACACCTTGCAGTCGGGCACGGGGACTTGCCGGGACTATGCGCTGTTCATGATCGAGGCGCTGCGCCAGCTCGGCATCGCCGCGCGTTTCGTCTCCGGCTACGTCTTCGTACCCGAAGACATCGCGCAGCGCCATGTCGGCGGCGGCTCGACGCACGCCTGGGTGCAGGTCTATCTGCCGAGCGCGGGCTGGATCGAGTTCGATCCGACCAATGGCATCGTCGGCACGCGCGACCTGATCCGCGTCGCGGTCGCCCGCGATCCGCGCCAGGCGATCCCGCTGCATGGGGTCTATATCGGCTCCGAAGAGGCCTTTGACGAGATGGAAGTGAACATCAACGTGGTCTCGGACGAGGAGCGCAGCAGCGAGGAGCTGGAGACGGAGGCCCTGTAAATCCGCCGCGATTTGCACGCCGCTGATTGACGGCTATACAGGGCCATGACCTCCGATCGTCTCTTCGTCTACGGCACCCTGATGCGCGGCTTCGACCATCCGATGGCGCGGCTGCTCGCGGGCCACGCGGATTTTCTCGGTGAAGCCACCTGCCGCGGCCGGCTCGTGCTGGTGAAGCATTATCCGGGATTGCTGCTGTCGGATGCTGCGTCCGACCTCGTGCACGGCGAGCTCTTCCATCTGCGCGTGCCCGACGAGCTCTTGCGCGAGCTCGACATGTACGAGGCCTGCGGCGAGGGCTTTCCGGAGCCGACCGAATATCTGCGCGAGCTGATCGACGTGACGCTGCCTGACGGCGCCACGGAGAAGGCCTGGACCTACGTCTACAATTGGCCCGTCACTGATCTGCCCCGCATCGAGTCGGGGCGGTTTCTGGAGCACTGACAGCGGTTGCCTTTCTCACCTCTCCCCGCTTGCGGGGAGAGGTCGGATTGCATCGCTAGATGCAATCCGGGTGAGGGGGTACAGGTCTATCGGGAGATCTCACTCGTGGAGAGAGGCCCCTCACCCCAACCCTCTCCCCGTAAGAACGGGGCGAGGGAGCGCACCGTCATCTCGGCTCTAAGCCGACAGCACTTCCTTCACCACGCGCACGTCGACCTCGTGCTCGACATAGGTCCATTCCTCGGTCTGCCTGAGCATCGCGACCAGCTCCTCGAACAGCTCGGCGTCTGGGGGCGCGAATTCGAACCAGGTCAGGAAGTCGAAGGGCCCGCCGAGGTCGCGGGAGTGATAGAGCTGGCGCGCGATCGCAGGCAGAAAGCGCAAGGTGCTCGCAATGTGATGCGACTTGTCTTCAAAAATCTCGCGCCGTTCTTCCTGGGTCAGGTCCCACCACGCCTGCGACTTGCGGATCGGGATCAGCGCGGCGCTCGTCGCCTCGGGCCGGCCGAGCTCGGCCTGCACCGCGACGAGCTGCTCCTTTTCGGCGCGCTCGGTGTAGCGCAGGCTGCTGGGTACGCCGGCCAGCCGCCATGCATTGCGCGAGGGCACCAGCGGCAATGAGACGGCCTCGCTGTCGGTCACCGACAACGCCGGCATGAAGGGCAGGGGCTCACCCGTGACTGATGAAATCGAGGTTACACGCCAGCCCCCGGTGTGGCCGCCCCGAAAGGTCCTGAACATGGCCCATGGAAGCGCGGAACCGGGCGGGGTTCAAGTGGCTATGTCCGGCCATTTCGGGTTACCCGTTCCGTCATCCTGAGGCGCTCACACCGCAAAGCGGTGGGAGCCTCGAAGGATGAATCGGCCCGGATGCAGCCGGGCCGTCGCCCTTCGAGGCTCGCCGAAGGGGCGAGCGCCTCAGGGTGACGGAACGGGTAGCCCGGGAAAACTCCCTGTGAATAGGTCGAATAACCCGGATAACCCGCCCAAACCTAGCCTTTAGCCGGGCCGCACCTATATGCCTGATCCTTCGCCCGACTCACCCCGGTTCGCGCTACACAGATTCCATGCGCTTCACGCCCCAATTCCTCGACGAGCTGCGTGCCCGGCTTTCGGTTTCCGAAGTCGTGGGCAAACGCGTCAAGCTGAAGAAGGCCGGGCGGGAGTGGAAGGGGCTGTCGCCGTTCCAGCAGGAGAAGACGCCGTCCTTCTACGTCAACGACCAGAAGGGCTTCTACCACGACTTCTCCTCCGGCAAGCACGGCGACATCATCACCTTCGTGATGGAGACCGACGGCCTGCCGTTCGCGGAGGCTGTCGAGCGGCTCGCCAACATGGCGGGCCTGCCGCTGCCGGCGGTGACGCCCCACGCGGCGCGCGAGGAGCAGCGGCGGCGCTCGCTGCATGACGTGATGGATCTCGCCGCCAAGTATTTTGCGGAGACCTTGGCCTCGCGCGTTGGTGCGAAAGCGCGCGGCTATCTCGCCGACCGCGCCATCTCGCCGGCGACGCAATTGCAGTTCCGCCTCGGCTACGCCTCGCCCGATCGTTTTGCGCTGAAGGAGCATCTCGGCAAGCTCGGCGTCTCCGTCGAGGACATGGTCGAAACCGGGCTGTTGATTGGCGGCGACGACATCCCGGTGCCTTACGACCGCTTCCGCGATCGCGTGATGTTTCCGATCACTGACTTACGCGGCCGCGTCATCGCCTTCGGCGGGCGCGCGCTGGAGAAGGACGTTCCCGCAAAATACCTGAACTCGCCGGAGACGCCGCTCTTCCATAAGGGCGACAATCTCTACAATCACCAGACCGCGCGCAAAGCCACGTATGACGGCGGCGCGCTGATCGTGGTCGAAGGCTATGTCGACGTCATCGCCATGGTCACGGCCGGTTTTCCGGGCGCCGTCGCGCCGCTCGGCACCGCACTCACCGAGAGCCAGCTTGCGCTGCTCTGGAAGATGGCGGACGAGCCGATCCTCTGCTTCGACGGCGACCGCGCCGGACAGAAGGCGGCCTATCGTGCTGCGGACCTCGCCTTGCCGTTCCTCGCGCCGGGCAAAAGCCTGCGCATTGCGCTGCTGCCGGAAGGGCAGGACCCCGACGATCTCGTGCGCTCGGGCGGGCGCGGCGCGATCGAGGAGGTGATCAATGCTGCCCGTCCGCTCGCCGACATGATCTGGTCGCGCGAGCTCGAAGGCGGCAATTTTGCCACCCCGGAGCGCCGCGCCGCGCTGGAAGCGCGCATCAAGGAGCTCTGCAACGGTATCCGTGACGAGGTGGTGCGACGCTATTATCGCGACGATTTCGTCGAGCGGCTGCAGCGCACCTTTGCGCCCGAGGGGGGCCGCGGCGGCTTTGCCGGCCGGGGCAATTTCCGCCCCGGTGGCGGCGGCCGGCCGTTCCAGCCGCGCGGCGGGGGCGGCGCGAATCGATTCGGCGGCCAGGGATTTGGCGGAGGCCGCCGTGGCCCGCCCGGTCCGGCCCTGCTGCCCTCCGGCCCCTACCAGGCGGCGAGCCCCCAGCTCGCGGCCAGCCCGATCATGAAGGGCCAGCGCAGCGCCATCTCCCGCCGGGAGGCCCTGATCCTGCAGATCCTGATCAACCATCCCTGGCTGCTGCACGATCATCTCGAGGAAGCGGCGAGCCTGGAATTCGTCCACTCCGACGTCCACAAGCTCCGGGCCGGGATCATCGCAGCTTTCGCTAACGATCATCATCATTCTCCGGACCCCGAGGAGCAGGCCGAGAAGATGCGCGCCGACCTCGAGAAAGGCGGATTTACGACGTTACTTCAAAGGGTTGAGAGCGCCATCACCACCGCGGCGGTGTGGGGGGCCCGGGAGGGCGCGGCACGGGATGACGTTCTTGCCACCTGGCATCAGCTCGTCGCCTTGCATCGGCAATGGCATTCACTACTTAGGGAGTTGAAGGACGCCGAGCTGGCCTTGGGGGAGGACCCCAGCGAGGCCAATTTGGCATGGCTGCGTGACGTCAAGGCTCGGATAGGCGAAGTCGACGGTACCGAGGCCCTGATCGAGGGTTTTGGCGAACTGTCGGGCCGGTTCCAGAAGAGCGTGTGATGAAAGAATCATGCGGACGGCCGGGCTAGGTACCGCTAAAAGACTCGCCAAATCCAAGGTTTGGCGGCAAAAACAGGGTTAATCGAGGCTTAACGGTCTTGTAGCACTTTGGCCCAGAGGCGGCCGCAGGCAGAACAGACGCGTCAGGAATGAATCCGCGCAATCGCTGTTGGCACTACACCTGCATCCGCCGCGACAAAGAGGCTCACGAAGCGTTAGGCAATTCCGGCGAGAGAAAGATGGGGGGTGGCGAGAGAGATGTGCGCCGCCCTTTCCGTGTCGAGAGCTGCCGAAGCGAGAGCGTCGAGCAACAGGTTCAAGTGAATTCACGCGGGCGCGGCGATCGCCTCGCATGAAGCGCGTTTAGGAGCAATGGATGGCCACCAAGGCAAAGACGCTGCAGGCGAAGGACAAGGAAAAAGACGACAAGGCAGCGGACGCGCCGGAGAAGGACTCCCAGGACGCGCCGTCTCCCTTGCTCGATCTGTCCGACGCGGCAGTGAAGAAGATGATCAAGCAGGCCAAGAAGCGCGGCTTCGTGACCTTCGATCAGCTCAACGAAGTCTTGCCGTCGGACCAAACCTCCCCCGAGCAGATCGAGGACATCATGTCCATGCTCTCGGACATGGGCATCAACGTCACCGAAGCCGACGATAGCGAAGGCGAGGAAGACAAGGACGAGGGTGGCGAGGACGAGACCGACAACGAGCTCGTCGAAGTTACGCAAAAGGCCGTCACCGAGGTCAAGAAGAGCGAGCCGGGCGAACGCACCGACGATCCCGTGCGCATGTATCTGCGCGAGATGGGCACGGTCGAGCTGCTGTCCCGCGAAGGCGAAATCGCGATTGCCAAGCGCATCGAGGCCGGCCGCGAGGCGATGATCGCGGGCCTCTGCGAAAGCCCGCTGACCTTCCAGGCCATCATCATCTGGCGCGACGAGCTCAACGAAGGCAAGATCTTCCTTCGCGACATCATCGATCTCGAAGCGACCTATGCCGGCCCCGACGCCAAGGGCGGCATGAACACCGCGATGATCGCCGGTCCCAACGGTGAGAGCGGCGAAGCCTCGGCCGAAGGCGGCCAGGCCGCCGCGACCGGTGCGCCCGCGCATGTCGCGCCGCCCGCAGCGCCGCCGGCGCCGACCCCGTTCCGCGCCGCGCAGCCCGCCCCCGGCGGCCAGGGCGGCGAGGAGAAGGATCCGGGCGAGGCCGCGGCCGAAGCCGACATGGACGAGGACGACGAGTTCGAGAACCAGATGTCGCTCGCGGCGATCGAGGCCGAGCTCAAGCCGAAGGTCGTCGAGATCTTCGACAAGATCGCCGAGAGCTACAAGAAGCTGCGCAAGCTTCAGGAGCAGGACATCCAGAACCAGCTCGAGAGCACCTCGCATGGTCCCTCGCTGTCGCCGCACCAGGAGCGCAAGTACCGCAAGCTCAAGGACGAGATCATCGTCGAGGTGAAGTCGCTGCGCCTGAACCAGGCGCGTATCGACTCACTCGTCGAGCAGCTCTACGACATCAACAAGCGCCTCGTCTCGCATGAGGGCAGGCTGATGCGTCTTGCCGACAGCCATGGCGTCGCGCGCGAGGACTTCCTGCGCAACTACACCGGCTCGGAGCTCGATCCGCGCTGGCTCAACCGTGTCTCGAAACTGTCGGCCAAGGGCTGGAAGAACTTCGTCCACCACGAGAAGGACCGCATCAAGGACCTCCGTCACGAGGTGCATCAGCTCGCGGCGCTGACCGGTCTCGAGATCATCGAATTCCGCAAGATCGTGCACTCCGTGCAGAAGGGCGAGCGCGAAGCCCGTCAGGCCAAGAAGGAGATGGTGGAAGCCAACCTCCGTCTCGTGATCTCGATTGCGAAGAAGTACACCAACCGCGGCCTGCAGTTCCTCGACCTCATCCAGGAAGGCAACATCGGCCTGATGAAGGCGGTCGATAAGTTCGAGTATCGCCGCGGCTACAAGTTCTCGACCTACGCGACGTGGTGGATCCGGCAGGCGATCACCCGCAGCATTGCGGACCAGGCCCGCACCATCCGCATCCCCGTGCACATGATCGAGACGATCAACAAGATCGTGCGCACGAGCCGCCAGATGCTCAACGAGATCGGCCGCGAGCCCACTCCTGAGGAATTGGCCGAAAAGCTCGGCATGCCGCTGGAGAAAGTGCGGAAAGTCCTCAAGATCGCCAAGGAGCCGCTCTCGCTCGAAACGCCGGTCGGTGACGAAGAGGATTCACATCTCGGCGATTTCATCGAGGACAAGAACGCGATCCTCCCGATCGACGCCGCGATCCAGTCCAACCTGCGCGAGACCACCACGCGCGTGCTGGCTTCGCTCACCCCACGCGAAGAGCGCGTTCTGCGCATGCGCTTCGGCATCGGCATGAACACCGACCACACGCTGGAAGAAGTCGGCCAGCAGTTCTCGGTGACGCGCGAACGTATTCGTCAGATCGAAGCGAAGGCGCTGCGCAAGCTGAAGCATCCGTCCCGGTCGAGGAAGCTGCGGAGCTTTTTGGACAACTAATTCGGATCGCTATGCTCGGGCGTGGCCTGGGCATCCATCCAAACGAAAACGGCGGGCCGAAAGCCCGCCGTTTTTCTTTGTGCTGGCGCCGGGATTTCTTCGGGGCGATAGTCAACCGCAAAGTAGTCGCTGCCGTTGTTTGCTCGTTCCGCCTTCGTGGCTCGTTCCACTTGGTTTTCAACCCTGTCAAGCTATGCCCGACTCCCATCTCACCGTCTGGTACAACACCCGCTGCCCAGTCTGCGACGCCGGCATCGACTGGCAGCGCAACAAGCTGCTTGCGCTGGTGCGGGCGGGCAATGTCGAGTTTAAGGACATCAACGAGCAGCCTGATGCGCTGGTGCATTTCGGTGCGTCGCTCGACGACATCAGGCGGCGCCTGCATGCGACCGATGAGGCCGGCCGGCTCATCGTCGGTGCGGATGTCGCGATTGCGCTCTGGCGGATAACGCCGGGGGAGGGGTGGCTTGCGGCGCTGTTCGGCAATCGCCTGACGCTGCCGTTCACGCGGTTCTTCTACGACCGGTTTGCCGATCTGCTGTTTGCCTGGAATAAGTGGTGCGGGCGCTGGTGAGCGCCTGCTAGAGCATGATCCGGACCCGAAGGGCCGCGCTAGCGTAAAGTGTGAAGCGGTTTTCCGACGAGATCATGCTCAAACAAAATGTCGGCCTATTTCTTCTTCACTCCCACCCGCTCGATCCGCTTGATCTCGAGCGGCGGGCGGCCGGATTTTTCGGCGATCTCGCGGTCCTGCTCCATGATGAAGCCGCGCGCGGGTTCGTCGCCGTCGAGGCCGCCGAGCAGCTCGGCGGGGACGCGGCGGTTGGAGCGCTGGGAATCGTCTTCATAGACGACGTTGAAGAAGGCGAATTCGCCTTTGGGATTGGTTCCGGGTTTTTTGGCCATGGCGGCTTGTCGTCGATCAGGGCGTCGCAGTCAAATGACTTCGCGCGTTGCGCACGCCAATAGAAGCGGAATCGGCTGCGCAACCGATCGACGATATCATGTCAGAGGGGAGTTTTCAGGATGGAGCGCCCGGCGCTTCAGGTCCGATGTGGACCCTCAATAAACGGCGGGCCGCAAAGCCCGCCGTTTATTTTTGGCCTTCAGCGTCGCCCGGGGCTGGCAGGGCAACAACCTAAAATAGAAGGCTAGTACCATCGCCATGTGATGGCAAGGCAAATCGTGGAGGCGTCGATGTCGCAGTGTGCGCATCAGATATGCGTCGGTCACGCGCGCCGCTGTCGCGCATTTCGAGCGCAGATAGTTGGACAATCAAAACACTTTATTCACGTTATTGACTCTCGCGATGCAGCGAGAGTCGCGCGTAGCGTATCAAAGCGCGCAGAGCTGCATCTTTTCCAGATGCTTGTATGGCGCCTATGCATTGCACGCGGGACGAGTTCCACCTTGCACTGCACATCTCAACGCGTGCGGGGTCGCTGTGCCAGTTCCTGTATTGCGAGTCGCGATCCGTGCCCGCCGTCGTGCTTGTCCTCATCGTCCTTACGCCCCTGCGCCATGATCGCACTGCCCATCGCGGCAGACCCGAACGTGATGAGGAAAGAGACGAGCAGGACGAGAAGCGGAATGCCGGGCGAGCGGTCGGCGAAGATCAGCTCGCGTAGATGCCCGGGATTGAGCCAGAGCAGGCCGCCGACGAGCAGAACCGCAGCGCAGGCGCCGATCGCGAGGTTGATGGCGAGCAGGCGGAACAGGGGAATGCGGAGGAGGGAGGGGCGGGTCGGCATGACGATGGCCTCAATGCTGGCTCAACGCATCGACTGACAGCGCGGCGCAAGCATCGACATTGTAGCGCGATCTCTCTCATCCGTCATTCCGGGGCGCCCGCAGGGCGAGCCCGGAATCCATTTCGCCACCGACTCTGCCGCTTAATGGATTCCGGGCTCGCGACTTCGTTGCGCCCCGGAATGACGAGAGAGAGTTACGGCGCCACCAGCTCGACCCGCCGGTTCAGCGCACGGCCGGCGTCCGTTGCATTCGAGCCGACCGGCGCCAGCAACCCTACGCCGGCGGTGCGCAGCCTTGGCTGCGCAATCCGAAAACTCTTCACCAGCTCGGCCGCCACCGCCTCCGCGCGGGGCTTCGAGAGGTCGAGATTGTATTCATAGGCGCCCTGGCTATCGGTGTGGCCGACGATGAAGACGTTGAGCTGCGGCTCGCTGGTCAAGAGCTTTGCGATTTGCTCCAGCGTCGGGCGGCTCTCGGGTTTCAGCACGGCCTTGTCGGTGTCGAAATAGATGCCGTAGAGCGCGATGTGGCCGGTCTCGCCGAGGCCTTTGGCCATCGCCGCGGCATCGACCATCTTGTTCGCGATCGCCCCTAACTCGGCGACGGTCACCTGCGCGTAGATCTCCTGGTTGTTCTGGCTGACGATGACGCTGGCAAACGTCTCGCGGCCGCCCTCGGTCTTGCGGCCGGCGACATAGCGGTAGTTGAAGCCGTCGACCCACATCTGCGGCACCGGCAGCGTGTCGATGGCCTCCGTGAACGGAATGGCGCCGCAGGCGTCGGTGTCGCAGGCGAGCAGCGTCTCGAAACCGGCTTTCGCAAGCTGCGTCTCGAAATTGCGGGAGACTTCGAGAATCGAGGGGCCGGGATTGGTGCGGTAGGCGATGCGGAAGATCCGGCCCTCGAGCCGCCGCGCGTCGGTCGGCTGGCCGTCCTTGAAGGCCGCCGCCTGCATCCGCGCCGCGTCAAAATCCTTCACGACATAGCCGGTGATGACGCTGCCAGCGAAGCGGCCGATGCCGGGATAGTCGCGTCCGCCTGCGGCATCGCGCGTCTGCGCGGCGGCGGCGGTCGGGAGCGAGAGCAAAGCGAGCACAACAAGCATCCGGTGCGGAATCGGCATGGTCATCTCGATCGGTTGGGGACAGGGTGAGCGCTGCCCTTTAGTCGCGCCCAAGATGAGATCGGTTCTGGCGAGGTTTTGCCGCTTTGACGCGAATCCGGTTCCCGGGCATGATTACCTGCTGATTTCCACGCATCGCCCCAAAGGATTGTCCCACATGCTGAGACCGCTTCTCGCCGCCGCCTTCATCGTCTGTTGGGCCGGCGGGTCGGCTGAGGCCGCGCGCTGCGGCGGCGATTTCAACAGCTTCGTCGCCAGCATGACGTCGGAAGCGCAGGCCGCCGGCGTCTCGGGAAGCGTGACCAGCGCGGCCTTCAGCGGCATCACCCAGGACGGTGCCGTGCTCGCCTTCGACCGGCGCCAGCGCTACACCTTCAACAAGAGCTTTGAGCAGTATGTCTCGACCCGCGTCGGCCCGGGCCGAATCAATGGCGGCAGGGCGCTGCTGCAGCGGCACGCCGCCTTGCTCTCGCGCATCGAGCAGCAGTTCGGCGTGCCGCGCTATATCCTGGTCGCGATCTGGGGGCTGGAGAGCGATTTCGGCAAGGGCGACATCGGCAAGTTGCCGGTGATCCGCACGCTGGCAACGCTCGCGCATGACTGCCGCCGCACTGACCTGTTCCAGGGCGAGCTGCTCGCCGCGCTCAAGATCGTGCAGCGCGGCGACCTGCCGCTGCGCGACCTCATCGGCGCCTATGCCGGCGAGATCGGCCAGACCCAGTTCCTGCCGTCGTCCTACGTCAAATACGGCGTCGATTTCGACGGCGACGGCCATGTCGACCTCCGCCACAGCGTCCCCGACGTGCTCGCGTCCACCGCCAACCTGCTCCACACCAACGGCTTCAAGATGGGTCAGCCTTACGGCGAAGGCACCGCCAATTTCGAGGCGATGCGGGAGTGGAACAGGGCGGTGGTGTATCGCAAGACGATCGGGTATTTCGCGGACCGGCTGGCAGGGCAGTGAGGCGAGCTCCAACCGTCATAGCGAGCGCAGCGAAGCAATCCAGAATCCTTCAGCGGAGACAGTCTGGATTGCTTCGTCGCTACGCTCCTCGCAATGACGACGTGGGGACGCTGTCGCGTCCCTGACTACTTCCCCGCGCCCTTCGCCATCCTCTCCAGCTTGCGCTGCAGCGGCGCCCAATAGGTGCCCGGGCGGAAGCGCTGCAAGAGGTCCATGAATCTTGCGTCGTTGCCGATCAGGATGCGCGGCTCGTTCCGTTCGATGCCCTTGATGATGCGCAGCGCGGCGTCCTTCGGTGTCGTCTTCGCCGCGGTGTCGAACCGCTCGATCATTTGCGAGCGCCGTGCGTTGTCGGTGACGCCGACCCCGGTGCGCGAATTGCGCGCGATGGCGGTGGCGATGCCGCCGGGATGCACCACCGACAGTCTGACGGGACTGCCCGCAACCGCAAGCTCATGCCGCACGCTCTCGGAAAAACCGCGTACCGCGAATTTGGCCGCCGCATAGGCCGATTGTCCCGGCGGCGCGATTATGCCGAAGATCGACGAGACGTTGACGATATGCGCCTCGGCCTGCGTCTTCAGATGCGGCAGGAAGGCGCGCGTGCCGTGCACCACGCCCCAGAAATTGATGTCGAACAGCCAGTCCATCTGCGCCTGGTCGCTTTCCTCGAACGTGCCGAGCAGCGCCACGCCGGCATTGTTGATGACGATGCCGAGCTGTGGATGCGCGGCGGTCGCATCACGCGCGAACTGTGCAATGTCGCCGGCCTCGCTGACGTCGACGCGGTGAACGGTCACCTTGCGCTGCTTGCCGATCTCGTCGGCCAGCGCCTTCAGCCCAGCCTCGTCGCGATCGGCGAGCGCGAGGTCGCAACCGCGCCGGGCGAGCTCAATGGCAAGGGCGCGGCCAATGCCGCTCGCCGCTCCCGTGATGGCGGCGGCGCCGCGAATCACCGTCATGATGCCTCCCGTCAGGTCCCGGAAAGGGAACGAGGATTTGCTTTTTTTTCGGAACGGAACCGAACTGGAGCCGGGTTCCGACTTTAACCTACGTTACTTGAACGGCGGCAGGCAATATTGGGAGCCACCGATGGGCCAATCAAAACCATTTCGCTCGACTGCACTCATCGTTGAAGACGACGCCATGCAGCGGGAGATGCTCTGTCTGCTGCTGGAAGAGAGCGGCTACCGGGTCATCCAGTGTGAGAGTGCGGAAGCTGCCGAACGCGTGCTGGAGAAGAACGCCGGCGCGCTATGTCTGATGCTGACGGACGTGCAGCTCGCAGGCCGCATGAACGGGGTCGAGCTGGCCTATGTCGCCAAGGACCGCAATCCGAAGCTCGACGTCGTCGTGACCTCAGGCCGCCCGTTGAAGCAGCCGCTGCCCGATGGCGCGAAATTCTGGGCCAAGCCGTGGGCGCCGCTGGACGTACTGCGCGAGGCGGAGATAGCGCAATTGTCCTGACGGCTGATTGCGACGGTTCGCTTTCTCGCCGCGCGGCGGGGTGATAGGGTCGGCCCATGTCCTGGTCCTTCCTGCTCACCTCGCTGATCGTCGTCGCCTCGCCCGGCACCGGCGTTCTCTACACCCTGGCCGCCGCACTTACCCGTGGCTCGCGCGCCAGTGTCGCGGCGGCATTCGGCTGCACGCTCGGGATCGTGCCGCATATGGTCGCGGCGATGCTGGGCCTTGCCGCTGTGCTCCACACCAGCGCGCTCGCCTTCGCCGCGCTGAAATGGGGCGGCGTGCTCTATCTGCTCTACATGTCCTGGCAGGCGCTGCGCGAGACCGGGGCGCTGGCGGTCGAGGGCGAGATCAAGGAGCGGTCGAGCGGCCGCGTCATCGCCACCGGCTTCCTGATCAACATCCTCAATCCGAAACTGTCGATCTTCTTCCTCGCCTTCCTGCCGCAGTTCATTGCGGTGGATGAGGCCCATGTGCTGGCGCGGATGCTGGAATTGAGCGGCGCCTTCATGGCGATGACCTTTGCCGTGTTCGTCGTCTACGGCCTTTGCGCCGCCTCGGTCCGCGAGCGCGTCATCTCACGGCCCCGCGTCATGGCCTGGCTGCGTCGCAGCTTTGCGGCGGGCTTTGCCGCGCTCGGTGCCAAGCTGGCGTTTGCGGAACGGTAGGACGCTCGAGCATCCGCGCCTCTAACACGCGCCCTTCTTTCTTTACCTCTCCCCCGCTTGCGGGGAGAGGTCGGATTGCATCGAAGATGCAATAAAAAAGCGGGCCTCGCGCCCGCCACCTTCAAACCAACCTTGTCTGACGCCCGGGCGGAGGGAGACTCCACCCGGGCAAAAGAACATGCTGCGTTACTTCTTCTTGGCGGCCTTCTTGGCCTTTTTCTTCGTCGCCTTCTTCGCCTTCTTCGCTTTCTTAGCCATAGTATCCTCTCAAGGGTTCATGGTTAAACGCGACACGAGGGATGCTCGGCGGAGGGCCAGCCTCGCAACATCCTCGATCACAAGCTCAGCAGATTCGCAGGTTTCTGCCCCGTGCTGTCACATCCGTGTCATCGTGTTATCCACAGCTCAGATGCGTTTTTGGGTGATTTATGCCCGCGAATCCGCATCGAAGCGCCGTCCACGACATGCCTAACGATCCGACAATGCGCGCGCCGCGTTCATGAATCCAAAACCAAGGGCGCGCTTTGACGGATCGCAGTGAGACTCCGTTAAGTGCAACCCGCGCATTGTTTCCCGCAAGAAAACGGGGACGGGTGATGGACGAACGGCTGCCACAGATGGGGGGCGGGACGCTGCGCGTGCTGCCGGCGCCATGCTGAACGTACCGACACTCTGGACGGTGTTCGTCGTCAACTTCCTGGCGCTCGGCCTGATCTGGGCCTACGTGACGCGCTCCTATCCGAAATTCGCGGCCGCGCGGTTCTGGATGGCATCATCCTTCGTCGGAGCCGCCGGCGCGATGACGGCGCTGGCGCGCCTGTTCGTCTCCTCTCCTTTGCCGCTCCTGTCCGGCGCTGCCGGCGTCATCGCAGCGAGCTGCCTTGCCGCCATGGGCATCCAGCGCTTCTACGATCGGCCCGTGTCCTGGCGCGTCATGACCGTAACGGGTGGTCTGAGCTTCGCCGGCGTCGTGGTCTTCATGATCGGTTTCGAGCATGTGCAATTGCGCATGCTCAGCTACACGATCGGCCAGGCCTTGCCGCTGGTGCTGGCGCTGCGCCTGCTGCTGTGGCCGCCGGAAGGCCGCGCCAGTCCCGGCGCCAAGCTGTCCGGCATCGTGATCCTGAGCATCATCGTGATCTTCCTGATCCGCGCGATGGGCAATCTGCTCGGCTATGATTTCTCGGCAAGGGCCGGTGGCCAGACCCACGCCGTCATGGTGCTGGGGCTGCTGTTCCTGTCGATGACGCTCAATTTCGGCTTCCTGCTGATGGCGATGGATCGCCTGCGGGGCGAAGTTGCCGACCTCGCGCTGCTCGACGATCTCACCGGCGTCGCCAACCGTCGGCATCTGTTGCAGCGCCTGTCGGAGGAATGCGCCCGTTCAGAGCGCAGCGGCGAGCCGTTCTCGCTGCTGGTGATCGATCTCGACGGCTTCAAGTCCATCAACGACACCCATGGCCATGCCGCGGGCGATGCCTGCCTGCGGCACTTCACCCTGATGGCGCAGACGCGGCTTCGGCCCGGCGACATGCTCGCCCGCACCGGCGGCGACGAGTTCTGCGTCGTGCTGCCGTCCTCCTCCCTGCGCGAGGCGGCCGCGATCGCCCGCCGCGTGCTCGAGGTCTGCCGCCAGGACGCCGCAAGCTGCACTGCCAAGGACATCCCGATCGCGATCTCGATCGGCGTTGCGGAGTGGGACCGCGGCATCGGCCAATTCCCGGACCGCCTGATCGCGCATGCCGACCACGCCCTCTATGCCGCCAAGAAGAACGGCAAGAACGATTTTGCCGTCTACGATCCGGCGCCGCCGCTGTTGCCGGAGCCGGGTGGGTTTGGCGAAGCCGCGCGCACATTCGCGCAAGACCCTGTTGCTTGAAAGGCCTTGTTGTTTGATCCGTCTGGAAAACCGCCGCGCACTTTTCCGGATCATGCTGTAGGCTTGGGCTCCGCTTCTGGACCCGCATGATGATCTCTCGCCTGCTCGCGGCACTTTTCGCCGCCCTTCTGATCTCCCCCGCCGCCGCAACCGACGCCGAGATCGCAAAGCTCGCGCGCCGCCCCGGCACGCCCGACATTCCCGGCCTGAAGATCGTCTGGCTCGCGCCGTGGGGCGACGTCCAGAACGCCCATCCCTGGCGCAACATCATCGTGCACCAGACCGAGGGGCCGACAGGCTCGGCCCGCGGCGGCGCGGCGGAGCAATCGAAGAACCCGACGCGCCGCGGCGTCACGGTGTGGGTCGAGACCGACGGCACGATCTATTGGGCGGTCGCCGAAAACCTGGTGCCAACCCATGGCGACGGCGCCAACCGCAACGACAACAAGTACATCGACAACAAGGCGACCTATCGCCAGGTCGTGCGCGACAACTCAATCGGCGTCGAGTTCGCGGGCAATTATCCCGACGTCACTGCAGGTCCCACCGAGGCGCAGGTCGCGGCGTGGAAGGTCCTCGTGAAGGTGCTGCGTGCGCGCTACGACATTCCGCTCGACCACGTCTATGCGCATAACTGGATCGACTACAAGGACGCCCGCTATTGCGAAGGCTGCTGGCTCGCGACGCTGGCGCGGACCTGGGGAGAGTAGAGCTAAAGCGCGATGACGATCCATCGAGATCTCATCGCGCTTTAGCGAGCCTTCCCCGTTCAAGGGAAGGCCTTGGGCAGGTCGGCCGAAGGCTTTGTGACGATCTGGTGCGCATCGCGCCAGATCACCTCGCGCTGGTGCGAGGTCACGATCGTGCGCACCGGCAGGCCACCTTCCTCAAGCAGCCAGGCGCAGTAACGCGCGCGGCTGACCGCTTCGCGGGCTCGTGGATCGAACCAGCAAATGCCCCAGATCGAGTCGCGCCGCTTGAAGTGCCGCGCGATGCGCCCCGGAAACGGCAGATGCCTTGCGAACCAGTCGAACTGGTCCTCCAGCTCCCGCCGAAGCCAGTCGGGACAGTTGTTCCGCTGGATGTACCAGGACGCACGAAAGAAGCCGCTCTCCACCCGGCTGTGCGGGTGGATGAGCGGTGTAACGAACCGCAAATACATGACGACACGGCGCGACGCCGTGTTGCGTCACGCCCCTCGTAACCAGATGGGATGAAATGCAGGAACAGCCGCGAAGCGGCGTTCAGCTCATGACCGGTCGCCGGTCCCCGGTGGGCGGCGGCGGTCGGAACGTGTCGATCTCAACTTCATGCCGCCTCCCTTGAGAGCGTGAGCAGAACGGCGCGGGCTTGCGCCGGGGCCGCAGCACTTACACCAGCCGACGTCCCGCGACAAGCACGATTGAGCCGGAATGATCATGCACGCGCGCACTTCCCTTCTCTTGCGAGGGGAGAGGCGAAGCAGAGTTAGACCGCCTCCGACATCCACCCGAAGAACCGCCGCATCAATCCCGGCCGAGGCGGCAATGCCGGCGGCCCGTCTGCGGCCAGCACGCGTTTGAAGAAGTAGTCCGGAAACACCATCGCGGACCAGAAGGCGCTGCGCGCGCTGCCGCCGCATCGCTTCGTGATGCACGGGAACGGCGGCAACGTTCGCTATCTCTATGCCGAGCTGCTGCATTGCGCCTGCATCTTCATCGGCACGCAGGCCGCATACGAGGCCTATCGCGGCATGCTCAGCCGCGGCAATGATCAGCCCGATGTCGTCTCCGCCGACTACAAGACGCAGGCGAGCGCGCTGCTCGACGAGACCCCGGCGCAACTGGAAGACCAGGTCGAGCCGGAATCGCTCGCGGATCATTTTCGCGCGTTTTATTGAGCGGCTTCTTCCCCCTCGCCCCCGCTTGCGGGGAGAGGGTCGGGGTGAGGGGAGTCTCCGCAAGGGAGGTGACAGAGAAACTCGCGGAGCGTGCCCCTCACCCGAATTCGATCTGCGATCGAATTCGACCTCTCCCCGCAAGTGGGGCGAGGTGAAGACCCCAACAAAAAAGCCGGCGCTGCCGCCGGCTTTTCGTCTTTTTCGATCCGCCAATTCCTGGCGCTAAAACCCTGCGCTTAATGCGCGGCTTCCAGCGCGGCCTGTTCCTGCCTTGCGATCGTGCCCTTGACCGCGGACTGCACCTTCTCGAAGGCGCGGACCTCGATCTGGCGGACGCGCTCGCGCGACACGCCGAACTCGGCGGCAAGATCTTCCAGCGTCATCGGCTCATCGGCGAGGCGACGGGCCTCGAAGATGCGGCGTTCGCGCGGGTTGAGCACGCCCATCGCACCATTCAGCGCGTCGCGGCGGTGATCATACTCCTCGTGCTCCGCCATCAGGGCTTCCTGGTTGGGCGTGTTGTCGACCAGCCAGTCCTGCCATTCGCCGGCTTCGCCGTCGTCGCGGATCGGAGCGTTGAGCGACGCGTCGCCACCGAGGCGGCGGTTCATGTCGATCACGTCCTGATCGGTGACGCCGAGGCGCTTGGCAATGATCTTCACCTGGTCGGGGCGGAGATCGCCTTCGTCCAGCGCGTTGATCTTGCTCTTCGCCTTGCGCAGGTTGAAGAACAGCTTCTTCTGGTTCGCGGTGGTGCCCATCTTCACGAGCGACCAGGAACGCAGGATGTACTCTTGAATCGACGCCTTGATCCACCACATCGCGTAGGTGGCGAGACGGAACCCCTTCTCGGGTTCGAAACGCTTCACCGCCTGCATCAGGCCGACATTGCCTTCCGAGACGACCTCGGAGATCGGCAAGCCGTAGCCGCGATAGCCCATGGCGATCTTGGCCACGAGCCGGAGATGGCTGGTGACGAGTTGGTGTGCAGCGTCGCGATCATCGTGTTCGCGCCAACGCTTGGCGAGCATGTATTCCTGCTGGGGTTCCAGCATCGGGAATTTGCGGATTTCGCCAAGGTAACGGGATAAGCCGGATTCTCCATTGAGGACCGGCAAAGCAGCGGTACGGGCCATTGTGAAGCCCCTCCAAAGGTTCAGGCCCCCGATAGCGGCGGGCCAGGCAGACGACCGCTTTGTCAAAGCCGGCCGGGCTGCGATGTTCCGTTGGTCATTTCCAACGCAGGCGCAATATACCCCAACGGGGGGCAAAAAGGGAAGGATTGCTGACGTCACGTCCCCGTGTGGCAGCTATAACTTTTTGTAATGTCAAGCTTTTCCAAAATGGCCTGCGTCATAGCGCCGCTTTGAGGGAGCCTTCCAGGAGAAGCAAATCCTCCGGCAGAGGCGCTTCCCAGTGGAGAAGTTCTCCGGTCCTCGGGTGCTCCAATACCAGCAAATAAGCATGCAGGGCTTGCCGTCCAAGCGCTGCCAGGGAGGCCTGCGACTCGGAGCCGAGCTGGTTGGCCTTGGTCTTGAAATGGGGGCCATAGACCGCATCGCCCATCAGGGGATGGCCGATATGGGCGAGGTGGACGCGGATCTGATGGGTGCGTCCGGTCTCGAGCTCGCAGGCGAGCAGGGCAGCGATCGGCTTGCCGTCGCGCCCCGCAAAACTCTCCAGGATCTCCCAATGCGTCACCGCCTCGCGGCCGCCCTGGCGCACCGCCATCTTCTCGCGGGCATGTGGATGGCGATCGATCGGCGCATCGACGGTGCCGCGATGGCGGTTCGGCACCCCCCAGGCGAAGGCCATGTAGCCGCGCCGCATCGCGCCGGTGCGGCCGTGGTCGGCGAACTGCGCCGACAGCGAGGCGTGGGCGAGGTCGTTCTTGGCGACCACCATCAGCCCGGTCGTATCCTTGTCGAGCCGGTGCACGATGCCGGGCCGGCGCACCCCGCCGATGCCCGACAGGGAGGTGCCGCAATGGGCGATCAGCGCGTTAACCAGCGTCCCGGTCTCGTGCCCGGCGGCGGGGTGGACGACCAGGCCCTTGGGCTTGTTGATGACGATGATGTCGTCGTCCTCGAACACGATATCGAGGGCGATATCCTCGCCCTTGGGCTCCGGCGGGGCCGCTTCCGGCACGTCGATTGTGATCGTATCGCCGGATGCGACGTGATAAGCGGGGTCGCGGACCTCGGTGGCCTTCAGGCTCACGGCGCCCGCCAAAATCAGGGCTTTCAGCCTTGATCGCGACAGGTCTGGCAGGCGCGCCGCCAGCACGCGGTCGAGCCGGGCCGAACCCTCGTCGCCCTCGACCACGACTTCCAACCTCTGCGCAGAGCCAAAGCTTTCCATGACGACGTCTGATACCGCTGTTCCCGAACCGAGCCCCGAGCAGGCCGCGCTGTTCGCGCGGGTGCGGCGGATGATGCTGATCGCGGGGTTGACGACGGCGCTGGCCGTCTGCGCCGTCCTGATCGCGGTGGGCTACCGCCTTTTCAAGTCGGAGGGAAGGGCGGTGGAAGCCGTGGGCGACGTCACCGCCACCCTGCCGAAGGGCGCCAGGATCGTCGCGTCCGGGGTCGCCGGCGACCGCCTCGTGGTCACGCTCGACATCGGCGGGGTTACCGAAATCCGCACCTTCGACGCCCACACCCTGAAGCCAGCCGGAAAGCTGAAATTTGCCAATGAGCCGTAAAACGGCCGATCGGTCCTTGCGGCGAACAAATTTCGCGGCTATTGGCTAGCCCATACGCTCCCTTCGTCTAGCGGTTAGGACGCGGCCCTCTCAAGGCTGAAACAGGGGTTCGATTCCCCTAGGGAGCGCCAGCAAACTCAGGCACTTAGGTAGCCGTCAGCCGCTTTCGTTGAATATTGGTTGAATAAGACGCTGGTGAACAGCGGCGAACGCTTGCGGAATTTGTTCCCGATATTGGCAGACCAGCCTCTGCGCGATGCCTCACTGTGGCTGGCGCATTCGCAAAAAATTTCCTCGTCACCCTGGGTGTCCGGAAATATTCAAACCGCCGCCGTCGTGCGCTGTCGTACGCGAGTGCACTCGGGTGTTCGCATTGACGTTGCTCGCGGAGCTCGAGGAAGCGCAGGCTTTCGTCACCAACGTCATCGAATCCGTCTCTGATATCCTTGTCGTCTGTGACGCCAGGGGGCTGGTGCAGCAGGTCAATTCCGCGTTTCAGCATGCGCTCGGCCGCAGCGTCGGGGATGTCGTCGGCAGGAACATCGCCGACGTCATCGATGCGGCGGACGGTGCCAAGCTGGTGCCGTTGTTGAAGCCGCGCGGCACGCCCGACGTCGTCGACGGCGAACTGAGATTCTTGAGGGATGGCGGCAGCACAGATCTGTTCGCGATCAACAGTTCGCCGCGCCACGATCACCGCGGCCGTTTCATCGGCGTGGTGCTGACGGGCCGGCCGATCGGCGAGCTGCGCCGCGCCTACGAGGCGCTGCACAAGGCGCATCACGAATTGCAGCGCGCCCAACGGCAGCTGGTCGAGCAGGAGAAGATGGCGAGCCTCGGCCGTCTCGTCGCCGGCGTCGCGCACGAGCTGAACAATCCGATCAGCTTCGTCTACGGCAACATTCACACGCTGATCCGTTACCGAGCCGCCATCGTTGCCTACCTCGATGCAATCCACGGCGAGGGCCGGGCGAGCGATCTCGCCGCGCTGAAGAAGAGCCTGCGCATCGACGACGTCCTGGAGGACTTCGGTCCCCTGATCGAGGGCACCATGGAGGGCGCCGTCCGCATCAGCGAGATCGTGAAGAACCTGCGCCGGCTCTCTTTCAGCAAGCTCGGCGAGGTCGAGCGGGTCAATATCGAGCGGTTGATCAACACAGCAGTGCTGTGGGCCGTCCGCACCAAGCAGGAACGCATCGACCTGCAGATGGATATCGAGCCCGGGCTTTGGATCTCCGGAAACGAAGGCCAATTGCACCAGGTCATCGTCAATCTGGTCGAAAACGCCATTGACGCCATGCGCGGCACCGAGGCGCCTCGGCTGGTCGTCTCGGCGGCGCGCAAGGGCAGCGAGGTCCTGTTCCGGATTTCGGACAATAGTCCTGGAATCGACAAGGATCACATCAGCCGCATCTTCGAGCCGTTCTTCACGACCAAGCGCGTCGGCGAGGGCACGGGGCTCGGCCTCTGGATCAGCTACGGCATCGTGCGCGAGCATGGCGGCGAGCTTGTTGCGACGAACGAGCCAGAAGGGGGCGCGACATTTTCATTTGCGCTACTGCAGGCCATCACAACGACGGTTTCTGAATGATTAGATCCTATGTAGCCGGGCCACAATTCCTAAACCGACGACGGTAAGCCGCATCGCGGTGCGTCGGCACCAAAGAGCCAGACCACCGCACCTTCAAACCTCCATTCAGCCTTCCAGCGGCCGACGCGCGTATGCGCAAAGTTGCACCGACGGCCATGATCCCCGATTTGAACCTACTCGCCGATCATTTTTGGCGGCGACGGATAGCGCATGAACGGCGGTTTTTGGCGGCCTATCGAGATCCGGCGTTCCGAGTTAGGATGCTCTCCGGTAAGAAAACAGCGCTTCCGAAATAGTGAGTTTAGCGATGTAGCGGTCTCCCGCTACCACTTTTCCCCACACTCTTTTGACTTGATGTGGATAGGCCCTTTCCCCGAGCAGAGCGTTTAGCCGGCCTGCTATCTCGACGGCTACCCGCCCAGCAGCCAATGCGAATTGGCTCGCTGGGCTTGCGGATCGACGCGCTACGGCCCTCAAGGTGGTTGGAACGTGATCAATCGCCTCCCGATTGTCCCCGCATCGTTCTCTCGATCGCATCGGCCACACACGAGCAGAGATCGTCTGGCGGGCAGGGCTTTTCAAGATACTGACGCGCGCCACTGCTCGAGGCGATCGCCATCGATCGGTCATTTGGAAAAGCCGTCAAGAAAATCACTGGCAAATGCGGAGCTCGCCTCTTGAGCGCCATTTGCAGATCAAGGCCCGACATGCCCGGCATCTGGATGTCACTGATCAGACAGTCGAATCCTACGACGTCCGCCTGCAGGAATGCCTCGGCCGACGAAAACATCTGGATGCTGTAACCCAGTGATCGCATGAGGCTGCCCGTTCCCTCACGGGCAAGATCATCATCATCGACAATTGCGATGGCTGGCTTCGACGTCATTTTGATTCGAGCGGCTTGGCTTTGGTCATGAGCCTCATGCGGAACGAGACGGCGATGATCGGAGTGCTCTCTGGAGTTGCTTCACGCCCGCGACTAAGCGTCACGTGCGGCTTATGGCAAATTTCATAGGATGTCTGCCTTGGCCAGGTGCGGGGGTTGTGGTCGCGTTATCGATCGACGATGTCATTGTTTATATTTACGCACCGGCCTGCCCCAACAAAACCCACTGCCACTCGCGTGCCTCTACTCTCTTGGGGTAGCGAAACTATACCAAGATATGATTGCTGCGGGCCGACCCTCGAGCCCTCCTCATCGCTCGCGCCAAGGATCGCGCATTCAGAGAGCCGCAACAAAGAGTTGCAGGAAACATTTCATCAAATTGGAAGCGCGCTTTCGAGCCGTATTTGCCACCGTCCACGTCCTTGATATGCATCCTTGTGCCGTCCCCGACGAAGTCAATATGTGCCAAGGACGACGAGAATGTCCAAGAAGCAGGGCAGAGCACGGTTTACGGTTACCTCGCGCAGACAGCAGGCCAAATGCCTGCGTCCATCCTACGCGTTCTTGATTGAGGATCATCCGCCGTCGTGATGAGGGACCGACATTGGAAAACTCTCACGACGACCTCTCGTCCCAAATCACTTGTGATCATCGTGGATGACGATCGTACAGTCCGTGAGGGATTGGACAGCCTGCTGCGATCCGTCGGCCTGGACACCTGGCTGTTTGGTTCTCCGGCTGAGTTGCTCCAGAGTTCAGCACCGGATGTGCCAGGATGCATCGTGCTCGACGTTCGACTTCCGGGTCTGAGTGGACTTGACCTTCAGAACCAATTATCGAAGCAGGGCGTCGACCTGCCTATTATCTTCATGACGGGCCACGGCGATATTCCCATGACTGTCCGCGCCATGAAGGCGGGTGCCGTCGACTTCCTGTCCAAACCGTTCAGGGATCAGGACATGCTCGATGCCGTCACGGCAGCGATCGAACGCGATACGCAGAGGCGAGCCGAAGCAGCGGCGAAAGATGAAATCCGCACGCGTTATGAGACCCTGACGTCGCGCGAACGCGAAGTCATGGCGCATGTCGTGACCGGACTGATGAACAAGCAGATCGCCGGCCAAATCGGGCTCAGTGAAATCACGGTGAAGATCCATCGCCGGAATGTCATGAGCAAGATGGGCGTGAGAACAGTCGCCGACCTCGTTCGAAGGGCCGAGGCGCTCGCGTTGTCGGCCGGATCGTCCATAGTTCCGCATTCGAGCGCCGAAGGAACGGGTAATCGACATTAAGTTGGTGGGCAGATGACGGCGGGGCGAAACTTGTCAGAGGACCATGCCTCGACGCCACTCGTACCGGACAAGGCAATACTCGATCGGGCTCTGTCGGTTCTCATCCGCAGCGACGGCGAAGTTGCATGCTTCCGTATGACGGATCCGACGTCGGGGATCGTTTGGCTCGCATTTCGAGCGAGTTGGGCATCCGACTCCGGTTGCCGACGTCTGGAGCATGAATTTGCCCTGCGTGATCGTCTGGATCCTGCCTGGGCGCTGAGACCCAGTGCATTATTCAGAACCCCAGAAGGACCGGTTCTCCTGTTCAGAGACACGGGCGCTACGCCGATTCATTCGGTCGGCGCCGATCGGGATCCGATCGACCATTTCCTGAATATCGCGCTCGCAGCTTCTCATGCGCTTTCATTGGCTCACGAACGGAGGCTTCTGCATCGTGATATCGCACCGTGGAATTTGGTAAGAGAAGACGATGGATCAATAAGGTTGATATCGTTTGGCCAATCCGGCGTGCTTGATTCTTCCGATCGCTTGTCAATTGCGGCGGGGCGAGAGCGGAGCGTTGCCTACGCCGCTCCTGAAGAAGTGCGACACGCGGACGCGTACGCCGATGAGCGGACCGATCTCTACTCGCTAGGCATCACGCTGTTCGAGGTGTTGACCGGAGCGCTGCCGCTGATGGCGGAAACGACGGCCGAGTGGCTGCATGCACATATTGCCGTGGAGCCTCGACCTCCGAGCGCCTACCGCGCCGACGTGCCGGATATGCTCGATGCACTCATTTTGAAGTTGGTCGCGAAAGACCCCCAGGACAGATATCAGAGCGCCTCAACTCTCGAAGCGGATCTCAGGCGATGCTCCAGGGAATGGACTGCTGGCGGCGCCATTTCCCAATTCGAACTCGGTCGAATAGACCGACTGCGAAGGCTCACAAGCAATCCCGGGCTGTTTGGTCGTGATGTGGAGCTGCGAGAATTAGCTGATGGCTATATGCGGGTTGCCAGAACTGGCGATGCCGAGATAGCCCTGCTCGCCGGCCCGGCAGGGGCGGGCAAGACGGCCCTCGTGGGAGAGCTGGCTCTGACGGTTGGCCGGATGTCGGCGTCATTTGCATCCGGAAAACCCGACCAGTATCAGCCAGCGACACCTTATGCTTCCGTCGTTCAGGCGGCACGTTCCCTTATCATGACGGTTCTGGGCGGAAAGCGCTCGGAATTGGAGACGAAGCGGATTGCGTTGCTGGCGCAGCTTGGCGGTCACGCCCAACTCATTGCGAATCTTGTTCCTGAACTGGAGCTGGTCATCGGACCGCAACCGGCTTTAAATCATATAGCGGCTGACCAGGTCCCGTTGCGGGTCAACCGAGCTCTGGTGGCATTCTTTCAGGCATTTGCGACTGACGGGGCGCCACTCCTTCTCTTCATTGACGATCTTCAATGGACCGACAACGCGACCCTCGAGCTGATCGAGGTGATTGTCGCCGAGAGACCGAAGAACCTCTTTCTGGTCGGTGCCTACCGCAGCGACAAGTCAATCCGGGCGCGGCGCTTTGATAGGTTCTTGAGCGGTGTCACCGGTCATTCTTCTGTCACTTCGAATCTTTCTCTATTCCCGCTGACGATCGGTGAGGTCGGTCGTTTCGTCGCCGCAATGCTGGATGAATACGAGCAGCCGCTGGATGAACTGGCGCGGATCGTGCATGAAAAGACTGGAGGAAATCCGTTCTACGCGACACAGCTCATACGGGCGCTTGTCGATGAACGCGCTGTCCAATACAATGATGAGCTGCAGCGGTGGACTTGGAACGTCGTGGCCGTCGCCGGCCACCAACAAACAGTTAATGTCGTCGACCTTCTGATCCTGAGATTCGGGCGATTGCCGCCCGGAACGAGAGAAGTGCTTCGTCTTCTCGCGTGCATCGGTGCAGGTGCCTATGACATTCTGCTGGCGCGTGTGGCGTCTGTTGAGGTCGAAGAGCTTCGACGTCGTCTGGAGCCGGCTGAGAAGGCCGGCCTGATCGTGATGAGCGATGGCGCGCTGGCATTCTCGCATGATCGTGTGCAAGAGGCCGCATACGAATTGACTCCGGCAACTGAACGCGCAATCCAGCATGCGGCAATTGCCGTTGCGATGTTCGATGTTTGGCGGGAGCGCCTCCAGGACGCCGCTTTCGAAATTGCCAGCCAGATCGAGCTCTCTGTCGGAACGTCGCTGGACACACAACGGACCTGCCAGTTCGTCGAAGGACTGATCGCGGCAGCAGAGCGGGCCGTGGTCGCTGCCGCACGCACGCAAGCCTTATCGTATCTGGCGACGGCAAACCAACTCCTCGGTGCGGACCGATGGACGGCGCACTACAACTTGGCGCGACAGATTGCCGTGCTTCGCGCCGAATGCCTGCTTGCGACCGCCGACCTGGACGCAGCGATGACCGAAGTCAACGGTCTGTTCCACAGACTGAAAACCGATTTCGACAAGGCCGAGGCCCACCGTCTGAAAGCCGCCCTGCAAACTGTGCGGTCGGACTTCCGCGGCGCGACCGAGACTGCGCTCTCCGGACTGCGCCTCCTCGGAGTCGATCTGCCATCGCAGCCGTCGGGCGAACAATTGGCGGCCGCTTACGACGCGGTCAAGCAGGGTCTCAAGGGAAGGAGCATCGCGGACATCGTCGATCTTCCGCTGGTGAGCAATCCGAGGATCGAAGCCGCGATGGCGCTGCTAACCGCGCTCGAAGCATCTATGTTCTTCCCGAGCCGCGGCTTGATGTTCCTGCATCTGGCGGTCATGGTGCAGCTCACCTTGGAGCACGGCGTGACCCCGGCTTCCGTCCAGGGTCTTGCCTGGTTTGGGGTAAGCTTGGCCGCAACCCACGATGAGCCAAGCGAAGGCCTTGCCTACGCCGAGGTCGCGTTGGCGCTCGTCGACCGGCATGGATACGAAAAGTATCGAACCGTGACGCTGCTCGCGCTCGATCAGGTGGGCGTTTGGACGCGGCCGCTCTCATATGCCATCGGGCGCGCGAGGGAAGCGAAGATGGCCGGCAACGCAAGCCCGGGACTGCGATGGCTTTGCTATAGCTGCAATCACATTGTGTCGGATCTCCTCGTAATGGGAGAAGAACTATCCGTCGTCGAGGAAGAATTGGAGCCACTCCTGAAGATTGCCAGGGGAGCAGGGTATGAGGACATTGTCGATCTGGTATCGACGCAATTCGAATTTGTGAAATCTCTGCAGCAAGGAGCAACGACCCCGGTCGGAATCTGGGAGCTCGCCTACGGCTCCGATTCGGCGGTATCCGCGGCCGGCAGGCAGCCAATGTCCGCATTGTTCTTTTGGACCTATTTGTTGCGGGGGGAATGTTTCTTTCTATATGGCGATCTGAAGAATGCGGCGACCTTTCTGGCAAAAGCCGGTGAGTTGGCGTGGTCTGTGCCTGCGCACATCAATCTGTCCGATCATCGCCTGTATGCAGCTTTGACGGCGACACAGAGCGTCGAGGCCGATGAAGACAACCAGAAGCTCGGATCGGTATCTGAACATCGCGAGCGCTTTGAGACATGGGCCGCGCTTAATCCTGGAACGTTCCGGAACAAGCTCACCCTGATTGACGCGGAGCTGGCGCGTTTGCGGGGAGATGACCTTGCGGCGATGAAATTTTACGAAGAATCTGCGAGTGCAGCCGCTTCGGAGGGGTTCGTCCACGAGCAGGCCCTGGCGTACGAACTTGCCAGCCGTCATGCCAGGAATGTTGGCCTCGAAAGCATTGCGGCTCATCACGCGCGTCTGGCCTATTCCAGCTATCGTCGATGGGGCGCTCACGGAAAGCTTCGTCAGCTCGAGACGCAGTTCCCGTTTCTGGCGACGGAATCGCGTGTCAGTTCCGGTCAGGTGTTTCACGGCCAGGAACATCTTGATTTGTCGGTCGCCATGAGAACCGCGCAAGCCTTGTCGGAGGAAATTGCTCTCGATCAGCTCATCAAGTCGCTGATGAAGAGCATGATCGTCCATGCGGGCGCTCAATATGGCGTGCTGCTACTGATGCGTAACGACGAGGCGCGCATCGAAGCAACGGGGCGGGTGATCGACGAGAATGTCGTTGTCGATGTTGGAGTTGCGACGCCGACGGATGATCATGTACCTCTTTCGGTTCTTTATACCGTCGTGCGGACCCGTAAATCGGCGTCGTTCGGCAATGCCAGCTCTCAAGCGCTGCCTCAGCATACGGCAAGCCTTGCGCTTCATCCCGCCCGCTCTCTGCTTTGCCTGCCGTTCCTGAAACAGGGCGTTCTGGTCGGTGTGCTGTACCTCGAAAACAATCTCGCGCAGGACGTCTTTACGCCCGGAAAGATAGCGATGCTGGAGGTGCTCGCCCCCCAGGCGGCCAACTCGCTCGAGGCCGCGCGGCTCTATGCGGAATTGATGGAAGAGAATGCTCGGCGGCAGAAAACCGAAGCCGCTCTGCGCAGTGCTCGGTCTGACCTCGCTCGGACTTCTCATCTCACCGTCATGGGTGAACTCGCGGCGTCCATCGCGCACGAGATCAACCAGCCGCTCTCCGCCATTCTGTCCAGCGTGGGAGCAGGCCTCCGTTGGCTCAAAGCTGACCAGCCGGATCTCGAGGAGGTTCTCCTGACCCTCGAAAATATCCGGAACGCCGGTCAGAGAGCCGCCGATATCGTGCGTGCGCTACGCGCATTGGCGAAGCAGGAGCCAGCGAGCCGGGCCAACGTCATCGTTGATGACCTGATCCGGGAAATACTCATGCTTACATCGCCAGACATCGAGAAAAAGGGGGTAGGCCTTACAGCAAGGCTGGACTCAGCCGGTGTGCAGGTCGTTGCAGATCGAACTCAGCTGCAGCAAGTTGTATTGAATCTCGTGACGAACGCGCTCGATGCAATGTCCGATATCCAAACGCCGCGTGAACTTGTGGTCACGTCCCGCGTCGGGGACAATTCTGTCATCGTGAGCGTGCAGGATACCGGAAAAGGTATTTCCGACGAGATCAGATCACGCATTTTCGATCCGTTCTTCACGACGAAGAGCAGCGGGATGGGCATGGGGTTATCGATTTGCCGGTCGATCATGGAAGCTCACGGTGGAACGCTTGAGGCCGCCGCGACGGGGGGAGGCGGCAGCTCCTTAATGTTCAAGCTTCCAGTTGCGCCATGTACGGACGCTCCTCGATGACGGTAGGCGCAGTGCCGTGGTCGGCTATTGAGAATCTCGTTGCTATGGCTGCGTGACCCGCGGGCTCACAGACGCCATCTGACTGCTGCCCTCGCGAGAGTTTCGAGCGTTCCGAAAGACCGATTCGAACCTCGCGCGGTAAACAGTCGCATCGTGCCAGAATTGCCTGCTCAGCGCAGAGCGAGGTTGCCCGCTATGTCGCGCAATATGGCCAACTGTCAATCGGCGCGGGGGCCCGACGCCGATGGGCAAACCAAGCCCTTGATCTAGCAAACGTCAGAGGGGTCAATATTTGCCGCTTACTTTCAGTCAGTCGCGGCGTGGCGGGAACTTCTTCTCGGTCCCTGAATCACATGGAAGGGGGCCGAGCAGCTATGAGATGGGCAACTTTGGGCTCAGCTATGGCACCGAATTCGCGGATCGATTCCTGAACGACTCGGTCCGCATTCGTCACGCGTTGGTGCTGTCGGAGATGCTCGAGCCAGGACGCCACCATGAACGTTTCCAGGAAGCGTCCGCTCTCCGCCGTGTCCTCGAAGATGTCCCATGCATAGGCGCCGTCGCGCCGTCTCTGTAGGCCTAACTTCATCACGGAGGAGAGGAAGGCGTCGCGCCGTTCCGGAGCGATCAGGTATTCGACTGTGACGAGGACCGGTCCACGATCCGCATCGGAATCGATAGTCAATATGGGCGCTGGCCAATGCATCGACGGCGCAAGATCGATTCCTGCGCCTGTTTGAAGTTTCCAATGCCAGGTGAGCGCGATTCCGACGACGGCTCCCGCGGCAGCAAGGAAATGTGCCGCGGGCAAGCCGAGCCCAGAGGCAAGCTGCCCCCACAGCGCGCTGCCGGCGGTCATCGCTCCGAAGAAGACGGTGACGAACATGGCCAGTCCGCGGCCACGCACCCAATCCGGCAACGAGACTTGAACTGAGACGTTGACCGTGGCGAGGACGGCGATCCATGAGATGCCTGCGATCAGGCATGCCGCAAGTCCGATTTCCGGGTAACGCGCGATGCCAAGGAGGATCAGACTGACCGCAGTTCCGGCGGTGCCGGCAGCGACGAGCCCGTCGGGCCCGAAGGTCGCCTTCAACCAGGACAGCATAAACGCACCGACGACGGCGCCCACGCCGATCGCGCCGAGTAGAATGCCGTAGAGTTCTGGACCGCCCGCGATCTGATTGCGTGCGACAAGTGGGAGCAGTGCCCAATAGGCGCTCGCGAAAAAGAAGAACGCCGCCGCCCTGACGAGCGTCGCACGGAGCTTGGGATTGAAGCGCGCATGGCGGAAGCCGATCACCATGGCGCCGGCGAGACGCTCCGGCGGCAGTGTGCTGCCTTGCGAGGACGCCGGGCGCCACCAAAGCAGCGCTCCGATCACGGCGAAATTGCTCAGCGCGTTGATCCAAAAGGGTGCCGCGATGCCCAATCCGCCGATGACTACACCACCGAGCGCCGGCCCGATAGCCCTGCTGATGTTGACGCCCACGCCATTGCTGGCGATGGCTGCCGCCAGGTCCTGCTTCGGGACGAGTTGCGGGACGACCGACTGCCATGCGGGCGCGGTGAACGCAGCGCCCGCGCCGAGCAGAAACGTGAACAGCAGCAGGATGGGAGGGGTGACGAGGTTAAGCCCGACGAGCACCGCGCTTGCTGCCGCGACGATCGTAAGGATGATCTCACAACCGATCAGAAAACGGCGCTTGTCGACGGTATCCGCCAGCGCACCGGCTGGGAGTGCGAACAGAAACATTGGAAGGCTGCTCGCAACCTGAACCAGGGAGACGGTAAGCGGATCGGCATCGAGGCTGGTCATCAGCCATCCGGACGCCGCGTTGTACATCCACGTGCCGACGTTGGCGACGACGGTCGCGGTCCACACAACCGTGAACGTAGTATGCCGAAACGCGATCCATGGAGAAGCGTTTTTCATTGCGGGTGATGGATCGGACTCTTCGTTGGATGGGGGCATCGTGGTCACTCAACCGATCGAAATTTTCCACAAGGACCGGCGGCGCCTGCCCAAATGCTCCAGAAACCCGAGCAGCGCCTCAGTCACTCGTTGGCTTGAGTACTGTGGTGTAATTGGTGGGCAACCACTCGAACCGTCCATCGATCGAACGGATATGCCCGATCCCGGGAAATGCGATATGGGCCGCGGCGATCCACGTCGTATTCTGAGCGGCCTTGGCGAACATCGCTGTGCGTTCCGCCTCCGCCGAGAAAGGATCGTTGTCGTAAGTGACGGTAACCGCGGGATCCGGAAACTGGATCGGAGCGACATGAACGAGGTCGCCCCACAACAAAAGTGTCTTTCCTTCACTCGAGACTTCGTAGGACGTGTGGCCTGGCGTGTGCCCGGGGGTAGGGACTGCACGAATCCCCGGCGAGAGCTGCTGTCCATCTGAGAAGGGTTTCAGCCGACCCGATTCCATGTAGGGCTTCAACGAAGCGCGATCGCCCTCGAACATCGGCTTGAGGAACTTGGGGGCCTCGCCTTCGTTCTTGGCGTCGAGCCAGTAATCGATATCCCTCTGGTTGACTCTGACGGTCGCATTGGGAAATGCGGGCTTTCCTTGAGGCGCGATGCCACCGACGTGATCTGCATGAAGGTGCGTCAGATAGATCTCGTCGATCTGCTCCGGCCTGTATCCGGCCGCACGAAGATTTTCCAGAAGATGGCCGCAACATGCGCCGTAGAGACTGCCGGCGCCGCTGTCGATCAGTACGAGCCGATCCCCCGTATTCACCAAAAAGGCATTGATCGAACCTTCCACGGGAGCGGAGAGATCGGAAGCTGCGAGCAAGGCATCTGCTTTGCCGGGATGGCTTTCCATGAGCTTAACGGCTTTCCGGTCTCCGCCCGGCATCGTCTCGTTCCGTGTCATCACGTCGTGGACCGGGAAAGGATGCGTGCCGTCGAGCAAAGCCGTTATTTCCACATGGCCGAGCATGATGCGGTAGAAGCCCGGTGCCTGGGCGCGGACCTGAGGGGCACCGGCTTGCGCCTCCTCATGGGACAACAGGGTTACGAACGCCAACAGCGCGATGGTGTGGATCGGCTTCATTTGCGCTTCCTCATCTTCAGGTGCCCAGCTCAGTCGCGGACTTCTCAGCCGTTCCAGCCGTTCAGGAAATCGAGAAGAAGTCTGTTGACCGCTTCGGGTTGCTCTTCCTGCGGAAGATGGCCGCAGCGTTCGATCGGAGCCACAGTGAGATTCTCGGCCATCTCGCTCCAGATCGATTTCATGTCGAACAGACGGCCGACGGCTCCAAAATCTTCGCCCCAAAGGGAGAGCACGGGGCATTTGATCTTCTTGTCGGCGTCCTCGAGGTCCTGAGCGACGTCTTCGGCACTTGCGCGATAATCGGCCATCGCGCCTCGTACGGCGCCAGGCGCTCTATAGGCCCTCACGTAGGTTTCGAACGCCTCGCCGGTGATCGTCATTGGGTCGTGGCACCAATCGGAGAAGAAGTGCCGAAGCCAGATATCCTCCCGTCCCGCGATCAATGCCTCCGGCAGATCGGGAATCTGGTGGAACATGAAGAACCAGTATTCGCGGGCGACCTTGGCGTTCATCTCGCGCGCAACGACGCGCGTCGGAACGTTGTCCATGACCACGAGACGATCGACGATGTCCGGGTGGTCCTTGACAAGACGCGTGGCGACGCGCGCGCCGCGGTCGTGTCCGACCAGCGCGATGCGTCCCACCCCGAGCGCCTTCAACAGCTCGACGATGTCGTTGGCCATCGTCCGCTTGTCATAGCCATTCGCAGGCTTGTCGGTTTCCCCGTATCCGCGAAGATCTGGGGCAATCACCCGGTAGTGGGGCGCAAGCGCCGGAATCTGGAACCGCCAGGCGAAGTTGGTCTCGGGAAAGCCATGCAGAAGCACGACCGGCGGACCGGTCCCTGCCTCAAGGTAGAATTGCCTGATGCCGTTGGCACGGCACGTGGTCCGATGGATGGTAGTCACGGATCTGGCGCCCCGGTACAAGGTTTTGAGCCGCCATCCTTGGTGAAGTCGGTCGGGACTGATTGCAGGTTTTGACGACGCTTTGTACGATTGCGTCGCAGCAGTAGCGAAAAATGTCCGGCGTCGGACCGAATTTTGCCTTGGCGGCGGTTCCGTTGTCGGGAGAAAGTCCAAGACACGGTGGGGATGTTCGGGATTGTGTGGTCGAAACGACCGGTTCCAGAGCGAGAGGGAGGACCCGTAACGTGAATATCACAGACCGAACGGACCGCCTCAGCACCGCGCATCGGACGGCGACGACGTGAACGCGCGGGGACTTCACCACGTTACGACCATCATCGGCGACGTACGACGCGCCGCTGACTTCTACGTGGGTGTGCTGGGACTCAAGCGGGTCAAGAAGACCGTCTGCTATGATGACCCCGGCAGTTACCACGTGTACTACGGCGACGACCTCGGAAATCCGGGCGCCGTGATGAGCACGCTCGCCTGGAATTGCGTGACACCAGGGATGTCAGGTGCCGGCGAGGTCGTGCAGACCGCTTTCCGCGTCGCGCCGAATTCGCTGGACTGGTGGGCAGATCGGCTCGAATCCTTGGGTGTACCCAATCGAATGGAAGTATCGCCCTTCGGGGAACGTGTGCTCTGTTTCGCGGATCCCGATGGGACGCCGCTCTCGCTGATCGAGACATGGGAAGCAAAGTCGGGGCAAGCCGGTCAAAACTCAATGGCCGATCGCGCGCTGCGCGGCCTTCATGGCGTTACGCTGAACGTCCGCGAGGAGGATGCGACGATCGACATCCTTCAGAAGGTATTTGATTTCCAACTCGTCGCTCATCGGGACGGGACCATGCGCTTCGTGGCTCATGACGGCCCGGGCGGCACGATCACGTTGCGCATGATCGGGAAGTCCTCGCGGGGACGTCTCGGCGGTGGCACCATCCGGCACGTCGCTTTCCGCGCCAGGGATATCGACGACCGAACCGCAATGATCGAAAAGCTTCAGTCGACATACGGCATCGTGGTGAGCGATCCCATCGAGCGAACCTACCTGAACGCAGTAGGCTTTCGTGCGCCGTGCGGCGTGCTTTTCGAAATTGCGACCGATGGTCCCGGATTTACCGTCGACGAGGCGCCGGAACGGCTGGGCCAGAAACTTCAGCTTCCTGCTTTTCTCGAAGAGCGCCGCGCCGAGTTGCAGGCGATCTTACCGCCGCTCAATTGAACGGGCTGTCGATCATCGAGAGCTCGACCTTCCATGAAATCGGTAAGTCGCGGGCAGACGAAGTCGAGGAATGCTTTCACGCGAGAAGGCAGCCGGGGGCCTCCGTGATAGAGCGCGTGCACTTGCTCTTCGTCGCCTGCGGTACCCTCGAGCACTTCGACCAAGTGGCCAGCCGCCATATCATCGCGAATGTGATAGTCGGCGAGCCGGGCGAGGCCGATGCCCGCGATTGCCATTCGCCGCAAGGTTTGGGCGTTGTTCGCAAGCAGGGAGCCGTTGACCGCCCGGTCGACAATTCGCCCGCTCTCCTTCAGAGGCCAGACCGGTGCAGAGCGCCGGAAATTGAATCCCAGGCAGTTGTGACCGGAAAGATCCTCCACCCTTTTTGGCTCGCCCAAGCGGTCAATGTAGTCGGGGGATGCGACGATCCTTCTCTTGACGACCCCAATGCGTCGGGCGACCAGCGCAGAGTCCTGCAAGGGGCCGACGCGGAAGGCGACGTCGGTTCGGTCGAGGTACAGATCGACGATCTCGTCGGACAGCGAGAGGTCGATCACGATGTCGGGATGAGGTTCCCAAAAAGCCGGGAACAGGGGTTCGAGGCCGAGGATGCCGAAGGAAACGGTGGCGTTGACGCGGATCGTCCCCCCGGCCGTCGCTGCGCCCCGAGAAATGCCGCGCTCGATGCCATCGAGTTCGTCCAGCAATGCAAGGCTCTTCTCATAGTACGTCCGGCCTTCGGACGTCAGGCACAGCCTCCGCGTCGAACGCTCGAACAGCCGTACGCCGAGCCGAACCTCGATCCTTCCGATGAGCTTGCTGACGGTGGACGGCGTCATCAAGAGGCGACGGGCCGCCTCGGAATAACTCCCGGCTTCCACCACGCGGAGGAAGACCTGCATTTCGCCGATACGATTATCCATCACCTGCCCATCTATGAAACCGTTTCACAGATAAAGTGGAATTGGGGCGGATTATCAAGTCCGGCAAACGTCACCTATCATGGGCAGTCGTTTCCTTTTCCAACCGATTTTCCGATTAGCACGTTGCGGTCGGCAGCTCTCGGATCGGCGACTTGACAGAAATGATTGTTTCGATAGACGCGACGATGTGGTCCTTCGGTAAACATGTCCAACGGCGGATAGCTTTGTGACGCCAATGATGGAAGAGTCTGATATTGCGTCCTGCGGCTTCTACGGGCGTCGCCTCAGCGACCACCTCGGAATGGAGGGCGATTGTCTGTTGCGGATCAATCGCGAAGGACAGTTGGCGCTCGCGGTAACCCGCCTGGCCTGCTCCCGCTTCGTGCGAGAACGGACGACCGCCATTCCGTCCGAACCGGCCTTCAGCATCCTGCACCAGCTCGGCGATCTCGAAGGGCACTCCTGCTGGCTCGCCGGACGACCGCGTTATTCGGGCGCTTTCGGAGCTGGGACTGTCAGCGTGATCGACCTTCGCGACAATCCGCAATGCGAATTCAAGGGGCCTTTCGACGCCCTTCAGTATTATGTTCCCCGGAAGGCTCTGGACGAGTTCGCTCGCGAGCATGGAGCCAAACCCATCTCGACCCTCAAATGGAGCAGAGATCAGCGTGATCCGTTCCTGTCGACGCTGTCGAGCGTTCTGCTCAGCGCGGTGGAGCAGGATCCGGCGACAAACCAGCTCTTCATCGACCAGATCGGGCTCAGTGTGCTCGCCCACGTCGCCCAGACCTATGGCGGCATGCGGCCGAGCGACGGGGTCTCAGGCGGAGGGCTGGCGCCGTGGCAGGAGCGACGGGCCAAGGAGATCATGCGGACGCGGCTTGCCAGCAACCTGACGATCGCCGACGTTGCCGCGGAATGCAAGTTGACGCCAAGCCACTTCGCGAGGTCGTTCCGGCGCAGCACCGGCGTCGCGCCTCACGAATTCCTTTCGCAACTCCGGATCGATGAAGCCAAGCGCCTCATGTTGACCACGAAGCTTCCGCTCGCCGACATCGCGCTCATCTGCGGTTTCGGCGACCAGAGCTACTTCACCAGGGTGTTTTCTCGCAACGTCGGCGCAAGCCCCGGAGCCTGGCGACGGGCCCGGACCGACGGCTAGGTCCGGGCGCGCCTTTTTCAGGTGGGACGGATCATATCGCGGGCATAGGCCAAACCGATCCCGTATCCGCCCGCATGAGATTCAACGATGGCGCGTGCGCCGTCATACGTTTCGTGCCTTGTCCAATCGCGCTGCATCTCGAGCAGGACCTGGATCCAGGATGTCAGGCGAGCACCGGCGGCCTGCATCCGGCCGAGAGCCAGCTCGTGGCTTGCAGTCGTGAGGCCTCCGCAGGCATCGCCGACGACATAGACTTCCAATCCGGCCGCCAGCGCCGAGAGCACCGCGAATGTCACGCACGCTTCGGTAAGCAGGCCCGAAACGATCAGGCGGCTTCGACCGGTGGAAAGGATGGCTTTGCGCGCCTTGTCGTCCTCCCACACGTTCATACTGCGCCGGTCGATCGGCTCGATACCGGGCAGCGCCGACTTAACGGCCGGCATCAGCGGCCCGCTGTACACCTTTGTCGCCGAGGTCGAGGCGACGACCGGCAGGCCGAACACCGTCGCGGTCTTGGCGAGCGCGACGACGTTGTTGATGAGAACCTGCCGGTCGATCGACCCCACGCCGAACGCCAGGCCAGCCTGTTGGTCGACCAGAAGCAGGGCACAGTCCTTTGGCTCGAGCAGATGAAGTGGGTTCGGGGCCATCGGCGTTCTCCAATCAGGCTTTCAGGAACGCGAGCAGGTCCGCATTGACCTGATCGGCATGCGTTGTGGCGGTGGCGTGCGGCGCGCCCGGGTAGATCCTCAACTTGGCGCCCTTGATCATCTCCGCGGCCAGCTTACCCGTATAGGGAAGTGGTACGACCTGGTCATCTTCGCCATGGATCACCAGGGTCGGCACGTCGATCTTCGCCATGTCGGGCCGGAAATCGGTTTCCGAAAACGCGGTGACGCAGTCGATCGTCGCCTTGATCGAAGCTTGAAGTGCGACCTGCAAAGTCTGCTTGAAAATGCCCTGAGACACTTTCATGCCGTGGTTCGTGCCGTAGAAGAGGGGGCTGAAGTCGTCGAGGAATTGCGGGCGGTCCTTGACCAAACCGGCCTTGATGCCGTCGAACACCGACTTGTCGACGCCATCGTGATCCGCGGTCTTGACGAAGAGAGGCGTTACGGCACTGAGCAGAACAAACTTGGCGACCCGCGACGTCCCGTGGCGTGCCACGTAGCGCGCGATGTCACCGCCTCCCATGGAGAATCCGACGAGCGTCACATCCTTCAGGTCGAGATGCTTGACGAGATCGGCGATGTCGTCGGCGAAGGTATCGTAATCGTAGCCCGTCCAGGGCTGGCTCGACCGGCCAAAGCCCCTGCGATCGAACGCCACGGTCCGGTAGCCGTGCTCGGCGAGGAAAAGCATCTGCGCGTCCCACATGTCCGCGCTGAGGGGCCAGCCGTGGCTGAACAGGATCGGCGTTCCGCTTCCCCAATCCTTGTAATAAAGCTCGGTACCATCCCGCAATTTCAGCAAGGCCATCGTTCGCTCCTGTGACGAGGTTATCAGGACCGGGACGTCATCCAGCGAGGTCGTCCGGCTCCCGCGCACAAGGTCGCGGATGAAGCACAGATTAGCTTGGACTATCTGCGCGTGCTTTGGACATGCTGGCGATTTCGGCTGAGAGGCAATGGATGCCTGGCATTTGGTCGCACACGAACGGATCATCGGGCCGGAGTCCAAGAGGCGACGGAATCGTCCAAGCGTCGGATGGCGTTCGGGGGCACGATGCGCGAACTCATCCGCTTTCGCGCGATCGCGCACACTGATCGCAAGGAGACCTTCTCGATGTCGAAACTCGATATGCTCACCCCGGACAACAGCGCCATCGCACTGATCGACTATCAGCCGGCCATGTTCCAGGGTGTTCAATCGCATGACCGCCTGGTCACGATCAACAACGTTCAGATCCTCGCCAAGGCCGCCAAGCTTTTCAAGATCCCGACGGTGCTGACTACCGTGGCGCGGGATTCGTTTTCCGGGCCGTTCATTCCGGAAGTGACCTCGCTGTTTCCGAAGCACGACGTCATCGACCGGACCTCGATGAATTCCTGGCTCGATGCGAACTTCCGAAAGGCCGTGGCTGCCACCGGTCGCAAGAAGTTCGTGCTAGCTGGTCTTTGGACCGAAGCATGCGTGATCTTCCCGACGTTGGACATGCTCAAGGAAGGCTATGAGATCTACATCGCCGCTGACGCTTGCGGCGACCTCTCGCTCGAAGCGCACAATCGTGCAATGGAGCGCGCCATCCAGGCGGGTGCGATTCCGATCACTTCTTCGCAGTACGCCTACGAGCTTCAGCAAGACTGGGCGCGCACCGAGACTTACGAAGGAATGATGGACATTCAGCGAGCACATTCGCCCTACGGAATTCAGATCCGCTTCTCCAAGTGGGCGCTGGGAGAGCACGCCTCCGAAGGCGGCGCGAAAACCGGCTAGAACTCCTCAATAGCGGATAGCCGTGATGAAAATCTATCTGTTGTCCCTCGGCGCCGGCCTTTTGGTCGGCGTCATCTATAGCCTCTTGGATGTGCGTTCGCCGGCCCCGCCGCTGGTCGCTCTGGTCGGGCTGCTTGGCATTCTCGCCGGCGAACAGATCGTTCCCGTCGCCCGGCAAGTGATTTCGGGGCATGGGTTCGCATCGGCCTGGCAACAGGCCAAGTGCGCTCCGCACATGTTCGGGATGCTGCCCGGACGTCAAAGCGACCGATCACGAAACGCCGCGTCGGCGGAAGGCCTGGAGAAACACTCATGAACTCGGCACCGGACGTCATCCTGCACCGTGGCTTGTTCACGACCCTTGATCGCACGAACCCGACGGCTTCGGCCGTCGCGGTCGCCGACGGCCGGTTCGTCGCCGTCGGGCACGACCATGAGGTGATGAAGCTCGCCGGGCCCGCCACGAAGATCGTCGACCTCAAGGGGCATCGCGTGCTCCCCGGCTTGATCGACAACCATCTCCACATCATCCGCGGCGGTCTGAACTTCAACATGGAGCTCCGCTGGGACGGCGTGCGTTCGCTCGCCGACGCGATGGGCATGTTGAAGCGGCAGGTCGCGGTCACGCCGCCGCCACAGTGGGTGAGGGTGGTCGGCGGATTCACCGAACACCAGTTCGTGGAAAAGCGACTTCCGACCATCGACGAGCTCAACGCCGTCGCACCGGATACTCCGGTGTTCCTGCTGCACCTCTACGATCGGGCCATCCTGAACGGCGCCGCGTTGCGAGCTGTCGGCTATACCAAGGATACGCCCGAACCGCCCGGCGGCGAGATCGTGCGCGACGCAAAGGGCAATCCCACTGGTCTTCTGCTCGCGAGACCCAACGCCAACATTCTCTATGCGACACTCGCGAAGGGGCCGAAGCTGCCCTTCGACTACCAGGTCAACTCGACGCGACATTTCATGCGGGAATTGAACCGGTTGGGCGTGACCGGTGCGATCGATGCCGGCGGCGGATTCCAGAACTATCCGGACGACTATGCCGTCATCCAGAAGCTGAGCGATGAAGGCCTCCTGACGATACGGCTCGCCTATAATCTCTTCACCCAGAAGCCCAAGGGCGAGAAGGAAGATTTCCTCAACTGGACGAAGACGTCGAAATACAAGCAGGGCGACGACTATTTCCGTCACAACGGCGCCGGCGAGATGCTGGTGTTCTCGGCCGCCGACTTCGAGGATTTCCGCGTCGCCCGTCCGGACATGCCGCCGGAGATGGAGGGTGAGCTCGAGGAGGTCGTTCGGGTTCTCGTCCAGAACAAGTGGCCGTGGCGGCTACACGCGACGTACGACGAGACGATCTCGCGCGCGCTGGACGTCTTTGAGCGGGTCAACCAGGACATGCCGTTGGAAGGGCTGCACTGGTTCTTCGACCACGCCGAAACGATCTCCGACCAGTCGATCGACCGCATCGCGGCGCTGGGCGGCGGCATCGCCGTGCAGCACCGGATGGCCTACCAGGGCGAATACTTCGTCGAGAGATACGGCGCGGGAGCCGCCGAAGCGACGCCGCCGGTCAAGAAGATCATCGACAAGGGCGTCAAGGTCTCGGCCGGCACCGACGCGACACGTGTGGCTTCCTACAATCCGTGGGTTTCGTTGTCCTGGCTCGTCACCGGTCGGACCGTCGGCGGATTGCGAATCACGCCCCAGCGTAACTGCCTCGATCGCGAGACGGCGCTGCGGATGTGGACCGAGAACGTGACGTGGTTCTCGAACGAAGAGGGTAACAAGGGCCGGATCCAGGTCGGTCAACTCGCGGACCTTGTTGTCCCCGACCGCGATTACTTCTCCTGCGGCGAGGCGGAGATCGCCGATACGACTTCACTGCTGACCATGGTCGGAGGAAGGATCGTGTTCGGCGCCGGCGATTTCTCCAAACTGGAGAGCGTCACGCCGCCGCCCGCCATGCCCGATTGGTCACCCGTCCGTCGCTTCGGCGGGTATGCAGCCTGGGCCGATGACAATGCGAAGACGAAGGAAACCAACCTTGCGATGAAGGCCATGCAGGTGTGCGGTTGCGCCAATTCCTGTGGCGTGCACGGCCATGATCACGCCACCGCCTGGTCGAGTCGTTTGCCTGTCTCCGACCTGAGGAGTTTCTGGGGCGCCCTCGGTTGCGCGTGCTGGGCGGTCTGACGTGTCTGGCGGAACCTCACCGAACTGGGTTTCTGCGATCCTGCGCTGGCCGCTGCTATGGCATGCGGCCAGGCTTGCGCTGGTGTCCGCCTATATCCTTGGCGGCTTCACAAAATTGCTTGACTTCGCGGGTGCCGCGGCCGAGCAGGACCACTTCGGCCTCCATCCAGGATGGCTGTGGGCGGTAGCCGCGATCGCCGTCGAACTCGGTGGCTCTTTGCTCGTCGTTATGAATCGGCTGGTCTGGCTCGGGGCTGGTGGACTCGGCGTGCTGACGTTCGTGGCCATGCTCACGGCAAACGCTTTCTGGACGATGGGGGGCCTCGCCAGATTCATGGCCACCAATGCCTTCTTCGAGCATCTCGGGTTGGTCGCGGGCCTCGTCGTCGTATCAATCCGTTCCAGCGAGGCTTCTGTCCGTCCGGACCGTGCAGCGCGATCCCGAACCGTCCAAGGAGTTTCCCAATGAAATCAGTAAGAGTCGTCGCTCTGCTGGCGTTAGCCGCGGCAATCGCGGCGAATACGCCCGTCATGGCGAAGGAAGCGGCGAAGTCCAAGGCGGCGGCGGTTGCCGTCGCGCCCCAATACGATACGACCCACGTCTACGTGGCGCCCGACGATGTCGACAAGTTTGTTTCGAGCTTCCTGGCGACGTTCGGCGGCAAGAGCACCAAGCAGGTGGTAGCGACCGTAACGCCAACGCCGAGCAGCACCACTTCGCAACTTCTGCAGACGCCCGTCGGCACCGTCTCGTTGTTCGGCTTCAAGACGCCGATCCCGTATCCCTTCGGTGCCGAACGCAACGGCTACCTGGTCGCTGACTTCGACGAGGCGATCAAGACGGCGCGCGCCGTGGGCGCCGACGTGATCGTGTCCGCCTTCCCCGATCCCATCGGCCGCGATGCCGTGGTCCAGTGGCCCGGCGGGATCAACCTTCAGCTCTACTGGCACACGACGAAGCCCGACTACGCCCCATTCGAGCGTGTTCCGGAAAACCGCGTGTACGTCTCGCCCGACAAGGCGGCCGCTTTCACGCGGAGCTTCGTAGCGTTCTCTCGCGGCAAAGTCATCTCCGACGACGCAAAGGCGCCTGGCGTCGAGATCGGCAGGCCGGACGCGACCTACAGGCGCATCCGGATCGAATCTGCCTTCGGGAAGACGGTGGTACTGGTCACGGATGGTCATCTGCCCTATCCCTATGGGCGGGAGACGACGGGCTACGAAGTGGCCGATCTCGCTGCGACGCTCGGTAAGGCGAAGGGCGCCGGCGCCACGGTGCTCGTCGAACCCTACACGTCGGACGGGCGCTCTGCCGCAGTCGTCATGTTTCCCGGCGGCTACGTCGCCGAGATACACTCGCTCGGGCTGAAGAGCGCGACGCGTGCCGACGGCAAATGAGGTAATATACGCCTATGTCGGCATGGGCCGCTCTCCATAGTCTCTGGGTCCTTCTAGCGGTTGCGGCCCTCGGCGCGAGCGTCGACTTCGCGCGGGCCGAAGACGGAAATGCCGCGCTCCCCAAGAGGCCCGCCATCCAGGCAAACCGCTGGGCGGAGGATTGGTCGGTCCTTGCCGATCCCAGGTTGCGCACCGAGCCGTTCGACGGGCTCAAGTACATCCCGCTTTGGGCCACCGATCCGAAGAGCTATATCTCGCTGGGCGCTACGCTGCGCGAACGTTTCGAGAGCAACAACGCAGCGGGCTTCGGAACCGGCGGAACGCCATCGGAAAACTATCTCCTGCAGCGGCTGCAGGTTCACGCGGACATTCACTTCAACGAAAACTGGCGTGCGTTTATCGAACTGGAGGACGATCGCGCCTTCGGCAAGCAAATCATCTCTCCGGTCGATCAGGATCGGCTCGATCTGCGCCTCGCCTTCGTCGAGTACATCAACACGTTCGCTGAGGGTACCCTGAAAGCTCGCGCGGGCCGGCAGGACTTCGCCTTCGACCTGCAGCGCTTCGTATCGTCGCGGGACGGCCCCAACGTCAGGCAGTCCTTCGACGCGCTCTGGGCCGACTGGGAGAGCGGTCTGTGGCGTTTCATCGGCTTCGTCAGCCGTCCGGTCCAATATTTCGATGGTCATCCGTTCGACGACACGTCGAACGACAGCTTCCGCTTCAGCACGTTGAGGGTCGAGCGCAAGGTGCTCGGCGACAAGGAGCTGTCGGCCTACTATTCGCTGTACGAACGGAACAACGCCAAGTACCTCGACGCGTTCGGCGACGAACACCGGCACGTCTTCGATGTGCGCTTCGCGGGCAACGCCCAGCACATCGATTGGGATCTTGAGGCCATGGGCCAGGTCGGCCAGGTGGGGACGAAGGACATTCGCGCCTGGGCCGTCGGCGCGCGGACGGGCTACACCTTCGTCAGCGTGCCTTGGCAGCCGCGCGTCGGCCTTCAGGTCGACGCCGCATCCGGCGACCATAGTCCCGGAGACGGAGCGTTAGGAACGTTCAATCCGCTGTTCCCGAACGGCTACTACTTCACGCTCGCTGGCTATACGGGCTATGTGAACCTGGTGCATCTCAAGCCATCCATCACCATCAGTCCGGCGAGCCGGCTGAAGGTGATGGGCGCCATCGGCCTGCAATGGCGCGAGACGACGGCCGATGCCATCTACGTCCAGCCCAACGTGCCGATCGCGGGGACCGCCGGCAAGGGAAGCAATTGGACGGGAGCATACGGACAGCTCCGCGTCGACTACGCGTTCAACGACCATCTCACAGGAGCCGTCGAGGCGGTGCATTTCGACGTTGGTGACACGATCCTCCGCGCTGGTGGTCACACCAGCAACTATCTAGGTGTCCAGCTTCAGTACGGTTGGTAAAAATGCCGCGGCAAATCCTCCTGCTTCCACTTCTGATGAGCTTCAACGCCGGGTTCGTGGATACTGGCGGCTTCCTGGCGCTCCAGGGGCTGTTCACCGCGCACGTCACCGGCAATTTTGTCACCTTCGGAGCTGCCATGGTGCTTGGGACATCGGGCGGAATCGCGAAGCTTCTCGCTCTGCCGGTCTTTTGCGTGGTGGTGATCACCACTCGGATGTTCAGCTTCTTTCTGCCCGCAATCGGGCTGCCGATCTTTCGCTCGATGCTCGCCATCAAGATGATACTTCTGGCGGCGGGCGGTGCATGTGCCGTCTACTTTGGGCCGTTCGTCCAAGGCGATAGCTGGCAGGCGATCTGTACCGGCATGATCCTGGTCGCAGCCATGGCCATTCAGAATGCGGCGCACCGCATCCACATGGGCACCGAGCCTCCGAGCACGCTCATGACGGGGACGACCACCCAGATCATGATCGATGTCGCGGACGTATTGCGGGGCGCACCGGCCTCTGTGTTGGCCGTCGCCACGCCTCGCCTTGGCAAGATGGCGGCGAGCGTGGCGGCCTTCGCTCTTGGCTGCGCCGCTGGCGCGTGTCTCTACGCAAAATTCGGAACGTGGTGTTTCGTGCTGCCTCCGCTGATCGCGCTGCCGGCGGTGTTTCTGGCCACCGCGGAACCGAAGTGACGCGGCGGGAGCGATCTGGCGAACAGGTTGGGCCAGACAAATGTCGATCGAGGTGCGGTACTTCATCGATTTCCTCGTCGAACGCGTCGGGCGCAAGGCCAATGAGCGAGGCAATTGAGATGGCCGGCAGTACTCCTGATCCGTCGCCTCGATCTTATCCCTCGTCGGTCTCGTTCGTGCGTCGGGCCGGCCCCATCTCGGTTGCCGCCGGGAACATGGACACATTTGCCGAGATCGAAATCTGGCTGCTGGAAGGGGCCTCTGCCGAACGGCAAATGATCGACCTGCTGGTCGAGCTGATCCGTCGGATGAAGGCCGCCGGCTCTTCGGTCGATCGTCTGACCTTGCATATCGGAACGCTCCACCCTCAGCTCGTTGGCTTCGCGTGGGTCTGGAACATCGATGACGGCTTCTGCGACGAAGTGCGGGTCGCCGACGCGGCGATCGATTCTGACGCCTACAAGCTCAATCCGCTGCAACGCATCGTCGAGACCGGCGAAACGATTCGGCGAGTGCCGAATGAGCCGTCGGCGCAGGCCGAATTTCCCATCATGATCGAGCTCGCGTCCGCCGGCATGACCGACTACGTGGCGATCCCCTTATCCGGCCTGGATACGCGCAACGTGATCACCATTGCGACGAAAGCGGCCAGCGGCTTCGCCGAGGCGGAGACAGATTCCCTGACACGCCTCTTCAAGCTGTTCGCCTTGCACGTGCAGCGGCACAGCGAGTTGAAGATCTCCGAAAATGCGTTGGGCGCCTATCTTGGCTACGGCGCTGCCGCCAAGGTGCTCGAAGGAGCGATCAAGCGCGGCGCGGGAGACTCGATCCGCGCTGTGATTTGGGTCTCGGATCTCAGAAATTTCACCAAGATGTCGGACGTTCTGGCCCCGGCCGAGATGCTCGTGCTGCTCAACGCCTACTTCGAAGCGATGGCGAGCGCCGTGGCCGCCCACGGCGGCGAAACCCTCAAGTTCATCGGCGACGGGATGCTCGCTGTCTTTCCGGTGACGGTGGGGGTCGCCGAAGCGTCGCGCGCGGCCGTCTCGGCGGCGAAAGAGGCAATCGCCAGCCTCGAAACTTCCAATCGGACAATCCGGCCCATGTCCGACGCTGGAGGCCGCCCCGTGCTCCGGGCGGGTATCGTTCTTCACGAGGGTGAGGTCTTTTTCGGTAACGTCGGTGCTCCGGATCGACTGGACTTCACGGTCATTGGCGCAGCCGTCAATGAGGCCTGCCGCGTGGAAGCGCTCACCAAGACGATAGGTCGGGATCTGCTCATGACTGAAGCCGTCGCTGGACATGTTGCCGATGTCGAGTATCTCGGTGAGCACCAGTTGCGAGGAGTCTCTGCCCGGATGTCTATATACGGTCTCGCGGGATGACGACTTGCCTGCGCCGTTCTGCCGGCATCAAGCTCGCGCAGCGGCCTTTCCGTTGATGGTCTCGAGCGGCGAATAGTCGATATAACCGGAATCCGAACCACCGTATATCCCGAACGGTTTGGGGGCATTGTAGGGACCACCAGCCCGAATCCGTGCCGGAAGATCCGGATTGGCGAGAAAGAGGCGGCCGAAGGCGATAGCGTCCGCCTCTCCGGAACTGACGATCCGGGCGGCGTGCTCGGGGGTGATGCCGGCATTGACGATGAGTGGTCCGCGATAGTGTCCGCGGAAGATCGGAAGCATCCTTTCGTAGTCGGGTGCTCCGGTCCAAGCATTGGTGTCGGCAAGGTGCACATATGCGAGCCCGGCAGCCTGCAGCGTCGACGCGATTTGCCCATAGGTATCTTCCGGTTTCGGATCCCGCGTGCTGTTGTAGTCCGCGAACGGCGATAGCCGCAGTCCTATCCGCGAACGCGGCATGACCTCGGCAATCGCCGAGACGATTTCCTGAAGCAGCCTGGATCGTCTTTCGGCGCTCCCGCCGTAGTCGTCGGTTCGCAGGTTGATCGTCGGGGATAGAAACTGGTGGATCAAATAGCCATTGGCGCCATGGATTTCCACGCCGTCGAACCCCGCGCGAACAGCGTTTGCGGCTGCCAGTCTGAATTCCGCCACGACGCATTGGATCTCCGCGACCGTCATTGCGCGCGACGGCGTAGCCGCGATCCGCACGTATGCGCCGTTGGCAAGCAGCGCCCACACCTGCAGCCGATCCAGGTCGTCGTTCACGCCCGACGGCGACAGCGGTTGCTTGTCGGACAGCAGGCCACGCGCGCTCGCGCGTCCAGCGTGCCAGAGTTGCGCGACAACGCGCCCCCTTTTTCGTGGATCCGATCTACGACCGCTTTCCATCCCTCGGTCTGTTCCTCGGTCCAGAGACCGGGCGTACGGTCGAAGGCATTGGACATCGGTCCGACGTTAATGCCTTCGCTTATGATCAAGCCGGCGCTCGTCCGCGCCGCGTAGTATTCGGATGCGGTAGGATTGATGACGCCGCGCTGGTCGGCACGCGACCGCGTCATTGGGGCCATGACTATCCTGTTCGCGAGATCGAGATCACCCAGGGTCGTCCGATCAAAAAGACCCGCCATGTTCACACTCCTTTAAGGTTGGGATCTGGTGCCAGTCGGCCGGGTTAGTCGCCGCTGTCCTCGCGCGACCAGTGATTGCGCGGCACCGGATCGGTAGCGCGCACTCCCGGATTCGATCTGCCTGCTGGGTGGCCAACTTTGCCATGACAGTTATTGAGAGAACCCGGCGTGGCGTCAGTGGCGCGATGATTTCCCGATTCGGGATGAAAGCGTTGGTAGCTGCAGCAGCAGACCTGCCGTCGCAAGCACGGCCCCGTAACCGCAGACGCCGAGCCAGGACAGATGCGCATAGGCCCAACTCGCTCCGAGGGACCCGAACTAGCCGCCGATGAACATTGCCGTCATGAACACGGTGTTCAGCCTGCTTCGTGCCTCCGGGCGGAGGGCGAAAATCAGGTGCTGATTTGACACGAGCGCCGCGTTCACCCCCGCGTCGAGCAGCACAACCCCGACGACCAATCCCGCGACGGCGTTCCAGCCGGCGAACACGGCCCATGAGAAAAGGGAGAGGGCGGCAGCAATCGCAACCACCATGTGAGGGCCCCGCTTATCGGCTACTCGACCTGCGAGAGGCGCAGCGAGGATGCCTGACGCCCCGATGACGCCGAACAGGCCAGCGATCTCCGGTCCGAGTCCGAATGTGGGCTCTTGAAGATGGAGAGACAGGACGGTCCAGAAGGCGATGAATGACGCAAACAGCATCGCTTGTGTCGCTGCCGCCAGTCGAAGCGCCGGCTCTTCGACGAGCAGGTGGATGAGCGAACGTAGCGCGGCAGTGTATCCGATACTTTGCGTCGCATGGTGGCGCGGCAAGATCAAACGGACCAGCGCGGCGGCACCGAGCGCCAAAGGGACGCCGAGCCAAAACATCTCCCGCCATCCGAAGTGCGATCCAACGAAGCCGGCTATCGTGCGGCTGAGGAGAATGCCACCCAGGATTCCGCTGACGACCGTTCCGACGGCGGCGCCTCTGGTCCGGTCATCAGCAAGTGTCGCGGCGAACGGGACGATCTGTTGGGCGACGGTGGCCGCCACGCCCAGCATGAGAGAGGCGGCAATCAATGCGAGCGTCGATGGAGCGACCGCGGCGAATGCGAGAGCCGCCGCCAGAACGACGAATTGCGCGGCGATAAGGCGACGCCTTTCCACAAGGTCACCCAAGGGAACCAAGAAGAGGAGACCGACCGCGTAACCGAACTGTGTGGCCGTGGGTATGAGACCGATAGCCGAGGAGTTCGGATAATTTGACTCGATCAGGCCGAGCAGTGGCTGATTGTAGTAGATGTTCGCGACAGCGATTCCCGCGCAGACCGCCATCGCCAAGATGTGTGCACGGGTAAGCGTGGAGGCCTGTTGGTCAGTCGCGATCGTTGATGTGGACATGGCGGCAAATCCTCTTTTCGTCGGCACGCAGTCTCGGTTCGACGCGCCGGCTCTTGACCTCGGCGTCACTAATGTTAATTATCAATTGATAAATAACAAGGGATCGTCAAAGATGAATGGCTCCCATGTGCAGATGGCGGCATCTGCGATGGTCTCGGCAATCGCCGCAACAGCTGTCTTGGCCGCACGCTTGTTCTTCAGGCGAGAGAGTCTTTGCTCGATCCCTACGCTGCGGACGAGCGGGCGTATTGGATTCCGTGCGCTCGCTTTGGATTGGCTCGTCGAGCTGTAATCGAGAGATTGTGCAAGTCGCGCATGAAACTGAAAAGATGTCGCCCGGACCGGCCTGATATGGCGTCCGCATCCAGGAGGGGAGAGCGATGAAGCTTAGGTCCGTTCTGCTCGCACTGCTTGCGATTGGAGCGATCGGCGGGACGGCGGCACTTCTCTATGCTTGGGAATCGCCGATTCCTCCCATCGATTCACGGTCAGCCGGAGCCCCGGATCGTGCGAAGGCGCGTCGTGGAGCGAGGCTTGCTCTGCTCGGAGACTGTGCCACGTGTCATACGGCACCCGGCGGACTCCCCTACGCCGGGGGGCTTGCGATGCCCACGCCCTTCGGAACGATCTACTCCACCAACATCACGCCCGATCCGGAAACCGGCATCGGGCGATGGTCGGAGACGGCGTTCATCCGTGCTCTGCGATCCGGTGTGGATCGCGAAGGCCGCCACCTTTACCCGGCATTCCCATACGATCACTTCACACGCGTGTCGGATGATGATGCGAAGGCGATGTATGCTTTCTTCATGTCGATCGATCCGGTCAGGTCGTCGGCGCCACCGAACGAACTCCCGTTTCCTCTCAATGTTCGCCTGACACTCGCCGGCTGGAAGCTGCTGTTTCTGCGTCAGGTGCGTTTCGTCCCTGACCCTTCGAAGAATGAGAAGTGGAACAGGGGAAAGTACTTGGTCGAAGGACTGGGGCATTGCGGCGCCTGTCATTCTCCGCGCAATCTGCTGGGGGCGGAAAAGACATCGGCCAGTTTCGAAGGAGGCGAAGCCGAAGGTTGGCGCGCCTACGCGCTTGGTCGAAGCTCGCAATCACCCGTCCCATGGGACGAAGCTGCCCTTACGGACTATCTTGCGCGGGGCTCGCATCCCCAGCATGGGACGGCTCAGGGCCCCATGGCGAACGTGGTTGACAATCTGTCCCTTGTCGACCCCGCGGACGTAGGCGCGATGGCCCACTATCTTGCCTCGCTCGGCAAGAGCGAGGGGCGGAACGATGTGAGGATACCTGACCCTTCAGGTCCAGGACGTCTGCCGCAGGTCGCCGGCGCTCAGGCAGCCACGCCACCTATCTCGTCCGACCCCGGCGGAGCGATCTATGCCGCTGTTTGTGCGTCGTGCCACGAAGGCGACAGAGCCTTGCCGCTGGGCAGCGTGAGACTTGGTCTCTCCACCGCCGTTGCAGACGAGACGCCCACCAACCTGGTCAATCTTGTGCTGCGGGGAATACCACCATCCACTAGCGGCTCTGCGCGTCCGATCATGCCCGGTTTTGGCGATGTTCTCCGCGACCGGCAGATATCGGATCTCGCCAACTATCTGCGGACCCAGTTTGCCGGGAAAAACCCGTGGAATGGGTTAGCCAAAGCTGTCGCGGAAGCCAGAGGCAACCGGTGAGCTGGACTCGTCAACAAAGAAATAGAAGGTTCGGTGAAGTGCCATGACAAGGCTGACCATTAACGGCGAGAGCCGATCGATCAAGGCAAGCCCGGACACTCCGCTGCTCTACGTCCTCAGGGACGAACTCGCGCTGAATGCCGCGAAGTATGGTTGCGGACTGGGCCAATGCGGAGCTTGCACCGTCATCGTCGATGGCAAGGCCATTTTCTCCTGCATCACGCCGGTGATGCTGTTGGAAGGGCGGACGATCACGACGCTCGAGGGACTTGGCAACCTGGACGCACCTGGCCCAATGCAGCGCGCCTTCATTGCCGAGCAAGCGGCACAATGCGGCTATTGTATTCCCGGCGTGATGATGCGCGCCCAGGCGCTGCTGAATCGCGACCCGCATGCCTCCGACGAGTCGATCAAGGCCGAACTTCAGCCTCATCTCTGCCGATGCGGAACACATATGCGCATTCTGCGTGCGATCCGGCGGGCCGCGGAAGAGATGAGGCCGAAGACTGCCGACGCGAGGACAAGATGATGACGCATGCCGTCTCGCGACGCGGCGTATTGGCGGGCGCGGGCGCGCTCGTCATCGCCTTCCGGCTTTCTGGAGCACATGCACAGACTGAAACCGGGACAGGTGGAAAACCCTCGAAGCACGGTTTGCCCGGAAGCCTCGACGACACGCCGAGGATCGACGCCTGGATCCGCGTCGACGCGTCGGGGGCCGCTACGATCCTGACCGGCAAAGCCGAACTTGGCCAGGGCCTGAAGACGGCGCTGCTTCAGGTCGCGGCAGAGGAACTCAAGTTACCGCTCGCACGGCTATCGCTGATCACGGCCGACACCGCGCGGACGCCCAATGAAGGTTACACGGCTGCCAGCCACTCGATGCAGGACTCCGGCACCGCAATTCGGCATGCGGCGGCACAAGCCCGCGAAATACTCCGAGACGAGGCAGCCCGTCGTCTCGGCGTGCCCGCTACTTCGCTGCAGATCCGCAACGGCGAGATATTCGGCCCCAACCGCATGCGCCTAGGCTACGGCGAACTGGTCCGCGATCAGATGCTCGCGGTCGACGCACAGCAGACCTCGCATTTGACCTCGCCGGCAGATTTCGTTGTAATGAACCAACCCGTGCCGCGGATCGATATTCCGGCCAAGGTGACGGGTGGAGCAGCCTACGTCCAGGACCTGCGCCCCGAGGGGATGCTGCACGGTCGCGTCGTTCGCCCGCCGAGTTATGGCGCCACATTGCGGGACTGTGACGTCGCGCAGGTCGAGCAAATGGGTGGGATCGTCAAGGTCGTGCGGGACGGCAACTTCCTCGGCGTGCTTGCAGACCGGGAATGGACTGCGATCCAGGGAATGCGAACCCTCGCGGCAACCACGACCTGGATCGAGCAGCAAGCCCTTCCGGACAGCGCGGACTTGCCGGCCGCTCTGATGAAGCTGCCCTCGCACGACACGACGATTCACGACACAGGAAATCCGGGTGAGCCCGGAATTCTGGTCGAGGGGACCTTCAGCAGACCCTATCTTACGCACGGTTCGATCGGACCGTCCTGCGCGATTGCGCAATTCGGGGACGGGAAGCTTACGGTTTGGACCCATACGCAAGGCGTGTTTTTCCTACGCGACGCGATCGCCGGCATGCTGCGGATGTCCGCCGAGAACGTGCGTTGCATCCACGCAGAGAGCGCCGGCTGTTACGGGCACAACGGCGCCGACGACGCGGCGGCCGATGCGGCGATGCTTGCCCTCGCGATGCCCGGTCGTCCGGTCAGGGTACAGCTGATGCGTGAACAGGAGCACGCGTGGGATCCATTCGGGCCGGGTATGGTGGTCAAGCTCAGGGCGATGGTCGGAGCAGACGGTGCGATTGCGGATTGGCACCACGAAGTTTGGAGCCAGTCGCATATGATGCGGCCTGGCCCTCCCGGGGCGCTGATCGCTGCCCGACTGAAAGCCGACGCCTTTCCGCCGGCGCCGCCCGTTGCTCTGGCCCAGCCTGAGGGCGGCGGCGACCGGAATGCCATTCCGCTTTACGCGATCCCGAACTCAAAGGTGGTTAGTCACTTCCTGCCGGACATGCCCTTGCGCGGATCCTCCATGCGCTCCCTGGGAGGCTACCTTAACGTTCTTTCGATCGAGAGCGTCCTCGATGAATTGGCGGCTCGCTCGGGCCAAGATCCCGTGACGTTTCGGCTTCGGCACATCGAAGACCCTCGTGCGCGTGAGGTCATCGAAACGGCGGTATCGCGTTTCGGCTGGGCTGGGCGGGTCAAGCGTTCTGAGAGCACCGGATTCGGATTTGGCTTTGCACGTTACAAGAATCTCGAGGCCTGGTGCGCCGTGGCAGTTGAGATCGAGGTGCCACGTCAGAGTGGCGTCGTTCGCGTCCGTCGCATCGTGGCGGCGGTGGACACGGGGCAGGTCGTGAACCCGGATGGGATCCGCAATCAGATCGAAGGCGGTATTTTGCAGTCGATGAGCTGGACGCTTTTCGAACGGGTCACGTTCGACCGCACCCGTGTCACGTCGGTGGACTGGTCAGCCTATCCGATCATGCGGTTTGACAGCGTCCCGGATTCCGTCGAAGTCCACCTGATAGATCGTCCGGGCGACGCCTTCTATGGTGTCGCTGAGGCCGCGCAAGGGCCTGCGGGAGCCGCGATCGCCAATGCGATCAGGGATGCGACCGGTGTTCGAATGTACGAACTTCCGTTCACCGCGGTCCGAATCAAGAGAGCGGTTGCGGTCCGATCGGAAGGCTGAATGGAGAAGGCACGGTGGATGCACGGCCTGCCAATACACACATCATGTGATTTGCGCTTCGAATAAGACGGCAGACGCGCCTCCCGGACTTAGCCCTTCGCCGGCAGAACGGAGCGAAAGCCATTCAGGAAGGTTGCTATTTTTGCATCGATGATGGAATTGACGTCCGTTTCGAGGGGCATCGAGTAGATGAATTGGCGCACGCCGAGGTAGAAGATCGCCGCGTGGAGTCCCCACACCATCTCGATTTCGAGATCGGTGACCGGGAGTTCGCCAGTCGAGGGGCGTCCATACTCGACCCTGATTTCCTCAATGACCTTCTCGAACGCGCGCTCGCGCAGCATTTTGAGATAGCGGGCATTCAATCCGAGATCCTTCAGGCCCGCGAACATGAACAGGCGGATCCACTCGTAGGTGAGAATGACCGCGGCATATTCGCGATAGAAACGGACTAGCCTCGCCTTCAGGGGTACTGAGCGATCGGTGATGATTTTCTCCCAGGACGGCTTCCAGCGCTCGACGAAAACGTCCTGATAGACCCGCTCGATGAGAGCTTCCTTGCTCGGAAAGTAGCGATAGAGCAGGGGCTGGGTAATGTGCAGCCGCTTTGCGAGTTCGCGGGTCTGCCCCTCGAACCCGTACTCGGCGAAAAACGTGACGGCTTCTTGCGCGATAATGGCTTCCCGCTCCGACGGGTCCAGTCTCTGCTGCTCTCGGATCGGCGTCCGGTGACCCGCTTTGCTGCGCTGCTTCACATCTGATTCGTCAGTTTGAGTGCCTTCAAAACTTCATACACCGATTTGTCGTCGCAGCCGATCCGGGTGCGGTCATCACGTTTTGTTTATCGAACGATAAATAGTCGTTGACTTCCGTCAATGACGTCCCGATAATTGATCAATCGATAAATAACGATTGCAAAAGGGAGGTCGCTCTTGAGTGACCATCGTTGGAGCCAAGGGGCGCAGCCGAAAGCGCTGGTGGTTGGAGGGTCCATGGCCGGACTGTTCGCCGCGTTGCTATTGCGGCGGCAAGGCTGGAACGTCGATGTGTACGAGCGTATCGGCGCCGAACTGGCAGGCCGTGGCGCGGGCATCGTGACCCACCGTGAACTGTTCGAGGTCCTGGGCAGGGCGGGTATCGATACCGACGCCGCCGCCGTTGGAGTCGTTGTCCCAGGACGGCGCGTGCTGGACGGGAGCGGCCGCATCGTGGGCGAACTCGGGTTGCGGCAGGTCCTTACTTCGTGGGGACACCTCTATGGGCTTCTGAAGGCAGCGCTCCCGGCAGAGCACTATCATCACGGCAAAAACCTTGCGGAGGTTGCCGAGCTTGGCGATCGCGTGCTGGCGCGTTTCTCCGACGGCTCGGAGGTTTCAGGAGATCTGCTGATCGGCGCGGATGGCATATTCTCGTGCGTCAGGGCGCAGCTTGCGGCCAAGGTCCGTCCTGTCTACGCCGGCTATGTCGCGTGGCGTGGCCTCGTCAATGAGCGAGACCTGTCGTCTCGAACGCGCGAAGAATTGTGCGATTGGTTCGCCTTCAGCCTCCCTCCGGGGGAGCAAATGCTCGGCTATCCCGTCGCCGGCGCCAACGAAGAGATGGATGTCGGAGAGCGTCGCTTCAATTTTGTTTGGTACCGCCCGGCCAACGCCGACCATGGCTTGGCAGATTTGCTGACGGACATTGACGGCGTCCGGCACGAACTGTCCATTCCGCCGAGCAGGATTCGATCCGAGGTGATCGCCTCAATGCGTCGGGACGCGGAGCAATTGCTTGCACCGCAATTCGCCGAGGTCGTTCGCCTTACCCCTCAGCCGTTCATCCAGGCCATTCTGGATCTCGAGACACCGCGCATGGCGCTGGGATCCCGAACGGTGATCCTGGGTGATGCCGCGTTCGTGGCCAGGCCCCATGTCGGAATGGGAGTGACGAAGGCCGCCGCCGACGCGGCAGCGCTGGCTGATGCTTTGCGAGCGCACCCGGCCGATTTGCCCGCGGCGCTTGCGAAATTCGAGTCGATGCGGCTTCCGTTCGGAGCCGCGGTCGTCCGTCGTGCCCGCGATCTCGGCGCGTACATGCAGGCGCAGATTGCCACTGCCGAGGAACGGGCGATGGCGGAGCGGTATCGCAGCCCCGAGGCAGTGATGACGGAGACCGCCGTCGCGGCGGGCATCGCCGCCTGAGAGGATTTAAAAATGGAGGAAAGGAGACCAATGGATTTGAAAGCCATCCAGACCCATCCCGCGTTCAATCAGCTTGCGCGCGAACGCGCACGCCTTGGCGTGGGTATGTCGATCGTCATGGCCGCCGCCTATTTCGCCTACATTCTGACCATCGCATTCTGGCCCCGGTTGCTCGGGCGTCCACTATGGGATGGTACCGTGATCACTTGGGGCGTGTTGATCGGCGTCGGTCTGATCGCGCTCGGCTTCATTCTCACCGCCGTCTATGTCCGGCGGGCCAATTGCCGTTTCGATCAGCTCAGTCAGCTTCTTCTGGAGGACCTGCGATGATGTCCCGCTCGGGTTGCGGAGCCTTGTTTGCGACCGCATTAGTCCTTCTTTCAGATCCTGCAGCAGCTGACGCGCTGGCTTCAGCTGTCAACGCGCGGCAATCGTTGAATGCGACGGCGATCACCATGTTCCTCGGCTTTGTCGCAGTTAGTCTCGCGATCACATGGTGGGCGGCGAGAAGGGGGACAAGCACGGCGAAAGACTTCTATGCCGCCGGCGCCGGGCTCACGGGCGTCCAGAATGGGCTCGCGATCGCCGGTGACTACACCTCGGCGGCGACATTCCTGGGAGTCACGGCGCTCGTCTACAGCTCGGGCTACGACGGCATGATCTACGCGATCGGCTTTCTCGTCGGCTTCCCGATGATCCTGTTCCTGATTGCCGAGCCGCTGCGCAATCTCGGTCGGTACACGTTCGCTGACGTGGCGGCGTACCGGCTGTCTGAGGTGCCGGTGAGGGCTGTCGCTGGCGTGAACACCTTGGTGATCGTAGTCTTTTATCTGATCGCTCAGTTGGTGGGAGCCGGCAAGCTGATCCAGTTGTTGTTCGGACTTCCCTACGTCTACGCGGTCGGCATCGTAGGTGTGCTGATGATGGTCTATGTGACTTTCGGAGGCATGCTTGCGACGACTTGGGTGCAGATCATCAAAGCCATGCTGTTGATGTCGGGCTCGGTGCTGATGTCGATCCTGATCCTCGGACACTTCGGTTTCAGCCTGGAGGCTCTCTTCCGAGAGGCGATCATCTTGCACCCGAAGGCCGACGCGATCATGGCCCCCGGCGGACTGGTCAAGGATCCGATATCGGCGATCTCTCTCGGATTGGCCCTGATATTCGGTACGGCCGGGCTGCCTCACATCCTCATGCGCTTCTTCACCGTGAGCGATGCCCGTCAGGCTCGCACGTCGGTTCTGGTCGCGACGGGGTTCATCTCCATCTTCTATAGCCTGCTGTTCGTGCTCGGCTTCGGCGCCATTGCGATCGTTTCGGCGAATCCCCAGTTTCGCGATGCGTCGGGTGGTCTGCTTGGGGGCGTCAACATGGTCGCCCTGCATCTGGCGGACGCCGTTGGCGGGTCGCTCCTGCTCGGGTTCATCTCGGCGGTGGCGTTCGCGACCATCCTGGCCGTCGTATCCGGGCTGACACTCGCGGGCGCTTCGGCGGCGAGCCATGATCTCTATGCCCGTGTAATTCGCAGGGGCCGTGCGAACGAGCAGGAGGAAGTGCTTGTCTCGAAGGCCGCCGCGGTCGCAATCAGCCTGCTCTCGACGGGCTTGGGCGTCCTGTTCGAAAACCAGAATATCGCATTCATGGTCGGGCTGGTCTTCGCGATCGCCGCGAGCGCGAATTTCCCGGTCATATTTCTGTCGATCGTCTGGCCTGACCTCACGACGCGGGGAGCAATCAGCGGATCGCTCGCCGGGCTGCTGGCTTCGGTGGGGCTGGTCGCTCTTAGTCCGGGAGTATGGACCGCGGCGTTCAAGCTCGGGCCTGCACCGTTTCCTTACGACAATCCTGCCCTAGTCTCGGTTCCGCTCGCCTTCGCGGTATCGTGGGCCGTGTCGGTTCTGGACCGCAGTGCGGCCGCCGCTTCGGTCCGCGCATCATTCGGCGCGCAGCACGTCCGCGCCCAGACTGGGCTGAGCGTCGAGTAACGCAACCTGGATAACTCATCTCAAGGAGACACGACAGTGAGGGCTAGCGTAACGGAAAAGGGTAGGGCCGCGTGGCCCGATTTCATTCGCAAAGAGTTCGACACCAATCGATTCAACGGATGGGTCGGCACCAGGCTCTTGTCCGAAACGGACCGCGTGCGAGTCTGGGAAATCCGGCTTGCTCCGGGCGAGCGCATTGGATTCCATCGTCACGTGTTGGACTACTTTTGGACCGCAGTCACGCCAGGTCGGGCGCGATCACATGCGGAGGATGGGACGATCGTCGAAGCCATCTATTCGGCTGGCGAGACCCGTCACTTCGTCTATGGGAAGGGCGAATCCAAGACCCACGATCTCGAAAATGTTGGCGATGCCGACCTGTGGTTCACCACCGTTGAATTCCTCGACAGCGCCAATGCGCCTTTGGAGATTGGCTATGGACGCCATGGCGAAGCCTCTTCCGCCCGGGAACGGCTGCCGACCGAGGGCTGAACTGCGGGCCCTGGTATGATCTCAGGAACGATCGAAGCCTTAGCATCGTTGCCCGCCGACGCGCATATGCGCAAAGTTGCACCGATGATCATGCTGAGGCCGGAGGGCAACGATGTCAGCGAGGCAATCGGGCGCGGCGGCTTGCGAAAGCCAATCCGACCGCCCAAAGAAACGATCGCCGCTCTTAGGCTGACGAGCTTTCGACCGACATGCTCAGTTGCCGAGCAATCTGCACTCGGCGACGATTTTCGTCCAGATTGTTTACTCGCTCGATCAAGCCAGCTCTGGAGTTTTTATCGGGATAGGCATATCGCGTTGTAAAATAAAGAAACTGGCGCACCCGACACGATTCGAACGTGTGACCTTTGCCTTCGGAGCCCAAGGATAGTTGCCCTCGGCGACGCTTACTGGGGGTGATTGCCATGCCTTCTCGCGATGCTGATTTCAAAGATCAATCTACAGATCGGCTTGACACTCGCCGCCGATGTTCTCATTATGTTCTAGGTGGAGTGTCCTCGAACATCACGGGCGAACGGTCGGATGGCAACGACGGCCACCATCCTTCATGCGGACCTCGATGCCTTCTATGCTTCGGTTGAGCAGCTGCTTGACCCTTCATTGCGCGGCAAACCCGTCGCGGTCGGTGGTGGAGTTGTGCTTGCCGCTTCGTACGAAGCCAGGGCCTTCGGGGTCCGCGGCGGGATGCCAGGGCGGCGAGCGCGCGAACTCTGCCCGCAACTCACTTTTGTGAACGGGCATTTCAAGGAATACCAACGGCTGGGCGATGCCGCCATCAAGGTGATCGGCGATTTCACACCGCTCGTGGAGCGGATTTCCATTGACGAGGCCTTCGCCGACGTTGCTGGCTGCACCCATCTCTTCGGTCCACCTGACGAAATTGCGAAGACAATCCGCCAACGTGTGCGGGCTGAGCTCGGCCTTCCGATTTCAGTCGGCGTGGCTCGGACCAAGCATCTTGCAAAGATTGCGTCCCAAGTGGCCAAGCCCGATGGGCTGGTGATTGTCGATCCTGACACCGAGCTGCAATTCCTTCACCATCTACCCGTCGAACTGATGTGGGGAGTGGGCCCGGTCACGAAGGTACGACTGGCCGAAATCCACGTGCTGACGATTGGGCAGTTGGCAACGACACCGGGATGGTCGCTTGAGCGGCTGCTCGGTCCCGCTGCGGGGGAGAAACTTGCGGCGCTGGCGTGGAATCGTGATCCACGGGAAATCAAACCTCACCGCCGGGCCCGCTCGGCAGGAGCGCAATCGGCGATCGGCAGGAAGCCCGCTGAAGAACAATTTTTTCGACCGACCCTGCTTCACCTTGCAGACCGAATCGGCACGCGGCTCCGGGCCAAGGAAAGGCTTGGCCGAACCGTGACGGTCCGGGTTCGCTTCGCCAATCTGAACTCCGCTACGCGCTCGGTAACGCTCGACGCGCCAATCTCGACAACCGTAATCCTTGCCGAACTCGCCGAGGACCTGGTGCGCGCCGTCCTCGCAGACCACCCCGATGAGAAGACCATTTCGCTCCTCGCGATCGCCGTGTCGCACCTTGAGGACGACTGGGATCTGCAGCTGGACTTTCCGCTTGGGCTTCACGATGAACCGCGTCGCCCCGGCAGCAAGATCGGCATGGCACGTTGGGCCGCCGACTGTGCCGTCGATAAGATCCGTGATCGCTTTGGATGGGATGCAATTGGGTATGGCTCGGTGGCGCTCGGCATCTTTCGTTCGGTCCCTGACGAGTTTCGTGAGCTCGCCGAAAAGGACTTGTGATCGTCATCGGTTATGGGAAAGACCGCAGCCCCGTGCGGCCAACACGATGGCGCGAGAACACCGCCGTGGCGGCAACGCACGCCATAACAAGAAAGATCAATAGGTTAGAAGATGCTCACTGCGTTCGGGGCGCAGGGCATCCCCCAGTCAGATCGCAACTTGAACCGAATGTCGGTATCGGTGGTTGCGCGTCCCTGATTGAACCTATCATCAGCGCACAGTAAGTGAGCCTTGGATACCAATCGGTGCCGGGCCCCGCGTGTAGTCGCCGGAGACGTCAGAGAAGTGAGATCCTCGGCGACCCCGCAGCTTGGGGCCAGCCGACGCTATACGCATCCTGCAGCCGCGGGGAAGCCGCTGCGACTCCCTCCGCAGTTCTCGGAAGCTAAAATTTGCTCCTAAATCGCAATGTTCCCCTTAGCGGGCTAATGCTACGCTGCGCGCAGCGGGGGACTGACACTTGGCCATCTACCGAATACTTCAAAACTCACCTCTTGGGCCCGAAGAGATCACGCGGCTTTCCACCGCGTACGAGCAAGCCCTCCGCACAATTGGCGTACAGGATCGAAACGATCCCCTCACCGAATTGATAGCCAGGAAGATCATTGAGATCGGGCAGACCGGCCTCAAGGACCCCGCCAAGATCTGCGTCCGGGCCATCGAGGAATTGCGCCTGTCCAAAGGATAGCTGTGAGCCGGAAGGTCGTTTGTTCGTCCAGTAGCGCGTTGGTGCGAATATCTGTAGGGGCAGTTCCCCCAATTTGCGCATCAGCTTCTCACACGACAAAGGCTGATGCGGCTACGCGCGTTTTCCCATTCGCACCACGTTTCCATCAGTCCGCGGCACAAGTGACACCACTGCCGCCCTTGCGAGGTCTTCCAAGGCAGCCGCAATGTATTTCGCGTAGTGCCGCTCGATCATTTTGACTGAGGTATTATGCAACTTGGCGACCTGTTGGATGGGCAAGCCCTTCCGGAGACCGCGCACGATGCTCGAGTGCCTCAAAGCATAGGGAATCACCTGCGACATACCGGCGCGCTCGCGAATGGCCTTCCAGGGACGTGCAAGCTCGCCCCTTTTCCACGGACCGCGTTCAGACTTCTTCCATGCAATACCGCTCGGCTCCTGTTCATGGATCCACCGCTCGAAAAGAGGTGCATCGCTTGGCCTCCCAGCGATCGCGGGCAAGAGCACCTCGTCGATCCTCTCGGCTTTGAAGCCGGCCTTCACAATGGCGAGGAACGTCGGGTTTAGTTTCTTCCGATCTGCGGAAAGCCGCGGCCACGCTGCATTTAGTGCGGCCTTGAGGTCATTCACGAGCCGCTGCTTGGTCGTGACCTTTAAGTCCTGCGGCAAACTCTCACGCCACGTTATCAAGTCGTCTTTCAAGGCATGCAGACGCACCGATGCGAGAGGGGCAGCTTCCGCAGCTTCCTGATTGCCGCGCTTTTCTTGACCAAGAACATAGCGCCGCAGCTTGGTGCCGGCGTCGGATCGGACGTCGAGACCTGTTCGGCGTCTTTCTCTAGCGTCGCGTTCCTTGACCTGGGATTCCACGGCCGAGCGCACGGTAGGAGCCGGGCCTGCCGCCTGCGACGCGGCTTCTGGCTAGAGCTACGGCCTCCCGTGCCGCTCTCACGGCCTGTTCGAAGGTCAGAATCCCTTCGGCGGGCTTGTCATTAATGTCGTTGGCGACGCCGACTGGCTCCTGCTTCGTGGTGATTACGCCAACATGGCTATACGTCGAATATCCGTTGAATATCCGACACTGTACGTCGACGAACCATGCCGGATTGTGGCCGCGCAAGCTATTGAAATTATTGGACGTTGGCGAGCGGCGACGGACAGAGGCGGAGCCATTATTTGGCCCTCTCAAGGCTGAAACAGGGGTTCGATTCCCCTAGGGAGCGCCATTTCGCCGGATACCGGATGTTCGCGCGATGATCAGGCGGACCGGCGCCATTCTTCCGCCGTCAAGGCTTCCAGCTCAGCGAAATAGGCCTCGTTCGGATCCCGGTTCGAATTCGCCTCAACGCTGTGGCTGCCCGATCTGGTCTCGCGCATCAGATCGTTGATGTAACCAGCGAGCACCGAGCCGATCGCATGAATGGCTTCGTGACGATCCAGCCCTTCAGACATCAATCGCTGCGCAATGCGTCGCACGGGCAGTTCGGCATCGGCAATCTGGCTCTCGACGACAACGTGAAAAACAGCATGCACCTTCTCGCGCGGGACGCGGATCCGCGCACGCCGATGGTACTCCACGACAAGATCGATCCGCTCCTGCTCGTCCAGCGCAAGCCATTGTTCGGGGGCAGGCTCCGTGAACGGATCATATTCCAGGATCGCTCCTTGCGCCTGCTCAAGAACCGACAGGGCGATTTCCCGCTCCAGCGGATCGAGTTGGTGCAATCCGGATGGGAGTTCGTTCAGGCTTTGTGAGTTGAGACAGCACTTCTTGAACTTCTTGCCGCTGCCGCAGGGGCAGGGGTCGTTTCGTCCTACTTTCTTGTCTGAATTCACCATGGGAACGCCAGCTACCGAACCGATTGACAGATTTTCTTCCGAACGAAGACGCAAGAGCGTGGTGAACTGAGCAACTCTCCGGGGGGCACGGCGGAGGCGGCGGCCATTGCCGGATCGTTCAGTCCCTCAGTTCGCTCAGGCCCAATTCCGTCCATAGCCACGCGAAATCGTAGCTGGCCATCGGACTATTTGGATCGGAAGGCTTCGCCGTCTGGTTTTCCATGATCTTGAGCCACTCGACGACCTTGATCCGTCCGCCTGCCGTTTTGACCGCGGCACGCGGTGTTCGCCCTCCAAGCGCGGGAACCGGTTGATCGAGCACGTCGCGGTAGTGCCGGTCCATGTAATCATGGACGATGGCGCGTTGCTCGTCCTCGGGAATATCGAGCTGATTCGGCGCGCCGGAATCGCGTGCTGCCATGACTTGCTCGATCGATTCCGTCTTGACCGTGGGTTTCCGCAGGCGTCTTCCGAGGACATCGGATAGCAGCGCGCATCCGCGGTCGCAACGCTGCTTGGAGTTGGCGCTGAGCACCAGCTTCCTGTCGTCCAACCGTATGTCTGCGAGCACGAGCGCGCCCTCGTCGGACCACGTTTCGCAGGTGAGTGTTTCCGGCGACGGCCCATCGTGCTCGGATGCTGCTGCGACCGGCTTGGCAATGCCCCTTGCATCGCTAACCCAGCTCCAGGAAGCCGAACTTCTGGCACGAAACTCCGGACGTGCTTCCAAAACGGCTCTGATGTCATGCTCCGTGGTGCGGACGGCGAGCGGGAAGCGCGCCTCGCACAGCATCACCTCGTCCCCTTCGGCGTTCCGTAAATCGGGAATCCTCGGTGACTGAATTCGGCCAATCGCGTCGATGAGCCAAACTGTCGTGAAGATGGGAGCGGAGGCACGCAGCCTCTCGGTCGGAGAAAGGTCCGAGAATGCGTCCTCGTCGAACTCGTATCCGTTCGCCTCGGCAAGCTCCCGCTTCTCCTCGCTGCTGAGCGAATCGAGCTTGCGAAGGGACTCGAGGAGGATTTCCGATGTCTCGTGGTCGAATACCAGCAAGCCGCCACCGATCTGCGTTCGCGATCCCACCTGAATGACGCGGGCGGCAATGCGGTCCCACGGCTTCAGACTTTGGGTCGCACTGCGCTCGCTGATCAGGACCGGCTCGCCGCCGCGAATGAGGTCGCGCGCCAGAAACGAGGTGCCGCGGACAATATCGCTGACTTCGTAAAGGCTCATCGTCGAATTTCGCAGCGCGGCCATGTAGGTGCGCACCGACGCGGATTCCTTCCAGCCGCGCCGTTTCAGATAGTCGTCGATTGCGTTTTCGCCGTCCTCGAACTCACGAGTCAGGAAGTCTTCGAAAGCGCAGGCCCACACCGTGCTCATGAACAGGCCTTCGCCTACGGTCGAGGCGATTTCATCCATATCGAGGCCGGTTTCGTCGCAAGTTTGCATGAGATGATCTTCGAAGATCGCCTCAAACTGATCGGCCCATCGGTCGCGCATGGACCATTTGATCAGCCCGTCGAGGATATGCTTGCCGGCCATGTTCCTGCTCGCGTATTGGAAACCCTGATCGCGGCCCTGGATGTGACTGCACCACAGGTTAGCAAGCGTGCGCCACCGCCGCGATCCGGAACCGGATCGTTCGGATGAAAATCAACGATTTTTTTCGTTGCGCTCGCGCCGGCCCGGCGATCAGCCCGGTGAGGCGCGGGGAATTCCACCCGACAACATAAGCTAGCGCAGCGATGCCGCAACATCGGCGATCGATCTGAAGAGGATCGGCGGATCGTCTTTTGAAGGAATGAAACCGCGCCGCTCCCAGAACGCGGATGCTGTGTTAGTGGCATTGGAATAGAAAATCATAAAACGATATCAATTACATAAGAGTTCGCGGTTTTATTCTGAGTGGCGCGCCATTTTATGCCTTCATCCCCTATGCCATTTTTTGAAGCGTCCGGCGCTCCCCAGCCGGTCGGCCTTGCTCAACGCGTTGAGCCATTCGGGGCTGTAAGGGGCAGGCCGGCGGGGCCAAAGCAAATCGGCGACGGGTCAACCTGCACGAACATACCCGATTACGGTGACTTAACTCCTCCGCTCCCACGGGCCGCGCCGGCGTTCGCTCACGCCGTCGTGCCGTCGATGGCGCGGCGGATCACCCGCTGCACTTCCGCATTCGAAAGAAACAGATCGTGGTTGATGATGCCCCAGCCTTCCTGGGAGGCATCGAGCACGCGCACACCGAGCTGTGCGATGGCGGCCTTCTCGGCGGCACCGACCCTGGTCATTCCACCTGCGATTTGTCCCGACAGCGCGAGTGCGCGATCGTTCGTCGCGGCGATCACGGTGATCTTGCCGGCGAGCGGGCCGATGCGGTGGATAGCCGATGAGAACACGTCCATGTCGATATCGGGCGCGGCAAACACGACCGCGCCGATCTTGCCCGTAACCGTGTCGCCGTATCGCGCGTAGAGCTGACGCAGGCTTTCGAGCGTCAGCATGGTTCCCATGCTGTGCGCCACGATGTGCACGCGACCGCCGCTTGGCGCCGACACGAGCGCAGAGAGCACGCGCTCGAAATCGTCGCGAGACCACATCGCGCTGTCGCGGTCATAGGCATAGTCGAACAGTCCTGCCTTGGAGGGCCAGGAGAATGCCATGGTCCGTCCGCGGAACTTGATCCCATCGGAGAGATGGGCGGCATCCAGCACCGCCGTCTCGAATGTCTGCTTGAAGCCGTGCACGTAGATCAGCACGTCCCCTCCGCCGGTCTGCGCGGCGAGATCGCCGGCGTCGGCCGACACCGGTTCGATCCGATCAAGGCGCCAATCACCGAGCCCGACCGAGGCGAGAGACAGGCGGCTCTCGTCTGGCGCCACCAGCTTTGCTTTCGCGACCGTCAAGGCGGTGGCGCGCTCCGGCCCAAACCATGGCTTCGTGCGACCGCCGTTCACGGGCTTGCGCGTGGTGACGACAAGCAAGGTGGGGTCAACGGAGAGGGACGACGCGTCGAAACGTGCGCCGGTCGCTCCCAGGCCGGCACATCCGCCGAGGGCGAGCGCACTCCCTGCCGACACGAGCCCGCCGAGCAGAGCGCGGCGCGAAACAGAGTGATGGGAGTTGCGTTGCAGAAGACGTCGGACGATCACGCGGAACCTTTGGGAACTTTGCCCACCGTAAGCCGCCCCGCCTGCCTCACTGAATGACAATGGGGGCGAGAAGACGGCGGAGCAGCTTCGCGGTCGGTTGCAGGGGCATGGCGTCCGCGGGAGCGCAAGATAAGTCTGACATCGGATCAAGGTGCCTGTCCGGCAAAACAGCCAGGCCGCTGTCAAGCCGGCACGCCAAAAGCATTCCACTCTACCGAAATTCGGAAATATTGTATGGGTCGCCCATCCCAAGCCGACCAAGGGGGCGGTCGTACGTCGTCACGAGCGCGGGCTGGGAGTTGCGGTGGACGCGGGCGGCGTTAAAGGCGGGCTTGTCACCTGTAGGACGAGATGAACCTCGTGAGCATGGTACGAGCCGCATCGACGGACGACGGGGCGCGGCTGATCCGACTATGAACCGTTCACTTTGGTACGGACCCTTGCTCACTGCATGTCGTCTATGCGCCCGCGAAAGACGACCGATGTCAGAAAACAGTGCACACCGTCCGTATGACCGATCCGTCCAATTCCCACGCAAAGACCGCCATGCAGCTCTTGGTGTGGGCCCTGGAAGAAATTGAGAAGACCGCCAACATGGAAGCGGCACAACACGCGCGATGCGCATTGGAGGCGATCCGAAAAAGTATCCCGCCGGACAATTTGGTCCAGGGTAGCATCACTGAACGCTGACGCGGGCCCGAAGCACACCTCAAGCCTTCAAACGTCTCAATAATCTCCTGTAGGCCCCGATGGAACTATCGGACGTCCAACTCATTGAGCGGTTGTTCTCGTAGAGGTCCGCTCTGTGAACCGTTTCGCCGTTATCTTGATGTTACTCACTGGCAGCGCTTCGTCGGCCTTCGGCCAGAGTGCGGGTGGATCGAGCAGTAGCGGCTCCGCGGCGGGTGGAAGTGCGGCCACCGGCTCCACAGGTTATGCGGGCAGCACCTTATCAACCGGGCACACCATAAGCGGCACTGGAGGCTCCTCCGGTCCCAACGTGGGCAACGCGCTCAGCCACGCGGCGACCGGTGACCTGGATGCTTCCTCGGTTAGTCCGGCTCCAACCTCGCATGACAATGCGGTGGATACGCCTGCCGCTGAACGCGCTATAAAGAACTTGGGAAACACCGACGTTGGCGTTCTCAAGAAGTAAACAGATGCTTCGGCCTCGCTCTTGGCGATTGCGACTATTCTGAACAGCTTCCGCACGTAATGTGCAATCGTGATAGCATCACTACCAACCAAGCTGCAATCATCGCCCTATTTCGCGAGGTCAACCGCTACATCGTCAATTCGACTTGGCGGGCAAAACAGCCAAATTCGCTGTCAAGCCCCTCTCCCAAAAACATTCCACTTTACCGAAATTCGGAAATAGCGTATGCATCGCCCATCCCAGCCCACCAAAGGGGGCGGTCGTACGTCGTCACGAGCGCGGGTTGGGAGTTGCGGTGGACGCGGGCGGCGTTAAAGGCGGACCTTGTACCTGCAGGGCGAGATGAACCTCGTGAGCATGGTACGAGCCGCATCGACGAACGGCGCTCAAGGTCTTGCGGAGCCTCTTGGCGAAGCAGGAAAGCCTGCGTACGGCGAAACCGTGTGGTCCTGGCCGTCGTTGTTACGGTCAAGCCCTGGCAAGGCGTCACTCGCGTCAACCGGCGCGAGAGGCGTGAATGTCGCGGGGGCGAGGGAGGCCAGAAGGAACTCGGCTCCCGCGAGAGCGCGGCATAGGCCGTCAAACCATCGCGCAGGGAAGGCCTGGTTTCGGCTGCCCTGTGTTTCCCCTGTGCACTGCGCGTGCATCCGTTCAGCACGGGGGCTTTATGGGTGCCAGCCGGCGCCCGGTCTTCCCTGCGCCCTTTCTTCTCAGAGGGTGTGACGAGAAGCACAGCTCGGGCAAATCCGGCCGCGAGGATGCGAGCGCATGCCGATTGGGCCGGCGAATTGACGCCGCGGCGGCGATGCGCTTCCGGCCCCGATATCCGTCCCCCGTCGACTGGCCTCACGCGCAAGCATGCAGCATCGGCATCGGTGGCGGTGGTCGTTCACCCCAAAATCTGCACTATGCGCGCCGAGACGGGCGGTGCGGCCGGTCTTGCGCCTCCGAAGTGGCTGCCGGGCCTTTGGAGATATTGGCAATAGCTTTTGGAGTTTCGACATGAGCGGTTTGGTGATCTCTGGCGGCCGGGTGGTGGATCCCGCGAGCGGGATGGATGCCGTTGGCGATGTAGCGGTGGTGGACGGCAAGATCGCCGCCGTCGGCACGGGCCTCGGCGGCGCCGAGCGGGTGATCGATGCCGCCGGCCTCGTGGTTGCGCCCGGCTTCATCGACCTGCACGCCCATGGCCAGTCGATCCCGGCCGACCGCATGCAGGCCTTCGACGGGGTGACGACGACGCTCGATCTGGAAGCTGGCGTGCTGCCGGTCGGGTCCTGGTACGAGCGCCAGGCGCGGAAGGGCCGCGTGCTCAACTATGGCGCTGCCACCAACTGGGCCTTCGCGCGCATCGGCGCGATGACGGGCTCCAATGCGGAGAGCTCGCTGGAGGCGTTCGGCAACGCCATGCGCGATCGCCGCTGGATGGACAATGTGGCCACCGATGCGGAAGTCGCCGGCGTGCTTGAGCGCCTCACCCGCGGCCTGAACGAGGGCGGCATCGGCATCGGCATTCTGAACGCCTATGCGCCGGGCGCCGGCGTGCAGGAGCTGACGGCGGTGTGCCAGCTGGCGGCTGCCAAGGACGTGCCGACCTTCACCCACGTCGCCTTCATGTCGCGCATTGACCCCGAAAGCGCGGTGGAAGCCTATATCCGCCTGATCGGCTATGCCGGCGCCACCGGCGCGCACATGCACATCTGCCATTTCAACTCGTCGAGCAAGACCGACATCGAGCGCTGCCGCGTGCTGATCGCCAAGGCGCAGGCACACGGCCTGCCGATCACGGTCGAGGCCTATCCTTACGGCACCGGCTCGACCGTGCTGGCCGCCGCCTTCTTCAGCGATCCCCAGTTCGTCGAGCGCAACGGCACCGGCTACGATTCCGTGCAGCGCGTCACCGACGGCTATCGCTTCCACGACCGCGAGGAACTGCTCAAGGCGCAGGCGGAAGAGCCGTCCTCGCTGGTGCTCTGGCACATCCTCGACACCGAGCACAATGCGCATCACCGCGACCTGCTCGACATGTCGGTGCTCTATCCCGGCGGCGCGATCGCGTCCGACGCGATGCCGTGGACGACGTCGGACGGCAAGACTTACACCGGCGACGCCTGGCCGCTGCCTGACGATGCGACTTCGCACCCGCGTTCGGCCGGCTGCTTCACGAAGTTCATCCGCGAATGGGTGCGCGAGCGCAAGACCGTGTCGCTGCTGGAGGGCGTGCGCAAATGCGCGCTGATCCCGGCCGAAATCCTGTCGCAAAGCACGCCCGCGATGCGCGCCAAGGGCAGGCTCGCCAAGGACGCCGATGCCGACATCGTGGTGTTCGATTACGAAAAACTTTCGGACCGCGCGACCTTCACGGCGATGAACCGGCCGTCCGAGGGCGTGCGGCATCTCGTGGTGAGCGGTCAGCCGCTGATCAGCGACGGCGTTCTGGACGTGGCGGCGCGGCCGGGCAAGCCGGTGCGCCGTCCCGTCGTCGAGGGCTGATCCATGCCGGTCCCCGTTCTCTTGGTCACGGGCTTTCTGGGGGCTGGCAAGACCACGGTCGTGAACCATTTGCTGGCGAATGCGGAGGGACGGCGGATCGCCGCCGTCGTCAACGATTTCGGCGCCATCAACATCGATGCGGAGCTGATTGCGGGCGCGAGCGACGGCGTGGTCAGCCTTGCCAATGGCTGCATCTGCTGCTCGCTCGAAGGCGATCTGCTCCGCACGCTCTCGACGCTGCTGCGGCGTGATCCGAGGCCCGAGTACATCGTCATCGAGACCAGTGGCGTCGCCGATCCCTCCGACATCGTGCGCAACCTGATGGACCCCGTGATCCTGCGCGAGGCGCCGCTAGAGACGGTGCTCTGCGTGATGGACGCGGGGACACCGCCTGCCGCGCTCGACGACGCACTGCTGCGCTCGCAGCTCCGCGTCGCCGATATCGTGGCGTTGAGCAAGCTGGATCTGGCGGACGACGGTGCAGGTGCCCGGCTGCGCGAAGCCATCCGCGCCCAGCGCGTTCCTGCCGTGGTGGTCGATGCCAGGCATGGCGAGCTTCCGTCGGCCTTGCTGTTTCCTGCGAGCGATCGCGCGCCCGCGCCACGCGATCCAGGGCCGAAGCGGCCATCCGAGGAGCGCTTCGAAACGCTGAGCTGGACCTCGGACCAGCCGATCTCGCTGCCACGCTTGCAGCAGGCCATCGGCCGCCTCGCGCCAAAACTGGCGCGCGCGAAGGGTCTGTTCGAGACGATCGAGCAGCCCGGCCGTCAGATGGTGTTTCAGTTCGCCGGCGGCCGTGCGACGCTGGCGCCGGGCGAGCCGCCTCCGCCGGACGTGCCGCGGACCCGCATCGTCTTCATCGCCGAGCTCGGCGTGCTCTCGAAGGCCGAGCTCGATGAGATCATGGAAACGTGTGTTGCGGACTGAAACCGCAGCTGCTTCAAGCGAATTGCGCGATCCCGTTTCCGACGGACCAGTTCTCCGCGGGCGCATCGAGCACATTGACGAACACATCCTCGGGCCGGATGCCCGGGTTCTCGCCGAGCAGCGCCGCGATCCGCCGGTACAGGGCCTGCTTCTGCTCGGCAGTGCGCGAGGCGAACACGGTGATCTGGATCAGCACGGCGTCATCACTGCGGCTCACGCCATAGGCATTGCCGCAGCGAAAGTTCTCGGCTGAAAGCTCGCTGATGGTCATGAACTCGTCGCCCTCAGGGACGTTGAGCGCCTCGCGCATGGCGCGATAGAGACCGTCGAGGATCGCCTTCCGGTAGGCGTCAGGCTTTCCGGCGCGCATCGAGATATGGAGGAGCGGCATGAGCTGGTCCCTTTGCATGCGGGGGCGATCGGCCAGAGCGCATGACGAGCGCCGGCCGTTCAGCCCATTGACGCGACGGGCTATCTATCCCATCTAGTTTTTGACACGATGTCGAGAAATCATGTTCTTGACGTCGTGTCAAATATTTTTCCAGGGAGCCGGATTTGAGACCGCGCGAGTTCGATCACGACGACGTCCTGCGCATCGCGTTCGACCAGTTCTGGCGCAAGGGCGTGCGCGGCACCTCGCTTTCGGACATCGCGCGCGATGCCGGCGTCCAGCGCGGCAGCCTCTACAACGCCTTCGGCAGCAAGGAAGCGCTGTTCCTGCAGGCCTATGAGCGTTATGCGGGCGAGTACCTCCTCGCCCTGGAGAAGGCGCTCGGCGCGGGCACCCTGCGGAAACGCCTTACAGCGTTCTTCGACCTCACCATCACCAACTTCCGCTCCGGCTCGCCGCCGCGCGGCTGCCCGACCACGCGCGGATTGATGGAGCTCGGCGCGGCGGAAGGCGAGGGGCTGGATGAGGACGCGCGCCAGGCTTTTGCGAACCTCGTCTCGCGCATCACCGCGCTGGTCCAGGATGCGTTGGCGGCTGGCGCGAAACGCGGCGAGTTCAAAGGCAATCCCGCGGCGGCAGCACTGCACATCGTCACGGTGACGCGCGGCCTTGCCGTGCTCGAACGCGCCTTCGATGACGAGCTTCAACTGCGCAAGATCGCGGCTCACACGATCGATCTCGTGCTCGACAAGAAGGCCAGCTAAAGCGTTGTCGAGCGAAGTGGATACCGGTTCGCGTCAAGGAAACGCGTCAAACTGGAAGCCAGACACGAAACGACGACCCCAGCGGTGGTGATCCCTGGGGCCGTCTGGAGGTTTCATGGAGGGCATCGAGCACTGCGTCTCCATGGCGATATCGATACCGCAAGACAGCTCCATGCGCGAGTAGAACCCATCAAAGCATCAGCAGCAGGCCACCGCGTTGACGGCCCGCGTCGTCGCCATCTCGTTCTCGTTGCCGACGAACTGGCAGACGACGGACTCGAGTTCCCCAGGCTGCTGGCGGCGCGCAACCGCCACCAGCCGCATCAATTCGGCTTCGTCCTTGGAGAGCCGCCGGCAGGACGGCGGCATGAAGCACAGCGCGCACGGCCGGCCGCTGCGCAAGATCCTGACCAGCGCTGCAGCCCGCGCGACCAGCAGCGGACTGTCGGCAATGCCGGGCGCCTCGTCGGCAAAGCGATAGGCCGCCTCCCAGCAATCGGATGCGCCGGTCGCATAGGCCGCTCCAATGAAGCGGAACAGCGACAGCGCGACGCGGCAGAAATCATCGTAGCCTTCGATACTTCGCGACGACGACAGCGCGGCCTGCAGCGGGCAGAGTCGCGTTGGGCCGGTCTCGGAGGCCGGTACGGAACTGCAACGATCCTGCATCATGACCGATCTCGTCAGTGCAGTGTGGGGCTGCCGACAAACCAGCTCTTCATCGCCATCATCCGGTCGTGGTCGAACGACTGGACCTGTCGATCGGGAAGGATGAGGCCGGCCATGCGGAAGATCGTCGCAAGGCCGCGGACCGGCGCCAGCGCCCAATCCGCGCCGACCGGCGGCAGCCAGCACTCGAACTGCTCGCGCGCGACATCGTCGCGCTCCTTCTGCGCGGCGGCGATCGCACGCAAGATGCCATGTTCGCTCTCCGACATGCGCGGACAGGTCGGGCAGTGCACCTCGATCGCCGTATGCGCGGTGCAGGCAAAGATCTCGATGATGGAGTCCAGCGACGGCACGGCATCGCCGACGCGAAAATGGTCGTAGACCTGCTGGATGTCGGCGGCGGTCGGGACCGCGCCTCCGCTGCGTGCTTTCGCCCGGAAGCCCCAGATGAACAGTCGTTCCGCCGCGCACAGCGCGGGAAGGTCGAGGGTCTTGGCGGATATTGATCGATGCATGGCGCTTCTAGCCTCTGGCAGCGCGCAACGCTCCGGCTGGCGCCAAATACCTGCGCGATCGTTCCGCCAGGGGCTCGCGCAAGTCAACGCTGCGCGGGCCGATATCGAGGGCTTCTAGATTGTGCGGCTAAGCCAATATCGACGAATTCTAAAGTTCGCTTACACGAGCGCGACGTCGATCTCGTTGTCCAATTTGGAAATCATCCGTCAGGCGCGCGACAGGCTGTCGCCGGCAATCGCGAGCTTGAACTGATCGGGCGCGTCGAGGCGGCGTCGGTCACCGAGATCAGCCGGCGCGTCGCGCAGGCCGCGAGCGTGGCCGACAAGGCCGCGACCGACGGTCAGCGCACCAACGACACCGTGCAGGGGCTTGCCGCTGCCGCCAACAAGATCGGCGAGGTCATCGACCTCATCAACCAGATCGCCTCGCAGACCAATTTGCTCGCGCTGAACGCCACCATCGAAGCCGCGCGCGCCGGTGAGGCCGGCAAGGGATTCGCCGTCGTCGCGAGCGAAGTGAAGTCGCTGGCGAGCCAGACCGCGAAGGCAACCGACGAGATCGGTGCGCAGATCACCGCGATTCAGGCCGAGACCAACCAGGTCGTGGGCAACATCGAGAGCATTCGCAAGACCATCATGGAGGTCAACGAGATCTCCTCGTCGATCGCTGCCGCGGTCGAAGAGCAGGGCGCTGCGACGCAAGCGATTGCTCACAGCGTGCAGGAGGCGGCCTCCGGCACCGATCAGGTCTCGCAAAACATCTCCGGCGTCACCGATGCGACCGCGGAGACCGGCCAGGCCGCCGGCCTCGTGCTGCAATCGAGCGGCCGGCTGTCGCAGAAGCTGCAATCGCTCGAGAACGAGGTCAGCACCTTCGTTGCGGGCGTACGCGCGACCTAGTATAGCAGGACGATGGGCCCAAACTCCGATCGCCGCCGCATCCTCATGATCAATCCGAACAGCAACGCGGCGACCACCGCGATGATGGTGGCGATCGCCAGATCCGTTGCCGCCGATGGCTTGGACATCGTCGGCGCCACGGCCACGCGCGCGCCGTCGATGATCGTCTCGGCGGAGGCGCTGGAAACCGCTGCGCCCGAGGTCGAGGCGATCGCGCATGCGCATCAAAAGTCCTGTGACGGCTTCATCGTCTCCGCGTTCGGCGATCCCGGCCTCGCCGGCATCAAGGCGGCGATGACGCTGCCTGCGGTCGGCATCGGCGAGTCCGCGATGCTGGAGGCCGCAGCGAACGGCCGCCGCTTCGGCGTGGCGACCACGACGCCGTTGCTCAAGGCGAAGATCGACGCATTGCCTGACGCGCTGGGATTGGGGGCGCGCTATGCCGGCACGCGCTTTGCCGACGGCGATCCGCAAGAGCTGATGCGTGATTCCACGCGGCTGCGAGCAGCGCTTGCCGGCGCGGTCGAGGCCTGCATCGCGCAGGATGGAGCAGAGGCGGTCATCATCGGCGGCGGGCCGCTGGGCGAGGCCGCGCGCGAGCTTCAGCCGATGTTTTCCGTACCGGTCATCGCGCCGATCCCGTCCGCGGTGGCGCGGATCATTCGCCTCGTGACGGCGTAAATTTTTTCCGCGCCGCGGCATCGGCCGTGCCGCGGAAAACTGTTTTCCTTGACATGAACTCTGCCGTGCTCGACCTGTAGCGATGTCGGGCGGCGCGCGCGTGCCGTCGCAATAATAAGAAGCACGGGAAGACGCCATGAGTGCAGGCCTCAACGAAAAGGACTACCTCGCCACCTTGCGCGGGTTGTGGGACAAGGCCTGGCCGAAGGGCATGCCGCACTCGCCGAACTATCTGCACGGCGAAGTTCCGCTGACGGAATATCTGCGCGCCTGGGCGAAGCGCAGCCCCACGCGGCCCGCGGTGATCTTCTACGGCCATGTCACCACCTATGCCGAGCTCGACCAGCAGAGCGACCGCTTTGCCGCGGTGTTGCAGGCGAAGGGTGTACGCAAGGGCGATCGCGTCGCGGTCTTCCTGCCGAACTGCCCGCAATTCCACATCGTGTTCTTCGGCATTTTGAAGCTCGGCGCGGTCCATGTCCCCGTCAGCCCGCTATCGCGCGCGTTCGAGCTGTCCTACGAGCTCAACGACACCAAGGCCGAAGTGATCGTGGCGCTGGACCAGCTCATCCCCGTCGTCGAGCAGGTGAGGGGCGAGGTGAGCCTGCGCGAGATCATCGTCACCAGCTTTGCCGATGTCGTGCCGGCGACGCCCGCATTTCCGACGCCGGACTCGATCCGCGCGCCGCGTATCGCGATCTCCGGCGCGACCGATTTGCTGCCTGCGCTCGCAGCTCAGTCCGCGCCATCGCCGCCGCCGCCCGGCCTCGATGAGGTCGCCGCGCTCAACTATACCGGCGGCACCACCGGCATGCCCAAGGGCTGCGTCCATACCCATCGCGACATGGTCTATACGGCCGCCGCCAATTACGGCATCTCGGTGCTGTCGGACGAGAGCAGCGTGTTCCTGTCGTTCTTTCCGGAGTTCTGGATCGCGGGCGAGAATTTCGGCCTGATCTTCCCGCTGTTCTCCGGCGGGACGCTGATCCTGCTGGCCCGCTGGGACGCCGTCGGCGCGATGGCCGCGATCGACAAGTACAAGGTCACGATCACGGCGATGCCGGTCGACGGCGCGGTCGAGCTGATGGACCATCCGCGCTGGAGCGAGTTCGACCTGTCGTCGCTGAAGCAGGTGCGCGTCGTCTCCTTCGTCAAGAAGCTCAACGCCGACTATCGCAAGCGCTGGAACGATCTCACCGGCACGATCCTGATGGAGGCGGCCTGGGGCATGACCGAGACGCACACCTCCAACACGTTTACGGCGGGCTTCCAGGATGACGATTTCGACCTCAAGAACCAGCCGATCTTCGTCGGCCTGCCGGTCCCCGGCGCCGAGTTCAAGATCACCGATTTCGAGACCGGCGCCTTGCTACCTCTCGGCGCCGAAGGCGAGATCCGCGTGCGGACGCCGTCGCTGCTCAAGAGCTATTGGAACAAGCCGGAGGCGACCGCGGAGTCGCTGATCGACGGCTGGCTGCGCACCGGCGACATCGGCACCATCGACAAGGATGGTTTCCTGCACTTCCTCGGCCGCCGCAAGGAGATGCTGAAGGTCAAGGGCATGAGCGTGTTTCCGCCGGAGATCGAGGCGCTGCTCGGCCAACATCCGAAGGTGCTGGGCTCGGGTGTGGTTGGACGCGACGATCCTGACAAGGGGCAGGTGCCGGTGGCCTATATCCAGCTCAAGCCGGAGGCGGTCGGCACGATTACCGCTGATGATCTGCGCGCTTGGTGTGCCGAGCGCATGGCCGTCTACAAGGTTCCGGAAGTCCGCATCATCGAAGCCCTGCCGCTGACGGCGACGGGCAAGGTGAAGAAGCAGGACCTCAATCCAGATCTTCCTGCTGCCGTTTAGTTGAGAGATACGATGTCGTTCAAAAAGCTCCTGATTGCCAATCGCGGGGAGATCGCCATCCGCATCGCGCGCGCCGCCGCCGACGCCGGCATCGTCACGGTCGCGATCCATCCGGCCGATGACGCGCTGTCGTTGCATGTGCGCGTCGCCGACGACGCCGTTGAAATCCCCGGCCGCGGCGCGCGGGCCTATCTCGACATCGAAGCTGTCGTGAAGGCGGCGAAGGGCGCGGGCTGCTATGCCGCGCATCCAGGTTACGGCTTCCTCAGCGAGAACGCGGCGTTCGCGAAGGCCTGCGCCGATGCGGGCATCACCTTCGTCGGGCCGAAGCCGGCGGCACTGGAGCTGTTCGGTGACAAGGTCGCAGCACGGCAACTGGCAAAGCGCTGCGGCGTGCCGATCATCGCCGGTACAAGCGGGCCGTCGAGCCTGGAGGAGATCACGGCGTTCTTTACCTCGCTCGGCAGCCAAGCGGCGATCGTGATCAAGGCGATGGCCGGCGGCGGCGGCCGCGGCATGCGGGTCGTAGAGAAGGCTGCCGATCTCGCCGAAGCCCATGCGCGCTGCCAGTCCGAGGCCAAGGCGGCGTTCGGCTATGACGGGGTCTATGCCGAGCGGCTGATCCGGCAGGCGCGTCATATCGAGGTGCAGATCATCGGTGACCACCATGGCGCGATCTCCCATCTCTGGGAGCGCGAATGCACCATCCAGCGCCGGCATCAGAAGCTGGTCGAGGTGGCGCCGAGCCCGTCGCTCAGCGAAGCCCTGCGCGGCCGCATCATCGAGGCGGCGAGGCAGCTCGCGGCCGCTGCGTCCTACGACAATCTCGGTACCTTCGAGTTCCTGGTCGACGGCACCGCCGAGGACAGCTTTGCCTTCATCGAGGCCAATCCGCGGCTGCAGGTCGAGCACACCGTGACGGAAGAGGTGCTCGGCCTCGACCTCGTCCGCGCCCAGCTCGCGGTTGCCGCAGGAAGCTCGCTGGCCTCGCTTGGGTTGGCGCAGGGATCGATCCCGAAGCCGCGCGGCTATGCCATGCAGCTCCGCGTCAACATGGAGACGCTGGATGAGACGGGTGCGACGCACCCGACCGGCGGCGTGCTCGCCGTGTTCGAGCCGCCGTCAGGCCCCGGCGTCCGCGTCGATAGTTTTGGCTATGCCGGCTACAAGACCAGCGCGGCGTTCGACTCACTGCTTGCCAAGGTCATCGTGCATACGCCCGGCGAGGCCTGGCATGACGTGGTCGCAAAAGCCTCGCGCGCCCTGCGCGAGTTCCGGATCGATGGCATCGTCACCAACATCGCTTTCCTCCAGGCGGTGCTGGCGCATCCCGATTTCAGGACCAACCGCATCGCGACCGACTTCATCGATCGCAACATCGCCAAGCTGGTCGAGGCGGCCGATGGCGCAGCCAAGCCGCTCTACTTCGCAACGACCGAGCGCAGCGGCGCTCATGGCGCCGAGGCCCATGTCGCGCAAGTCGTGCCCGAAGGTGCGGTGATGGTTGCTGCACCCCTGCAAGGCACCATCGTCACGATCCAGGTGAAGGAAGGCGAGGTCGTGCGGCCGGGCCAGCAGTTGGCCGTGATCGAGTCCATGAAGATGGAGCATCTGGTCATGGCCGAGCAGGGTGGCCGTGTCATGAGGCTCGCCGCCGGCGACGGCGTCACGTTGATGCACGGCGAGCCGATCCTGTATCTCGAGCCGCTCGACGTCGCCGCCGATCACACGGCGGCCGAGGCCGACATCGATCTCGACCATATCCGTCCTGATCTCGCCGAGCTGATCGCGCGCCAGGCCAATACGCTCGATGCGAACCGCCCGGCCTCGGTCGAGCGCCGCCGCAACACCAACCAGCGCACCGCGCGCGAGAACGTCGCCCAGCTCGTCGACGACGGCTCCTTCATGGAGTACGGCAGCCTTGCGATCGCGGCGCAGCGGCGCCGGCGCAAGCTCGACGATCTCATCAAGAACACGCCGGCCGACGGCCTCGTCATGGGTGTCGCCACTGTCAACGCCGAGAAATTCGGCGGCGAGGCCGCGCGCTGCATCGTCGTGGCCTATGACTACACCGTGCTCGCGGGCACGCAGGGCCATATGAACCACAAGAAGATCGACCGCATGCTGACGCTTGCGGAAGACTGGCGCGTGCCGCTGGTGTTTTACGCCGAAGGCGGCGGCGGCCGGCCCGGTGATACCGACCGGCTCGGCATGACCGGCCTCGACGGCCCGTCCTTCGTGCAGTTCGCAAGGCTCTCCGGCCTCGTGCCCGTGATCGGCGTCGTCTCCGGCTATTGCTTCGCCGGCAACGCCGCGATGCTCGGCTGCTGCGACGTCATCATCGCCACCAAGAACGCCTCGATCGGCATGGGCGGCCCCGCGATGATCGAGGGCGGCGGGCTCGGTGTCTATCATCCGGCCGAGGTCGGCCCGGTCTCTTTCCAGTCGCCGAACGGCGTCATCGACATTCTCGTCGAGGACGAAGAGGAGGCGACATCAGTCGCGCAAAAATACCTGTCCTATTTCCAGGGCGCGGTGACGGATTGGGAGGCCGCGGACCAGCGCCTGCTTCGCCGCGCCATCCCCGAAAATCGCCTGCGCGTCTACGACATCCGCAGCGTGATCGATCTCGTCGCCGACAAGGACAGCGTGCTGGAGCTGCGCCGCGACTACGGCGTCGGCATGATCACCGCGCTGATCCGCATCGAAGGCAAGCCGTTCGGCCTGATCGCCAACAATCCGCGCCATCTCGGCGGCGCCATCGATGCCGACGCCGGCGACAAGGCCGCGCGCTTCCTCCAGCTTTGCGATGCCTTCGATCTGCCGATCGTCTCGCTCTGCGATACGCCCGGCTTCATGGTCGGCCCGGAAGCCGAGAAGACCGCGATCGTGCGCCATGTCTCGCGCATGTTCGTCACAGGCGCGAGCCTCACCGTACCGCTGTTCGGCATCGTGCTGCGCAAGGGCTATGGGCTGGGCGCGCAGTCGATGATCGGCGGCGGCTTCCACGCCTCGTTCTTCACCGCGGCCTGGCCGACCGGCGAGTTCGGCGGCATGGGCCTGGAAGGCTATGTCCGTCTCGGCTTCCGCAAGGAGATGGAGGCGATCGCCGATCCCGAGGAGCGCGAGACCTATTACCGCAACAAGGTCGCCGAGCTCTATGCCAACGGCAAGGCAGTCTCGATCGCCTCGGTGTTCGAGATCGACAACGTCATCGACCCCGCCGAGACGCGGCGCTGGATCATGGCGGGCGTGCGCTCGGTGCCGAAGCCGCCGGCGCGAACGGAGAAGAAGCGACCGTGCATCGACACGTGGTGAGCGCAGTGCAGCAATAGCCTGCGTCCCGGTTCCCGATTGACATCCCCGCCCGTGCTGCCAGACTTTGCACAATAATACAGGGTGGAGACGTCCGCGATGGCCAGCCTTTCGGCCTCGAACCATGTCGCCCGTGTCTTGTCCGTCGCCAATCACGTGGCCGACGTCGACGCGGAGTCGCGGATCGCGAACTCCTGGCGCCGCTGCCTGATCAGCCACAAGCTCGATCCCGCCCGCCAGGGCCCGCCGCAGACGCTGACCGAATCCGAGATCCGCCACGTCGCCGAGCCCCTGGAGCAGACGATCCGGCTGCTCACGCCGGAGCTCGACGATCTCGCCCGCGTGCTGCGCGACGCCGGCTACTGCGTCAATCTCGCGGATGCGAACGCGACAATGCTGTTCAGCCGTCTGCCCGGCGAGGCCGATGCGCGGACGTTCATGGACTGGAAGATCTACACCGGCTCGAACTTTGCCGAGGCCTTCGAGGGCACCAACGGTCTGGGGACCTGCCTCGCCGAGCAGAAGCCGATCCTGGTGCATCGTGACGAGCATTTTCGTGCGCAGTGGCACATGTTCTCCTGCGCGGTGGCGCCGCTGTTCGACCAGGCGGGCCGGCTCGCCGGCGCCATCAACATCACCTCCTGCCGCGAGGATCTGGAGCGCGCCGCGCATCAGCTCGCGCTTGCGGTGACGATGGAGGCGACGCGGCGGATGGAGGGCGCGATCTTTCGCAGCCATTTCCGCAACGCCTGGATCGCGACCGTACCGGGAGATGGCGGCAGCGGCCTGCTCGCCTATGACGATGACCGCCGCATCGTCGGCGCCTGCCGCTCGGCCCGTGCGTTGCTCGGCCTCACCGACGGTCTGATCGCCTCGGGCATCGACCTGTCGCGCTACATCAAGTTCGATCATTCGCGCAACGTGGACGAGATTGTCGAGCTGCGTCGCGCCGACGGCAGTCCGTTGGGGCAGAGCCATGTCGCGCCGCCGCTGCGCACGAAATCGCATGCGCCGCGCCGCGATGCGCCGGTCGATCGCTTCGACGCGCTGCACCGGCTTGCCGGCCGCGATCCCGGCCTGGTCAAGAGCGTGAAGCGGCTGCGAAGCATCGGCGACCACAATCTGCCGGTGCTGCTGCATGGCGAGACCGGCGTCGGCAAGGACGTGTTCGCGCGCGCCATTCACGCCGCCAGCAACCGCGCCCGCAACAATTACGTAGCGCTGAACTGTGCGGCGATGCCGGAGAGCCTGATCGACGCCGAGCTGTTCGGCTACGAGGCCGGCGCCTTCACCGGTGCGCGGCGCGACGGCTCGAAGGGCCTGATCGTGCAGGCCGACGGCGGCACGCTGTTTCTGGACGAGATCGGCGACATGCCGATCGCGCTGCAGACGCGTCTGCTGCGCGTGCTGGAGAACCGCGAGGTCTGGCCGCTCGGCGCGCTCAAGCCGGTGCCCGTGGATATCCGCCTGATCAGCGCCACCCATCGCGACCTCGGCCGCATGGCCGAGGAGGGCGCTTTCCGCGCCGACCTTTATTTCCGCCTGCGCGGCATGGAGGTGAGGCTGCCGGCGCTGCGTGAGCGCGCTGATCGGGACGACATCATCCGCCAGATCGCGCGCGAGGAGGCACCGAATTGCCGCCTGTCGGACGAGGCCTGGGCGCTGCTCTCGGGCTATTCCTACCCCGGCAACATGCGCCAGCTCCGTCATGTGCTGCGGCTCGCCGGCTGCACGGCGGAGGGTGGTTTGATCACGGATGCGGATCTGGATCTGCCGCCGTTCGGCGGGCGGACGACGGAGCCTGATCTCGAGGCGGCCGAGCGCGCGACGATCGTGGAAGCGCTCCGCAAGCACGGTGGCCGCGTCACCGAAGCGGCGCGCGCGCTGAAACTCAGCCGCGCGACGCTGTATCGGAAGATCAAGCTGCTGAAGATCGAGACGGCGCAGTAACGCTCGCTGCATGCGGCGCGCGTTCTTCCCCTCTCCCCTTGTGGGAGAGGGTGGCTCGCCGCGAAGCGGCGAGACGGGTGAGGGGTATCTCTCCGCGAGCACCTGCGCGCAGTTGAATTCGCTGAGGCAACCCCTCATCCGGCGCTTCGCGCCACCTTCTCCCGCAAGGGGAGAAGGAAAGGCACCGAGCCTCTGGCGCGCCTTACGAAAAATCCGTCCAGCTCAGGTGTCGTGAATCGAGGTCGCCGACTGAAACAGTCTCGCGGATTTCCTGCGGCGTATGGAAGCTACTGCGCAAGTAAACCAGCGGCGCCGCCGTGGCCGAATGCGATACGCTGCGGACTTCGCCGACGAAGATCGAATGCGTCTTCGTCTCGAACTCCTGTGCCACTATGCAGTCGAAGGCTGCGACCGCATCGGTCAGCACCGGCGCGCCGGTGACGCCGCGCGTCCATTGGCCGAATGCAAAGCGGTCGTCGCCGTTGACGCCCTTCTGGCCGCTGAAGGTCAGCGCCAGCAGGGCGTGATCCTCGTGCAGGAAGTTGATCGCAAACGCGCCTTCCTCGCGGATACGCACGTGTGCGCTGGCGTTGCGGTTGACGCAGACGATGAGAGACGGCGGTGAATCCGACAGCGAGCAGGCCGACGTTACCGTGAGGCCCGTGCGCTTGCCGTGCTCGGCGCCGACCGTGACCAGCGCGACTGCGCCGGCGCATTGGCGCATCGCCTGCTTGAAGTCCTTCGCGTCGAGAGGATGGGCGTCGACCGTCACGCGGAAATCTCCGAAATAGAGGCGGGTGCGGCAGGTTCGCGCCGCACCCGCATTCGGTCAAGCCGCCTTCTTCGCGGAGCCGAGATGCTTCAGGCGCGGCATCACCTCGTTGGCGAGCAGCGAGAGCGAGTGATGCCAGGCCTCGGCCTTGTGCTTGTAGTCGAAGCCGAACACCAGCAGCACGCCGAAGCCGCCGACCTCGTCGTAGATCTTCTCGATCTTCTCGGCGACGGTCGCGGGCGAGCCGACGATCCAGTTCCGCCTGGCGCAATATTCGACGGTGACGTCGCTGTCGGGCACGTCAGGAGCGTGCTTCAGATAATCCTTGAAGCCGAAATGGCCGAGCAGCGGCAGGAAGTACTCGCTCATCATCCGGCCCATCATGTCGCCGGTCGAGAGCCTCCAGGCCTCCTCGTCGGTATCGGCGACGAACACCTCGCGCACCAGCCGCCAGTCCTGGCGGTTCGGCTTGCGGCCGGTCTTCGCAGCGCCGATCTCCACCGAATCCCAATGGCTGCCGACATAGGCCGGGTTGAGGTTGAGGCTCATCGGGATGAAGCCGCGCTCGCCGGCGAGCTTGAGCGTGTCCGAGTTCTTCGACAGCCCGGCAACGCCGATCGGCGGATGCGGCGCCTGCAGCGGCTTGATGTGGGGCTTGAGGAAGTCGAACATCGTGTCCGGCTTGGTCACCGTCCAGAACTTGCCCTTGTGGGTGAAAGGGGCAGGTTCAGTCCACAGCTTGAGGATGATCTCCAGCGCCTCGCGGGTCATGTCGCGGTTCTGCCCGCTCATGCCGTCGACGTTGAACATCGCCCAGTCGCTCGGCAGGCCCGAGGCCGCGACGCCGAAATTGAGCCGGCCTTCGGAGAGATGGTCGAGCATCGCGACGCGGTTGGCGAGCTCGGCCGGATGGTGATAGGGCAGCAGGAAGCCGCCCGGCCCGATGCGGATCCGCTTGGTCTGCATCAGGGCCTGCGCGATCAGAAGGTCCGGCGTGGGATTGGGTTCCCAAGGCGCGGTGTGGTGCTCGCCGACCCAGGCCTCCTGATAGCCGAGCTCGTCGAGCCAGCGCATGACCTGCAGGTCCCAGTCGTTTCCTTCCTTCAGGCCGCACTCCGGCGGATGCGAAGGCATCGTGAAATAGCCGATCTCCATTGGTTTCCTCTCCACAATTGACGCGTCTTGTTGCGCGGTTCACGGATGTGAGTGGGATAGCTTCAGCAAGCGGTGTGCCAGCGCGCCTCGCACCCCTGACCCCGCGATAAAACGCTGGTTTGCGGCCGCAATCCCCGATATCCCGGGGCAGCTTTGCCGGACGTCGTCTCATTGTCGCGAGACGGCGTCTTGCCCATGAGACGAAGGATACGCGTGACGATGACCGAACCCGCCTATGTCGCGGTGGACTGGGGCACCTCGAGTTTTCGCCTCTGGCTGGTCGACCGCGCCGGCAAGGTACTGGCCGAGCGCCGCAGCGGCGAGGGCATGCTGGCGGCGGCGAAGGCCGGATTTTCCGGCGTGCTGCAGTCGCATCTTGCCGCTGTCGAAGCCCCCGCTGATCTGCCCGCTCTCGTCTGCGGCATGGCCGGGGCCAAGACCGGCTGGGTCGAGGCCGGCTATGTCGACACGCCGGCGCCGCTCGCCGCCATCCTGAAGCAGGCCGTGCGCGTGCCGGGCGAGGCGCGCGACATCCGCATCCTGCCGGGCATCGCGCAGCGCGAGGTAGCCGCGCCTGACGTGATGCGCGGCGAGGAGACGCAATTGCTCGGCGCGGTTGGTCTTGATGCAGCGGGCGAAGCATTGGTCTGCATGCCCGGCACGCATTCGAAATGGGTGCGCGTGAAGGACGGCACGGTCGCGCACTTCTCCACCTTCATGACCGGCGAGCTCTTCAGCGTGGTCTCGCGCGAGACGATTTTGTCGCTCGCGGTTGCCGGTGCGGACGAGGCCGAAGATATCGCAAGCTTCAAGGCGGCGGTGAAATCCGCCTTTGATGCGCCGGCCTTCGCGGCCAATCTTCTGTTCACGGCGCGGTCGCGGCAGCTGCTGTTCGGCGGCACGCCGGCCGCGGCGCGCGAGACGCTGTCGGGCACGCTGATCGGCACCGAGCTGGCCGCAGGACTCTCCGGCAGCGCGCCGAAGGCCGTCATCACGCTGATTGCGTCGGGCCGGCTGGCCGCGCTGTACCGGCACGCTTTCGACGCATTGGCGGTGACCGTGCAGCCGATCGATGCGGACGATGCGGTTCGTCGCGGCCTGTCGATGGCGGCTGCGGCGATCTGGACGAAATAGAAGGATCTTTGAGATGAGCGTTCCCTTTCCGCCGATGCAGCGCCCGCTGGTCGCGATCCTCCGTGGCGTCAAGCCGGAGGAGACCGAGGCGATCGTCAGCGTGCTGATCGAAGCCGGCATGACCGCGATCGAGATTCCCCTGAACTCGCCCGATCCGTTCCGCTCGATCGCCACCGCCGCAAAGCTCGCGCCTTCAGGCGTGCTGATCGGCGCCGGCACGGTGCTGACGGCCGCGGACGTCGATCGTCTCGACGATGCCGGCGGCAGGCTGATGGTGTCGCCGAATGTCGACACGGACGTGCTGGCGCGCGCGCATCAGCACGCCATGGTGACGTTGCCGGGCGTGTTCTCGCCGACCGAAGCGCTGCTCGCGGCGCGCTCCGGCGCATCGGGCCTGAAGTTCTTTCCGGCGAGCGTGCTGGGTGCCTCCGGCATCGCCGCGATTCGCGCCGTGCTGCCGGCAGGCATCATGATCGCCGCGGTCGGCGGCGTCTCCGATCAGAATTTTGCCGAATACATCAAGGGCGGCGTCACCGCGTTCGGGCTCGGCTCCAGCCTCTACAAGCCCGGCATGTCCGCCGCCGATGTCGCTGCGCGCGCGAAAGTGACCATCACGGCCTATGATCGGGCGATTGTGAAAGGCTGAACCGGCAATAAACAAGCCGTGATGCCGTCACGGTCGCGCATTATCCTATCTTGCTGCTACCGGTGAGATCAGGAGACCGACATGGCAATCAACAACGTGGCCGATTTGTTCGTGGCAACGCTCGAACAGGCCGGCGTCAAGCGCATCTACGGCATCGTCGGCGACAGCCTGAACGCCCTCACCGAGGCGCTGCGCCGCCGCGGCACCATCGAGTGGATCCACGTCCGGCACGAGGAGGTCGCGGCGTTCGCGGCCGCCGGCGAAGCCGAGATGACGGGGAGCCTCGCAGTCTGCGCGGGCTCCTGCGGTCCCGGCAATCTGCATCTGATCAACGGCCTGTTTGACGCGCATCGCAGCCGCGTCCCCGTGCTGGCGATCGCGGCGCAGATTCCGACCGCCGAGATCGGCGGCGGCTATTTCCAGGAAACCCATCCGCAAAACCTCTTCCGCGAGTGCAGCCATTATTGCGAGCTGGTCTCGGATTCGAGCCAGCTTCCCTTCGTGCTGGAGAATGCGATTCGCGCCGCGGTCGGCCTGCGCGGCGTCGCCGTGGTCGCGATGCCCGGCGACGTCGCGTTCCGCGCGCCGCCGAAGCGCGCGTTGTCGACGACGCGAGGGCTCTCGCTTGCAGCGCCAAAGGTCGTGCCGCAGGCCGACGAGCTGAAGGCGCTGGCGGACCTCCTCAACGGCGCCGAGCGCATCACGCTGTTCTGTGGCCGCGGCTGTGCCGGCGCGCATGCGCCGCTGATGCAGCTCGCTGAAAGCCTCAAGAGCCCGATCGTGCACGCGCTCGGGGGCAAGGAGCATGTCGAATACGACAACCCTTACGATGTCGGCATGACCGGCTTCATCGGCTTCTCCTCGGGCTACGCTGCGATGCATGCCTGCGACGCGCTGGTGATGCTCGGGACCGATTTTCCCTACAAGCAGTTCTTCCCTGATGATGCGAAGGTCGTACAGATCGACATCCGCCCGGAAAATCTCGGCCGCCGCTGCAAGATCGATCTCGGTCTCGTCGGCGACGTCAAGCTGACGATCGAAGCGTTGCTGCCACTGCTCAAGCCCAAGACGCAGCGCAAGCATCTCGACGACGCCATCGCGCATTACAAGAAGGCGCGCGAAGGCCTCGACTCCCTAGCCAAGGGCACGCCTGGCAGCAAGCCGATCCATCCGCAATATCTGGCAAGGGTCATCAGCGACCACGCCTCTGAAGACGCAGTGTTCACCGCCGATGTCGGCACGCCCACCGTGTGGGCCGCGCGCTATCTCAACATGAACGGCCGCCGCCGGCTGATCGGTTCCTTCGTGCACGGCTCGATGGCCAATGCGATGCCGCAGGCGATCGGCGCGCAGGCCGCGCAGCCCGGCCGTCAGGTCATTTCCCTGTCGGGCGACGGCGGCTTCACCATGCTGATGGGCGATCTGATCACGCTGACACAGATGAAGCTGCCGGTGAAGGTCGTCGTCTTCAACAATGGCGTGCTCGGCTTCGTCGCGCTGGAGATGAAGGCCGCGGGCTTCGTCGACACCAATGTCGATCTGGAGAATCCAGATTTCGCCGCGATGGCGCGCGCCATGGGCATCTTCGCCAGGCGCGTCGAGGATCCCGGCGAGCTGCCGGGCGCGATGAAGGAGATGCTGGCCCATAACGGCCCGGCGCTGCTCGACGTCGTCACGGCCAAGCAGGAGCTGTCGATGCCGCCGACCATTACGGCCGAACAAGTCAAGGGTTTTAGCCTGTGGGTGTTGCGCGCGGTGATGAGTGGCCGTGGCGACGAGGTTATCGACCTCGCAAAGACGAACCTGCTGTCGCGCTAGCCGCGCTTCACCGATGGCGCGGGCAACTGCTCGTGGCGGCGCTGGAAGCGCTGCCAGTGCAACACGATGCCGATCAGCACGGCCGGCACGAAGCCGAGCGCGATCAGGAAATACGGCAGCTCCTTCGGCGAGATGAAGGCGATGGCGATGTCCGAGATCAGCCAGAGAGCGGCGAAGATCACCGCGAAATCCGTACGCGGGCAGCGCAGATAGTAGAAGATCGCGGTGATGACGATGGCGGGGCCGATGGCGATGGCGATCATCACCGCCGTCAGCTCCTTCGGCGTCAAGGCGTCGAGCACCATCGACGCCAGCAGCCAGATGGCGGCGAACATGGCGACGATGTCGATCGGATGCCGCAACCCAATACCTCTCGCAGGGAACGCGCTATCGTTGTGGTTCCAAACCCCGGCCGTCAAGTAAAATACGCCTATTCCTCGTCATTTCCAGGCGTCGGACGCAGCATGAAATGGCCGAAGGCGGTGGCGATCGGTTTGTCCGAATCATCCTGCCAGGCGCGCGCCTCGAAGGCGACGATGCGGCGGCCCTGCTTCACGATCGAGACGTTGGCGAAGGTATCGAGCGCACGCCCCGAGCGGAGATAGTTGACAGTGAGTCCGATCGGCTTGGGCGGCGCGGCCGCGCCGAGCTCGCGCGCCACCCCGATGATGGCGGTCGTCTCCAGGAACGCGCCGGTCATGCCGCCATGGATCGCGGGCAGGATCGGATTGCCGATGATTTTCGGCGAGAACGGCATCGTCGTCGTGCCGTCCGCATTGACGCGGATGCCGAGACAGCGCGCGAACGGGCTGCTCGCAAACTGTCCGTCGGGATCGTCGGGCGCCTCCAGCATCGGGATGCTGCGCGCATCCATCCTGCGGTCGGCCAGCATGTTGGTGCGATTGGCGCCGATCATGAAGCAGGCGGTCGCGGTCGCGACCGGATCGTCCTCGGACTCCTGATAGGCCGTCGAGCGCACGAAGGCGATCGAGCGCGTGGTGCGGTAGCAGACCGAATGCGCCTTGATGTCGAGGCCCGGGGTCGCCGGCTTCTGATAGTCGATGCGCAAATCCAGGGTTGCGATCGCGCGCGTGCCGTCGAGCGCAAGTTGCACCGCCATGCCGCAGCTCTCGTCCAGCATCGCGGTGACGACGCCGCCATGCAGCACGCCGGTCTCGGTGTCGCCGACGAAGACGGGACGGTAGGGCAGGCTGGACCAGGCCTCGCCGGGCGCGAAGCGGTCGAGCTGCAGCCCGCTGATATGGCCGTAATCGGAACGGCGGCCCTTGATCGCCTCGGCGAGTTCCTCGAACGGGAGCGTGGTCGGTGGCGTGGACATGACAACGTTCTAGACCAGTGTTGGGCGCCGCGCAAAACCCCGCATGCATCGCCGCACGGGCGCCCTGCACGGCCGGTTTGGCCTCGACAGGGCCGGCCGAAGCAACGATGGTGGGCGTTCGTCCAATACCCCAAGGAGTATCCCATGGCTGACCCCGAAACGCCCGCCACCAACCCGGGGCCCGTCACCATTTCCAGCTCGAGCTCGGAGCGGGCACCGATCATCTATTTCGACGGCGCATCCTGCTTCGGCCACCACAACGGCGCGATCCAGATCGAGCTTGCCGCCAACCTGCTGATGCCGGTCGGCGCCGCCGTCAGGGTCGACGTGGTCCAGACCGCGCATCTGCGCTGCAGCGTGCCCGCCGCGCTGGCGCTGCGCGAAGCGCTCGACAAGGCGCTCGCGATGTACAAGCAGGGCCAGCAGCAACCGGCGGAGGACATCCCGGCGGTGAAGAACTGAGGCTGCACGGCGGTTTCAGAGTGGTGCAGCTACTACCGTTGATCGTCCCGCCGCGCTAATCTCCTCGGAGCACCGCGGAGGCTCCGATGCCGGATGCAGAACCGAGATCTGTCGCCCCGTTTTGGGTGACATCGCCATTGTTGCTGGCCCTTGTGGGGCTGGTCGGAACGGGCGTCGGCGCGGTCTTGCAGGGCTTCTGGAACACGCGGCTCGAACGCGAGAAATTCGAGTTCTCGCTGATCGAGAAAGCGCTTGCCGTGGCCGACAAGAAAGAGGCCGCGCAGAATCTCAAATTTCTGGTGGACGCGGGATTGATCAACCAGTTCAGCGCGGAGAAAATTTCCGCGCTGGCTCAGAATCCGCAGGCGTTGCCCGACTTCGCCGCGCCGCGCGACGTGATCCCTCCAAAGCTTGGCAAGACTGCCTTGTCGCGCCTGGGCACTTACAAGGGCGCGATCGATGACGACGCCGCCGGCGGCGGCTATCGCAGAGCGATCGCGGATTTCCAGGTCGGGCAGGGCCTTCTTGGTGATGGGATCATTGGACCCATCACCTTCGACCGGATCAAGAGCGAATATACGAAGGCTGCGGGTACCTGGCCGCCGGACGATGCGGCCAAGCCAAAACCATGAGCGGGTCTCCGCTCATCCGTTCACGACATGCACCTTCGGCTTCTTGCCGCCGTTCCACTTGCCATCGAGCGCGCGCTCGATCTGGGCGGCGAGTTGCAGCAGCAGGCCGTCATTGGCCTGCTTGGCGATCGCCTGGATGCCGAGCGGCAGGCCGTGATCCTGGCTTGCCATCGGCATCGAGATCGCCGGCATGCCGCAGAGGTTGGCGAGCGGCGTGAAGGCGAAGAAGCGCCAGAGATTGCCGAACCAGTCGAGCACATCAGGGTTGTCGGAGATGGTGAGGTATTCCTTGGTGCCGACCTTGGGCGTCGGCAGCGCCGTGATCGGCGTCAGGATCACGTCCCACTGCTCGAAGAAGCTGCCGAAGCCGCGCGAGGTCGTGTTGAACACCGCCTGCATCCTGGCCCGGTCGGCGAAGCTGGTGTGAAGTCCAGCTTCCCAGATGCGGATGTTCATCGGCTCGACGAGATCCTCCGGCGGACGCTCCAGCCCGCGCGCGGCCAGCATGTTGGAGATCACGACCGAAAAGTTCGAGATGTAGCAGGTGGTCTGCGCCGCGAACGCGGCGCGGAAGTCGAGCTCCGGCAGCGCGTAGTCGACGTGATGACCGAGGCCTTCGAGGAAGCGGCCGGTCTTCTCCAGCTCGGCTGCGATCTCCGGCGTCGCGGTGTAGTCGCCCCAGGTGTGGGACAGCGCGATGCGGAGTTTTGACGGATCGCGCTTGATCATCTCCGAATAGGGCTGCGCGGTGGTCCAGAACGGCATGAACTCGCCGGGCGCGGGCCCGCGGGCGTGATCGACGAAGGCGGCGGTGTCGCGCACCGAGCGCGACTGGCAGCCCTGGATCGAGACGAGGCCGGTGAGGTCGGACATGTGCGGCGCCAGCGAGAACACGCCGCGCGAGACCTTCAGGCCGATGTTGCCGTTGACGCCGGCGGGAATGCGGATCGAGCCGCCGCCGTCGGTCGCATGCGCGATCGGCACCACGCCGGCTGCGACCATCGCCGCGCTGCCGGCCGAGGAACCGCAGGTGGTGTAGTCGGTATTCCAGGGATTGCGGGTGACATAGACCGCCGGATTGTCGGCCGAGCTGCACACGCCGAACTCCGGCGTCGTGGTGCGTCCGATCAAATTGAGCCCCGCCTGGCGGAATTTGCCGGTGAGGAACGTGTCGGCCGCGGCGCGATTACCGCGCATCAGCAGCGAGCCCATCTCCTGTAGCCGGCCTTTCATGGTCGGCCCCAGATCCTTCATCAGGAAGGGCAGGCCGGCGAACGGACCGGCGAGGTTGGCGCCATCCTTGGCGGGATCGGCGATCACGTCCTCGAACAGCTCGACCACGCCCGACAGCGTTGGATTGACCTTGGCCACGGCGGCTGCGGCCTGACGTGCCAATTCCTTTGCCGACAGCTCACCCTTGCGGACGCGTGCCGCAAGGCCGACGCCATCGTGCTGCGTCCATTCGTTCCAGCTCATCGGCAAAGTCATGAAGTCAAATCCCCTTGGGTAGCAGCGCCACCTTTTTCGCAAGGGCCCGCATGAATCAACTGAGCCGGCACGAAGGGCAGGGTTGCGCCGGGCGGAGAGGTCGCGGCGTCCTTAAGACAGGCGCGCGATCACTGCAACCGGCCCGCCGCCGGCGGGGCCCTGGTGCTCGGCGCCGCCGGAGATGTAGACCGCACTGGTGCCGGCCAGGCCGGCGATGAGGCCGCCGACCGCCGCACGGGCATGGCGTGTCGAGCTGATATCGGTGTCTTCAAGCATGGTGTGGCGACAGCCGCGCACGCTGCCGTCGGGCGAGGCCTCGGCCTTGGCGAAGATGTTGACGAGCTCGCGGCCCGTGGCGGCTTGCGGTGCGATGTTAAGGCCGACGCTGTTCAGCGCCGCCACCACCGCGGGGGCATCGATGGCGTCGTTCATCACGGCATGCCCGATCTCGAATTCGCTCGCGGATGTCTCCGAATTGCCGAGCACGATGACGACGTTGTGCATCAGCTCGATCCCTGATGAGGTGGAGGCCACCTTCGAGAACAGATCGTAGCGGTGCAGCACGTCCTGGTCGCGCAGATCGGGAGAGATCTCGCCGAGCGCGACTGCAACCCCGAGCGCGGAGGCGCCGCGCGAATAGGCCATCGAGCTGTAGGAGCTTGTCGTCGCCGTCTTGTTGCCGCGCGCGTTCGCGGCCTCGACACGTTCGCTGGTGAGTAGCGGGCACTTGATCTGGACGAAATGGACGTCAGCGGGATCGGTGATGCCGGCATCCGTCATCGCGGCCTGCACGGCTTTCGCCGTCTCCGTGATCTGCGCGGTGCGGCCGAGCTCTTCAGGCAGGAAATCGCGGGTGTGGGCCATGCCGATACTCAGCCGCTTGCCCGACATGCCGGCCGGTCGCTCGGCCTCGCGGCGCGTGAACACAGTGATGTGCGGGCTGAGCACGCCTTCGGTGCCGCCGGACATCACGAAGGCGATGCGCTGCTCGACCGCCTCCGGCGACAGGCCGAGCTTCGGCGCCAGCGCCGTGCACAGCGCAGCGACGGCATACTCGCGTGTAAAATCGTTGACGCCGCCATTGCCCTCGGTCTTGCCGAGGATGGCCAGGATGGATGCCGGATCGATCGCGCCTGAAACGATCAGGGCCATGAGGCCGGAGACGTCGCCGGGGCCCTTGGTGGCGATCTTGAACACGCCGACCGATGTGGTGCGCATGAAGTGTCCTTGTAGGGCGTTCGGTAGTCCGGCAGGCCCACCAGCCGTGGAACGGGGGTGGATGTCAAGGTTCGAACGGTCCGTAGCCCGGATGGAGCGAAGCGCAATCCGGGATTTGTCTCCGCGGCCACAGGGGTCCCGGATTACGCTGCGCTCCATCCGGGCTACGAGAGCTTGCGTTGCCCGTCGGGCAAAACACCCAACCGCCGGGTCAATCGTCACCGTCAAAATATTCGCCTTTACAGAAATTCGGCTTTGTCGCATTCTCCCGCCACCTCACCCCTGTCAGAGGGGCGTATCGCGATCGTCACGAACGCGGGGTGAGCCGTGGTGGACGCAGGACCACACCGGCGCGACGGGCATCGCAGGGCGGGCAACCGTGAGCGAGGACCATCGCGCATACGACCGGTGGGTTCTGCGTACGGTAAAACCGTGTCGTCCTGGCGCCCGGGGTCTGTGCGCCAAGTCTTGTGGTGATGTCGCGGCCCAACCGGGCCCAGGCATCAGCCATCCGCAAGGCGACGGGGGCAATAGTGCATCGCTCCCCGGGGAGAGCTCGGCATAAGCCGTAAACCCACTGCGCAGGGAAGGCCGGTTGTTAGGCTTCACCTGTATGCCGCTGTGCAGCTTCTTCGCCACCTTTCGCACAGTGGACCGTGGGTGCCCGGCCGGCACCCGGTCTTCCCTGCGCCCTCTGACAAAGGAGGGTGATGTGACCAGGCAAAGCTCGGGCGAGATGAGCCGCGAGGATGCGAAGGTGTGTCTACTTGCTGCGCGATTGCTTTGCTGCGCTCGCAATGACGCCGAGGCCGCCGCAGGCGCAATACCATCGCCGTCACCCTGAGGTGCGCGCTCTGCGGCGCGATAGCGTCGCGGAGCAAGCCTCGAAGGGCGACGGCCCGGCTGCATCCGGGCCGTTCATCCTTCGAGGCCTCCGCTACGCTCCGGCACCTCAGGATGACGGAGCGGATATCTCGATCAAAGCAAGAGCAAGTCCTACCGGCATCCCCACGATTGTGGCGAGATCGCATCGGATCAACAAAAAAATCCTCTGTCGACGGTTGCGCGCCGCACCTTGATGAATCAACCTCGGTTGGTCCATAAGCGGCGTCCCGCGGCCGGATTTCGGTCTGTGTCGCGTGCTTGGAATATAGAGGAAATCTCGCGTGGCAAATATCAACCAGAAAATTGCGCAGGAGCTTGGGGTTCGGGCGGAGCAGGTCGAGGCGGCGGTGACGCTGCTCGACGGCGGCGCCACGGTTCCCTTCATCGCGCGCTACCGCAAGGAAGCGACCGGTGCGCTCGACGACGCGCAATTGCGGACCCTGGAGGAACGCCTGGTTTACCTGCGGGAGCTGGAAGACCGCCGCAAGGCGATCCTCGAATCAGTCCGCGAGCAGGGCAAGCTCGATGCCGCGCTGGAGGCCTCGATCATGGCTGCCGACAGCAAGGCGCGCCTCGAAGACATCTACCTCCCGTTCAAGCCGAAGCGCCGCACCAAGGCCGAGATCGCCAAGGAAGCCGGCCTCGAGCCGCTCGCCAACCAGCTCATCGCCGAGCCCGGCAACGATCCCAAGGTCGTCGCCGAGGGCTTCATCAACGCCGAGAAGGGTGTTGCCGACGCCGTCGCGGCGCTCGACGGCGCCCGCGCCATCCTGGTCGAACGCTTCGACGAGGACGCCGATTTGATCGGCGCGCTGCGCGAGGACATGTGGACCAATGCGCGCATGGCCTCCAAGGTGCGCGACGGCAAGAAGACCGAGGGCGAGAAGTTTGCCGACTATTTTGAGTTCTCCGAGCCGCTGACGAAACTGCCTTCGCACCGCATCCTCGCGATGTTCCGCGGCGAGAAGGAAGAGATCCTCGACCTGCAGATCCAGGCCGAAGCCGAGGCGCCGCCGGCCGGAGTCCCGGGCGCCTATGAATTGAAGATCATGAAGCGCTTCGGCATCGCCGACCTCAAGCGCGCCGGCGACCGCTGGCTGATCGACACCGTGCGCTGGGCCTGGCGCACCAAGATCCAGGTGCATCTCAACATCGATCTGCGCATGCGGCTGTGGAATGCGGCCGAGACCGAGGCCGTGCGCGTGTTCGCCTCGAACCTGCGCGACCTCTTGCTCGCCGCGCCCGCCGGCACCCGCGCCACCATGGGCCTCGATCCGGGCTACCGCACCGGCGTCAAGGTCGCGGTGACCGACGCGACCGGCAAGGTGGTCGATACCGCCGTGATCTATCCGCACGAGCCGCAGCGGCAGTGGAACGAGGCGCTCGCGATCCTCGGCAAGCTTGCGATCAAGCACCGCGTCGAGCTGATCGCGATCGGCAACGGCACCGCCTCGCGCGAGACCGACAAGCTCGCGGGCGAGCTGGTCAAGGGCCTGGCCGAGCTGAAGATGAACAAGATCGTGGTGTCGGAAGCCGGCGCGTCGGTCTATTCGGCCTCGGCCTACGCCTCGGAGGAGCTGCCGGGTCTCGACGTCACCCTGCGCGGCGCGGTCTCGATCGCGCGGCGACTGCAGGATCCGCTCGCCGAGCTGGTCAAGATCGAGCCCAAGGCGATCGGCGTCGGCCAGTATCAGCACGATCTCGGCCAGGCCAAGCTCGCAAAGTCGCTCGATGCCGTGGTCGAAGACTGCGTGAACGCGGTCGGCGTCGACGTCAACACTGCTTCTGCGCCGCTTCTGGCCCGCGTGTCCGGTGTCGGCTCGGGCCTTGCCCAGAGCATCGTGGCGCACCGCGACGCCAACGGTCCGTTCAAGTCGCGCAAGGCGCTCAAGGAGGTGCCGCGGCTCGGGCCGAAGGCGTTCGAGCAGTGCGCCGGCTTCCTGCGCATCCTCGGCGGCGAGGACCCGCTCGACGCCTCCGGCGTCCATCCCGAAGCCTATCCGGTGGTGCGGCGCATCCTCGAGGCGACCAAGAGCGACATCAAGGCGCTGATCGGCAGCAGCGAGATCGTGCGTACGCTGAAGCCGAAGGATTTCGTCGACGAGACCTTCGGTCTGCCGACCGTCACCGACATTCTGCGCGAGCTTGAAAAGCCCGGCCGTGATCCGCGTCCGGCGTTCAAGGCCGCGGTGTTCAAGGAAGGTGTCGAGGAGATCAAGCATCTCCAGAAGGGTATGATCCTCGAGGGCACCGTGACCAACGTCGCAGCCTTCGGAGCTTTCGTCGACATCGGCGTCCACCAGGACGGCCTCGTGCACATCTCCGCGATGTCCAGGAACTACATCAAGGATCCGCGCGAGGTGGTGAAGCCCGGCGACATCGTCAAGGTGAAGGTGCTGGACTTCGAGGTCGCCCGCAAGCGCATCTCGCTGACGCTGCGCCTCGACGACGAGGTCGGCGCCAAGAAGGACGCCCCCGGCATGCAGCGCGACAACGGTTCGCGCAACCCCGCCCGCATGACCTCCTCGGCCCCGCGCAAGCAGGAGTCGTCCGGCGGCGGCGGCGCGCTCGCCGAAGCGATGCGCCGCGCCGCGGAGAAGAACAACGGCAAGCGGGCGTAAGCTTCCAACCTCTCCCCGCACTTTGCGGGGAGAGGTTAACTGCGCGACGTACGGAGAGCTCCATCCACGTCGTCATTGCGAGCGAAGCGAAGCAATCCAGAATCCCTCCACCGAAGCGGTCTGGATTGCTTCGTCGCAAGGGCTCCTCGCAATGACGGGGAGGGAGCGGGGGCCTCTCCCTAACTTCCGCGTCAGAATCTGGCGCCTTTGTAAGTTGAAGCGGCCTGTCGCTTCCTTTCATCTGGTCCTCCTCGCGCGGCATGGAGACTGCCGCGCTGTACGGAGGATGCTTCGATGAACAACAGGCTTCTCAAAGGCCTCACCGCGGCAGCGCTCGCAGCGATGGTGGCGGTCGCTTCACCGGTGCTGGCGCGTGGCGGCGGTGGCGGTGGTGGCGGCCACGGCGGTGGCGGCTTCGGTGGTGGCGGGCACGGCGGCTTCGGTGGCGGTGGCTTCGGCGGCGGACATTTCGGTGGCGGCGGCGGGCATTTCGGCGGCGGGATGCACGCGGGCGGCTTCGGTGGCATGCGTGGCGGCGGCTTCGGCGGTGCCCGTTTTGCCGCTGTCGGCCCGGCCTTCGGCGGCGCTCGCTTCGCCCATGTCGGGGGTCCAGCTTTCGGCGGCGCGCGCTTCGCACATGCGGCGATGAGGCCGGGCTTCGCGGGCGCCGGCTGGCACGGCCGCCCCTTCATCGGCCGGCATGCCTTCTTCTTCCGCCACAATCACTTCCGTCGTTTCGCCGTCTTCGGCGCGCCCTTCTACTACGCCAACTACTACGACGATGGTTGCTGGCGCAGGGGCTGGACGTCCTATGGATGGCAATGGGTCAATGTGTGCGGAGACTATTGGTAGTCGCATCGCCGTACCGCACCATTGTCGCGATCGCCATCGGGCAGTTCCGCTCAGCCCCGGAACGGGATAGTCTGATGGCGATCGTCGCGCGGAGTCTTGCATGACTGGAGGTCACCGCCGCATTCTGGTCGTCGAGGACGATCCGGAAACCGCAGGCCAGCTCGCCGAGGAGTTGACGACCTCCGGCTACGAGGTCGATCTCGCAGCCACGGGACGCGAGGCCCTGAGTCAGGGCGTCGCCCGCGATTATGCCGTGATCACCATCGACCGCATGCTGCCCGACATCGACGGCATCACCGTGATGCGCCAGTTGCGCGACGACGGCATCGCCGCGCCCTTCCTGATCATCTCCGCGCTCGGCGAAGTCGACGACCGCGTCCGCGGCCTGCGCGCCGGCGGCGACGATTATCTCGTCAAGCCGTTCTCCTTCGTCGAGCTGCTGGCCCGTCTCGAAGCCTTGGGCCGCCGCAGTGAAACCGTCGCCAAGGAGACGGTCCTGCGGGTGGGCGATCTCGCCGTCGACCTGATCACACGCAGCGCCTCCCGCCACGGCCGCAAGATTCCGCTGCTGCCGCGCGAATTCCAGCTGCTCGAATATCTCGTCCGCAACGAGGGCCGCGTCGTCTCGCGCGCGATGCTGCTCCAGCATGTCTGGGACCTGCATTTCGATCCCTCCACCAACATCATCGACGTCTATGTCGGCCGCGTCCGCCGCAAGGTCGACGATGCCCAGGCCTATCCGCTGATCCACACCATCCGCGGCATCGGATATTGTCTCCGTGCTCCTGGCTAAGACGCTCCGCTCCTCGACCTTCCGTCTGGCGCTGATCGCGATCGCGACGTTCGGGCTGATCGTCGCAGCGATCATGACCTATGTCTATTTGGGCACGCTCGCCTATGTGCGGAGCCGCGTCGGCGACGTCGGAGATCACAGCGGTTTCACCGCGATGATCGAGCTCGCGATGGTCTCAGTCGCCGTGCTGCTGGCCGTGCTCGCCGGGCTCGCAGCCGTGCTGGTGACGCGGCGCACGGTCGGGCGGATCGAGGAGATCAACGCCACCAGCCGCGCCATCATGCTGTCCGGCCTCGACCGGCGCATTCCCTTGCGCGGCAGCCACGACGAGTGGGACCGCGTCGCCGAGAACCTCAACCAGATGCTGGACCGCATCGAGACGCTGATGGGCGAGGTCAAGCAGGTCAGCGACAACGTCGCCCACGATCTGCGCACGCCGCTGACGCGGATGCGCGGCCGACTGGAGAAGGCCTATCATGTTCCGCGCAACAGCGAGGCCGATGCTGCGCTGATCGGCGACACCATCGCCGATCTCGACGCCGTGCTCGGCATGTTCGCTTCCATCACGCGGATCTCGGAGATCGAGACCCGCGCCCGCCGCAGCGCCTTTCGCGGCCTCGATCTCGCCGAGATCGCCGGCGAGGTGGTCGAGCTCTACGATGCCGCCGCTGAGCAGGTCGAGACCCGTCTCAGTCTCGGCGGCGACCGCGAGGTCGCGATCACCGGCGACCGCGACCTGCTGTTCGATGCCGTCGCCAATCTCGTCGACAACGCGATCAAGCACGGCCGCAAGGGCGGGCAGGTGACGGTGATTTGCCGCAGCGCCGATCGCGGCGCCGACATCGCGATCAGCGACGACGGTCCGGGCATTCCCAATGAGGAGCGCGATCACGTGTTCAAGCGCTTCTACCGGCTCGAGCAGAGTCGCTACACGCCCGGCAACGGCCTCGGGCTCAGCCTCGTCGCCGCGGTCGCGCGCCTGCATGGCGCCGAGATTGCGCTGCACGACAATGCGCCGGGCCTCACGGTCCGGCTCAGCTTCCCGGCAAAATCATAGCTCGATCACGCCGCGGCGCGCCGCATGCGCCACTGCATCAGTGCGCCCGGTCGCATCCAGCTTGTCGAGCAGCGAGCCGACGTGGAATTTCACGGTGTGCACGGAGATGTTGAGCTGCCGCGCGATCATCTTGTTGGAGGCGCCCTCCGCCATCAGCGCCAGCACGTCGAGCTCGCGCTGCGTCAGTGCGATGTCCTCCGGCATGGCGCGCGGATCGCGGGTCACGATGGTCGCATTGGCGGTCTCGCCCGGCGCGGCAAGGCGAAGCCCCGCGACACTGCCGAGCAGCGTCGCGAGGCGGTCGGCGAGGGCGGGATCGTCAATCTCGAGCGACAGCACGATCTCCGGCATGGCGTCCGCGCTCACGCCTCGGGCCTCTCGCCGATCGTGACCTTGAAGCTGGCCGGCTCGCCGCCGCGGTGAACCGCGACATCGACGACCGTTCCGACGCTCGCAGGTCCCAGCGTCCGTGCCAGCGCGCGCACGCCCGAGAGCTTCTGGTCGTTGACCGCCACGATCACGTCGCCCTGGCGGATGCCGGCCGCGGCGGCCGGCCCTGCCTTGTCGACATTCATCACCATCGCGCCGATGCCGTCGTCGAGCCGGATCGGCTGGAGGCCGAGGCCGAGATAGCCGCGCGCGATGCGGCCGCGCGCCTCGAGCTGCGGCGCGACGCGCTCGATCGTCGCCGTTGGAATGACGAGGACGCGCCGCGGGCCGAGCACGGCCATGCCGAAAGCTTCGCCCGACGCATTGAGCGCAAGCCCGCCCTCCTGGCTGGGACGCAGGCGAACGTCGAGCCCGATCCGCGCATCGATCTCGCCGCCGCGCAGAGAGCGCCAGGCCTTGCCGGATGCCGACACCATCCCGAGCGCGGCGCTCGCGGCATCGCGATTGGTGGCGACCACGACCGACAATGAGCCGACGGGAGGGACCGTCGCGGCGAGCTTGATCGGCGTGAGGTTGGCCTCAGTGCGCAGCAGCGCGATATCGGTGGTGTGGTCGCGGCCCGCGATCGTGGCGGCGACGGCGCTGCCGTCGGCAAGCATGATCTGGACGTCGCCCTCGTCGGCCAGCGCCTCGTCGGCGGTGATGATCAGGCCCGGCTTCCAGACGAAGCCGGTCGAGCGGGCGCGATGTGAATGCACGGAAACGATTGATGGCGCCGTGCCGGCCACGACGTCCGCGAGCGCGGACGACAGCGAGGTGAGAGGGGTGAGGTCGGGCATGGGAAGCTCCTGTAAGCTTCCCCCAATCTGGGATGTCGCGGCCGATTGCGAAACTGGCCGGGTGGGCAGGAAAGGGGCAAGAAAAGGTCACGACGCCGCTTCCCGTAAGACCACGGCCGACGAACATGTGATTGGGAGCCGCTCACGGGAACGTGTAGCAATCCCGAAATTACGCCGCCCGGCCTCAAATCGTTTCCGCGAGCCCCGACCGATGACCATCGACCTCACCCGCCGCACCCTGCTTCAACTCGCCGGCGCCAGTTCGCTTGCTGTGGCAGCGGCTGCCGCTGCACGCGCCGAGGGCAATCCGCAGGGCGGCGGACCGACCTATGCCAGCCGCACGCCGATGCGGGTCGGCATGGTGACGCTGCGGGTGAAGAACCTCGACAAGGTCGCCGATTATTACCGCGACGTGATCGGGCTCGCCGTGATGGAGCGCTCGGCGACCGCCGCAAGGCTCGGCACCGCCGGCATCGCGCTGCTCGTGCTGGAAGCCCGCCCCGATGCTGCGATCGAGCAGCGCACTGCCGCCGGCCTCTACCACACCGCCTTCCTGATGCCGACCCGCAAGGATCTCGCGCGCTGGCTGGTGCATGCCGCCTCGCATCGCGTGCCGCTGTCGGGCTTTGCCGATCATCTCGTCAGTGAGTCCGTCTATCTCGACGACCCCGAAGGCAACGGCATCGAGGTCTATGCCGACCGCGATCCCTCGCAATGGCAGTGGAGCGAGGGCAGCGTGAAGATGGCGACCGATGAGCTCAACATTCCCGACCTGTTGTCGCTCACCAATCCGCGCGTTCCCGACTACGCCAAGGCGCCCGACGGACTGCGCATCGGCCATATGCATCTGCGTGTCGGCGACCTCGCGGAAGCCCAGAAATTCTATCACGGCACAATCGGTCTCGACCCGACCCGCAGCCGCAACGGGGCCGCGTTCCTGTCGTCGGGCCGCTATCACCATCACCTCGGCATGAACGTCTGGCAGAGCCAGGGCGCCGGCACGCGCGACGATCAGGCGACGGGTCTCGCCTGGTTCTCGCTGGTGATGGCGAAGCAGGAATTGCTCGCCGCCCAGGAGGAGCGCCTGCGCAAGGGCGGGGCGAAGGTCACGGCGCTGGCGGATGGCCTCGAGGCGATCGATCCCTGGGGCACGCGGGTGCGCCTGCTCAAGGTGTGAGTCGCTTGTAGAGACGAGGGGCGTCAGCCTGCCTGACGTTCCAGGACCGTGTCCTCGTCCGACCATGCGCAGCGGCCGCCTCCGGCGCGCTTCGCTGTATAGAGCGCACGGTCGACGCGTTCGAGCAGTTGCGAGGCGTTGGCTGCGGCTGCGGCATCGGCGCTGACGAGAATGCCTGCGCTGGCGCCGATGCGGACCGCAATGTCCGTCAGCAAAAACGGCATCGAGAGATCGCGAATGGCCTGGCGCGCCAGTGCAAGCGCTTCCTCGCGGCCGTCATCGCCGGCGGCCACCTGTTTGAGCATCATGAATTCATCGCCGCCGAAGCGTGCGGCGATGCCGCCATTGCCGATGCAGAACGACAATCGCTCCGCGACTTGGCGCAACAGATCGTCGCCGGCATGATGGCCGTGACGGTCATTGACCGGCTTGAAGCCGTCGAGGTCGATGGCGATGATGGCGAAGTCGTCACGCGTCTCCGCCAGCGCCTGGAAGAACGCGGCGCGGTTCGGCAATCCCGTGAGGAAGTCGTGGGTCGCCTGTCGCGCCAGCCGGTGTTTTGCTTCGAGGCGCTCGACGAAGGCGGCGCTGAGATGCTTCGAGGCTTCGCGCAGGGTCAGCCAGAAGAACACCAGCATGATCGCGCCGATCTTGTAGGCGAATTCGGGCCGGAGCAGGCCGCCGACGATGGTCGGAATCAACAGGATGGCGGCAGTGTTGAGGATGATCCACGGGCGGATCGCGGCGCGCGAGACCATGCCGACGCAGAACGACATCGAGAGCCCGAACGCGATCCAGGCACCGGGCGCGTCGTCGATCTCGAGCGCGCGGTAGGACAGCATGCCGAGTGCGAGGCCGAAGGCGGACGCGCCGGCGCCGTAGAGCCGCTCCCAGCGGATCACGTCGGCATCGGAGAAGTGCGCCGCGCGCGACTTGTAGCGAAACAGGGAATAGATGCGGGCGGCCGCCGTGATGAAGATGAAGACCGAGATCACGGCGTAGCCGGTATCGCCGCTTATGATTGCCAGCGCCGCGGCTCCCGTCACCGACGTGACGCCGATCGCGCACACCTGCGGCAGAGATGTGTACAGGAGGTCGACGAGCTCGCGCCTGATGCGCGGATCGGGATGCAGATACCTGGACAACATTGTGAGAGGCATGCGGGCACCATCACCACCACTCCCTAACAAGGCGTAGGGGATGGGCGCGACATGATGGCTGGCACGTAACGTCCTTAAGGAGTGGTCAATGCCGCAGCGCCGGCCGCGTCGCGGTGCCGAGCGCGTTGTCCCAGCGGTAGGAATAGCCGACGCCGATGATGTAATCCGGTGAGTTCCGGTTGAGGCCGAAGGCCAGATGGACATCGAGTTGCTCGGTCCGGCTGAGGAGATAGCCGCCACCGATATTGATGAGTGCAGTGCCCGCGCCGCGCGAGGGATAATCGCCGCCATATTCGGCGAACAGCGCCAGCTTCTCGGTGACCTTGCGCTCGATCACGAAGGTTGCCTCGCTGGTCTGGCGGTTGCCGAAATCCGATGGTCGGAAGAAGCTCGTGAACATGCCGCTGATGCCCCAGCCATTGCCGAGCTCGTAGGACCAGGGCACTTGCAGATAAGGCTGGAACCCGGCACCCGTGACCGCAGGCGTTCCGGTCGGCAAGCCGATGCCGAACGCCAGCGAAAGGTTCGCCGGCTCAGGCAGGCCGCTGACCTGCCATTTCACGCCGGGCGTGACGTTGGTGAAACCGGTATCGACCGTGCCTGTCAGCCGCCCGACATAGCTCGGCACATCCACCAGCACTTCCAGGCAGGGCGCGACACCGAAACGGATACGGCTGTTGCTGCCGTCAAAGCCCTTGCCGGCGCTCTGGCCGGACGTGTTGAAGCCGTTCTCGCTCTGGATGCTGCCTGTGGGCACGACGAGGCTGGAATTGGTCACGTCGGGCCGATCGGTCGCGATCTCCGATTGCGGTGTCGGACATTCACCGGCGTGAGCTCGGCCCGCGAACAGCGCGGCCGCGAGAAAACCGGCACGACGCAACCAGACCCGCCCACGCGGCAGGACAATTCCCAAAACCACCATTGCGCTCGTCGCAGGCCGTTCGCTTGCTGGCACCAATGCCCCGTGATAGCTGGATCGCACGCCTGCCGAACAAGACTCGAGCTCCCCGGAATTTATTCCCGCCATGTCCGAATTCCACGGTGTCTTCCCCTATCTCGTCTCGCCCGTCGATGCCGACGGCACGGTGCGCACGAACGTGCTCGCGAAGCTCTGCGACGACCTGATCGGCGCCGGCGTGCACGGGCTGACGCCGCTCGGTTCGACCGGCGAGTTCGCCTATCTCAATGCCGCGCAGCGGACGGCGATCGTGCGGACGACCATCGAAGCCGCGAAGGGCCGCGTGCCGGTCGTGGCCGGCGTTGCCTCCACCTCGACGGCGGATGCGGTGGCGCAGGCGAAGGCGTATCAGAAGTTCGGGGCCAACGGCATCCTCGCGATCCTGGAGGCGTATTTCCCGCTCAGTGATGCCCAGGTCGAATCCTATTTCCGCAGCATTGCGGACGCCGTGGACATTCCCGTCGTCATCTACACCAATCCGCAATTCCAGCGTTCCGATCTCACGCTCGACGTCATCGCGCGGCTCGCCGAGCATCCGCGCATCGGCTACATCAAGGACGCCTCGACCAACACCGGCCGGCTGCTCTCGATCATGAATCGCTGCGGCGATTCCTTGCGCGTGTTCTCGGCCTCCGCCCACATCCCGGCCGCGGTGATGCTGATCGGCGGGCTCGGCTGGATGGCGGGCCCGGCCTGCATCATCCCGCGCCAGAGCGTTGAGCTCTACGATCTCGGCAAGGCCGGCCGCTGGGACGAGGCCATGGCGCTCCAGCGCCGGCTGTGGCGCATCAACGAGGCCTTTGCCCGCTTCAACCTCGCCGCCTGCATCAAGGCGGGCCTTGCGATCCAGGGCTATGACGTCGGCGATCCCGTCCCGCCGCAGGACCCGCTGACGGCCGATGCGCGCAAGGTCGTGGAAGCGGCGCTGAGGGAGCTGGCTTAAGCCCATCCGTAGTCGTCATGGCCGGGCCTGTCCCGGCCATCCACGCCCTACTGCAGGACACGAAGAACGTGGATGCCCGGGACAAGCCCGGGCATGACGAAATGGTGGATATCCCGTCCAAAACCGCGGCTGGTATGCCCCTGATCGTTCCGCTAAAAGGCTGCCCGAAGTTTAAGACTTAAGGGACCCAGCGGAATGAACATCCTTCCCGGCAATTTGCGTTTCGGAGCGGGGCAGCCCGTCAAGCGTTTGGAAGACCAGCGGCTGCTCACCGGGAAGGGGCAATTCATCGACGACAAGCCGCAGGACGGCGCGCTGTGGTTGCACGTGCTGCGCTCGCCGCACGCCCACGCCAAGATCGTCTCGATCGACAGCAGCGCGGCGGCATCGATGCCCGGCGTGACCGCGATCTACACCGGCGCTGACCTCATCAAGGACGACATCGGCACCATCCCGACCCTGAGCATCTTCAGGCGCCCCGATGGCAAGCCGATGACGGTGCCGCCGCGTCGCCTGCTCGCCCATGAGGTCGTGCGGTACACCGGCGAAGCGGTGGCTGCGGTGGTGGCGTCCTCGCGTGCGGAAGCCCAGAGCGCGGCCGAAGCGATCGTGGTCGAATATGACGTGCAGCCCGCGGTGGTTGACCCGGTCGAGGCCGTCAAGCCCGGCGCGCCCGTGGTGTGGCCGGAGGCGCCCGACAACATCGTCGGCGCGATGAGCTATGGCGATGCCGCCAAGGTGGACGAGGTCTTCGCCAAGGCCGCGCACACCGTCGAGCTCGACCTCGTCAGCCAGCGCCTCGTGCCCTCCGCGATGGAGCCGCGCTCGACCATTGCCGAGATCGACAAGAAGACCGGACGTCTGCTGCTTCATGTGCAGTCGCAGACCCCGGCCTCGACCCGCGACGTGCTCGCGGAAGCCGTGCTCAAGCGCCCCAAGGACAGCGTCCGCGTGCTGGTCGGCGACATCGGCGGCGGCTTCGGCCAGAAGACCAATCTCTATCCGGAAGACGGCATCGTCGCCTATGCCGCGACCAAGCTGAGCAAGAAGATCCGCTGGCGCGGCGACCGCACCGACGAGTTCGTCGGCGGCACCCATGGCCGCGATCTGACCTCGACCGCCTCCTTCGCGCTCGACGAAAAGGGCAAGGTGCTGGCCTATCGTGTCACCTCGATCGGCTGCACCGGCGCGTACTCGTCAGGTGCGGCGAACATCATTCCGCTGGTGCTCGGGCCGTTCGTGCAGACCGGCGTCTATGACCTCCCGCTGGTGCATTTCGAGATCAAGTCGGTGATGACCCACACCGCGCCGGTCGGCGCCTATCGCGGCGCGGGCCGTCCCGAGGCCGTTTTCATCGTCGAGCGCCTGTTCGACGCCGCCGCGCGAAAAATCGGCATGGATCCGCGCGCGATCCGGAAAGCCAACTACATCAAGCCGGCGCAGTTGCCCTACACCAATGCGGCGGGCCAGGTTTACGATTCCGGCGCCTTCGCCCATATGCTCGACCGCGCCGTGAAGCTCGCGGATTGGGACGGCTTTGCCGCGCGTAAGAAGGCGGCGAAGAAGAAGGGCCTGCTCTACGGTCGCGGCCTCACCTCCTACATCGAATGGACCGGCGGCCGCGCCCACACCGAGAAGGTCAGCCTGCATGCGACCTCGCAGGGCCGCGTCATCCTGCATTCCGGCACCATGGCGATGGGGCAGGGGCTGCAGACCACCTACACGCAGATGATCTCCGACACGCTCGGTATCCCCATGGACAAGATCGACGTCGTCCAGGGCGACACTGATCTCGCCATGGGCTTCGGCAGCGTCGGCTCGCGCTCGCTGTTCGTCGGCGGCACCGCGGTCGCTGTCTCCTCCAACGATCTGATCCAGAAGGCGCGCGAGAAGGCTGCGAACGTGCTGGAGACCTCGGTCGAGGACATCGAGTACCAGGGCGGCATGCTGACCGTGGTCGGCACCGACCGCCGCATCAGCCTGTTCGACATCGCCGAGAAGGAGAGCGGCGCCCAGCTCAGCGTCGATTCCGAAGGTGAAGTGGACGGTCCGAGCTGGCCGAACGGCACGCATATCTGCGAGGTCGAGATCGATCCCGAGACCGGCGTCTCCAAGGTCGTGCGCTACACGACCGTTGACGACGTCGGCGTCGCCGTGAACCCGATGCTGGTCACGGGCCAGATCCATGGCGGCGTCGCGCAGGGCATCGGCCAGGCGCTGTACGAAGGCGTGTCCTACGACGCCGACGGCCAGCTCCTCACCGCGAGCTACCAGGACTACTGCATCCCGCGCGCCGACGACGTTCCATCGATCGAGGTGACGCTGGACGATTCCGCGCCCTGCCGCACCAATCCGCTCGGCGCCAAGGGCTGCGGCGAATCCGGCGCCATCGGTGGCCCGCCCTGCGTCACCAACGGCGTGATGGACGCGCTCGCCGAGCTCGGCATCACCCAGCTCAACACCCCCCTGACGCCGCAGAAGATCTGGAAGGCGATCAAGGACGCGAAGGTGGCGGGTTAAAGCTTTCAGCTATTGCAACGGCGTCATTGCGAGCGCAGCGAAGCAATCCAGAGTCCCTCCGCGGGAGCAGTCTGGATTGCTTCGTCGCAAGGGCTCCTCGCAATCACGGGCGAGAGAGCTAAATCCCCAGCATCATCTTCGCAATGATATCGCGCTGGATCTCCGACGTGCCGCCGAAGATCGTGTACGCCCGGCCGTTGAGATATTCCGGCACCACCGTCAGCATGTCCTCCGGCAGCGCCGGCTCGTGGTTGAGCTTGTAGAGCGGGCGCATCGGCTCGACGGCAAGCGCATCGTGGCCGATCACGTCGACACCTAGCCGCGTCACGGCCTGCCGGATCTCGCTGTTGCGCAGCTTCAGGATCGACGACACCGCGCCGGGATTTTGCCCGGTCTGCAGCGCCGAGAGCACGCGCAGCTCGGTCATCTCAAGCGCGTCGATATCGATTTCGACCTCCGAGATGCGTGTCGCGATATCAGGGCTGTCGATGGCGCGGCCGGTCAGGTCGGACTCGGCCAGCTCTGCAATCGCCTTCAATCCCTCGCGCAGCTTCGCTGATGCGATGCCGGAGCCGCGCTCGAACTCGAGCAGATATTTGCCGTAGGTCCAGCCCTTGCCTTCCTCGCCGACGCGGTTGGCCACGGGCACGCGCACGTCGTCGAAGAACACCTGGTTGACCTCGTGGTCGCCGCCGATGGTGAGAATGGGGCGCGTCGTGATGCCCGGCGTCTTCATGTCGATCAGGATGAAACTGATTCCGTCCTGCTGCCGCGGCCCGTCGCTGGTGCGCACCAGCGCGAACATGCGGTTGGCGTGGTGCGCGTGCGTCGTCCAGATCTTGGTGCCGTTGATGATGTAGTCGTCGCCATCGCGCACCGCGCGCGTCTTCAACGAGGACAGATCGGAGCCCGAGCCGGGCTCGGAATAGCCCTGGCACCAATAGTCCTCGCCGGAGAGAATCCGCGGCAGGTAGAAATTTTTCTGCTCCGGCGAACCGAAGCCGATAATGACGGGCCCGACCATCTTCACGCCCATCACGTTCACATTGGGCACGCCGGCCCGTGCGCTCTCGGTCTCGAAGATCCAGCGCTGCGCCGGCGTCCAGTCGGGGCCGCCATATTCGACCGGCCAGCCCGGCGCGCCCCAGCCCTGCCGATGCAGCGCGCGCTGCCAGGCCATGCCGATCGGAGGATCGGAGAACACCGACGGGGTCAGCGCCGTCGCGCGCTTCATCTCCTCGGTGAGATTTTTCGCGATGAATCCGCGCACCTCGTCCTGGAAGGCGCGCTCCTCGGCATTGAACGAGAGGTCCATGATGCGCTCCCTGTGTCAGGTGGGTTGGGTGGTGCGGCCGAGCTGGGCGTGGCGGCCATAATGATGCGCGCTGCCGCCGAACAGCGTGTCGAAGGCGACCAGCCGCTTGAAATAGGCGCCGACCTCGAGCTCCTCGGTGACGCCCATGCCGCCGTGGAGCTGGATCGACTGCTCGCCGACGAAGCGCGCGCATTTGCCGATCTTGGCTTTCGCACCCGACGCGGCCCGCGCCCGCTCGACCGGCGTGCTGTCTGCTTTCAGCGCGGCGCGCAGCGCCATCGAGCGGGACTCGTCGACCTGCATCGCCATGTCGGCGAGGCGGTGGCGGATTACCTGGTTGGCCGAGAGCGGCCGGCCGAATTGCTTGCGGATCTTGGTGTACTCAAGCGTGGTGTCGAGCAGCGTCTGCATGATGCCGACGGCTTCCGCCCCGAGCGCGGCCATCGCGCGATCGACGGCCCATTTGATCACGGGCAGAGTATCGCTGCCGTCACCGAGCAGCGAATCCTCCGGCAGCTCCACGCCCGACAGCTCGATATTGCAGGCCCGTCCGCCGCCGAGTCGCTCATAATCGCTGATGGCGACGCTCGGCGTCTTCGCCGGCACCACGAACAGACCGATCCGCCCCGATGGCCCCTGGTGATCATGGATATGCGCGGACACGATGAGTTCGTCGGCGGCATGGCCGTCGAGCACCGCGATCTTGCTGCCGGACAGGCGCCAGCCCTGCGCCGTCTTGTGAGCGGTGGTCGCGACCTTGGCGAGGTCGAACCGCGCCGCGCGCTCGGAATGCGCAAAGGCGAGCTTGAGCGATCCATCCGCGACCTTCGGCAGCCGCGCCTGCTTCTGCGCGGTGCTGCCGCATGTCTCGATCAGCGCAGCCCCGAGCACCACGGTCGCGATATACGGCTCGGAGACCAACCCGCGGCCAAAGGCCTCCATCAGGATGCCGATCTCGACCGCGCCGCCACCAAGCCCATCGAATTCCTCCGCGATCGGCAGCGCCAGCCAGCCGAGCTCGGCGAACTGCTTCCACACCGCGGGGCTGAAGCCGAGCGGATCGTTCGCCATCTTGCGGCGGTGATCGGCGTCGTAGCTTTCGGCCACGAAGCGTTCCGCGCTCTCGCGCAGCAGCCGTTGCTCGTCACTGAGATTGAGGTCCATGCATTTACTCCGCGGCCGCCGGCGGCTTGCGCACGGAGGGATGCAGGCCCGATGGATCGACCACCATGCCGAACTCCTGAAGATTATGGGCGTGACAAAGCTGGTGCAGCGCAAAGGCCTGGTCGATCGCGGCGGGCTGGCCCATCACGTCGACCGAGCGGTTCACCGCCTCCTTGGTCAGCTTCAGCGCGAAGGAGGGCTTTGACGCGATCCGCTGCGCCAGCTCCAGCACGCGCGCTGATAATTCCGCGCGCGGCACCACCTGGTTGACCATGCCGAGCTGATGCGCCTCCTCGGCGCTCCAGCTGTCGGCGGTGAACAGAAACTCCTTGGCCTTGCGCGGGCCGAGCTCCCAGGGATGCACGAACCATTCGACGCCGCAGACGCCCATCGTCACCACGGGGTCGCAGAACTGCGCATCGTCGCTGGCGACGATGAGGTCGCAGGCCCAGGCCAGCATCAAGCCGCCGGCGATGCACCTGCCGTGCACCTCGGCAATCGTGGGCTTGGCGAGATTGCGCCAGCGCCGCGTGATCTGGAGATAGATCTCCTGCTCGCGCGCGAAGCGGCCGTGCGCGTTCGGTTCGGCAAAGCCGCCCCAATTTCCTACCGGCGGAAAATCCGTGCCTGCGCTATTTTTGCCGCCGGGACGCAAATCATGGCCCGAGGAGAAGTGCGGACCGTTGCCGGCGAGGATGATGACCTTGACGGCGTCGTCCTGAACCGCTTCGTCGAAGGCGGCGTTGAGGTCGTAGGTCATCTGCAGGTTTTGCGCGTTGCGCGCCTCGGGCCGGTTCATCGCGATCCTAGCGATCGCCGGCTCCGGCCGCTCCACGAGGATGGTCTCGAACGAGGACATCGCGTTCCCCCTAGCGTTTCCAATTCGTCTTGTTGTTGCGTCGAGTTGACTATGTCGGCCGGTGATAGGCAAGAGGCTTGCGTCAGCCGGCTGCTTTTTGCGCCGCTGGCGCAAGACATCTGGCGCCCCGCGTGTGCAATCTGATAGTTTGCGCCAGATTCCACCGGGAGAAATTTGATGCGCAAGATCCTGACCGTGCTGGCAGCGCTGGCCTCGCTCAGCCTGACCAATTGCGGCTACAACGCGATCCAGAGCGAGGATGAGCAGATCAAGGCCAACTGGTCCGAGGTGGTGAACCAGTATCAGCGCCGCGCCGATCTCGTGCCCAACCTCGTCAATTCGGTGAAGGGCTTTGCGCAGCAGGAGAAGGACGTTCTGCTCGGCGTCACCAATGCGCGCGCCAAGGTCGGCAGCATCCAGGCAACGCCCGAGGTGCTGAACGATCCCGCGGCCTTCCAGAAATTCCAGGCCGCCCAGGGCGAGCTGTCCAGCGCGCTGTCGCGCCTCCTCGTGGTCACGGAGAATTATCCGCAGCTCAAGTCGGATGCGCTGTTCAAAGACCTGATGTCGCAGCTCGAAGGCACCGAGAACCGTATCGGTGTTGCGCGCAACCGCTACATCAAGGCGGTGCAGGACTATAACGTCACCGTCCGCTCGTTCCCGAGCAATCTCACCGCGATGGTGTTCGGCTACAAGGAGAAGCCGAATTTTACGGTCGAGAACGAGAAGGAGATCTCGACGGCGCCGAAGGTCGATTTCAACCCGGCGCCCGCGCCGTCGAAGTAAGCGCGTTCGCCTCCCATGCGCGCCCCACCCACCGCCGTCATTCCCCGCGAAGGCGGGGAATCCAGTACGCCGCGGCTTCTCCGTATCCCGCTGGCGTCTCTGGAATACTGGATCGCCCGGTCAAGCCGGGCGATGACAGCGAGGTTGTGGTTCGTTGTCGCGCTCTTCCTTGCTTTCGTCGCCCCCGCCTTCGCGGACGTCGCGGTCCCGCAGCTCACCGGCCGCGTCGTCGACCAGACTGGCACGCTCTCCAGCAGCGACATCGCTACGCTCACGCAAAAGCTTCGTGACCTCGAGACGCGCAAGGGCAGCCAGGTTACGGTCCTGATCGTGCCGACCACGCAGCCGGAGACGATCGAGCAGTTCTCGATCCGCGTTGCAGACGCCTGGAAGATCGGCCGCAAGAAGGTCGACGACGGCGCGATCCTCATCGTCGCCAAGAACGACCGGCATCTGCGTATCGAGGTGGGCTACGGCCTCGAAGGCGCGCTCACCGATGTCACCTCGCGGCGGATCATCGACGAGATCATCACGCCGAAATTCAGGACGGGCGATTTTGATGGCGGTATCTCGGACGGCGTCGATCGCATGATCCGCGTCATCGACGGCGAGCCGCTGCCGGTTCCTTCATCCACCGTAAATTTCGGCAATCTGGACGATCTCGCGCCGCTGTTCATCGTCACGCTGTTCGCCTCCATCGGCGTCGGCGGATTCTTCCGCGCCATGCTGGGGCGGCTGGTCGGATCATTGGCGACCGGCGGCATCATCGCAGTGCTCAGCTGGATCATTCTCGGCTCCTTTGCGCTGGCGCTGGCGCTTGGTGCCGTCGGCTTCATCATCGGGTTCATCGCCGATCTGTTTTCGGCAATGACGCCGAGCACGGGATCGTCACGCCGCGGCTCGTGGTCGAGCGGCTCGTCGGGAGGCGGCTGGAGCAGCGGATCGTCGTCGAGCGACAGCGGCAGCTTCAGCGGCGGCGGTGGCAGTTTCGGCGGCGGCGGCGCCTCGGGGAGCTGGTAGCGGTCATGAGCATCAAGCGCATTGCCAGACATCTCGTGCAGCATCATTGGCGCGCCAAGCAGGTCTTTCCGCCGGCCGTGCTCGGCCGCATCGAGCAGGCGATCAGGCAGGGCGAGGCCACCCATTCCGGCCAGGTCCGCTTCGTCGTCGAAGGCGCGCTCGACGGCCGTCCGCTGTTCCGCAACCAGCCGGCGCGCGAGCGGGCGCTCGACGTGTTCTCGCATCTGCGGATCTGGGACACAGCGCACAACAACGGCGTCCTGATCTATCTCCTGCTCGCCGACCGCGACGTCGAGATCATCGCCGACCGCGGCATCGACGCCAAGGTGGGGCCTGCGGGCTGGGAGACCATCTGCCGCGCCATGGAGGCCGAGTTCAGGTCGGGCCGGTTCGAGCACGGTGTGACGAGCGGCATTGCCGCGGTGTCGCGCGAGCTGGCACGGCACTTCCCGCCGACCGGCCCGCATCCGAACGAGCTGCCGGATGCGCCGGTGGTGATGTAGTCCGCCGCTCTAGCCGTCGTCATTGCGAGCGCAGCGAAGCAATCCAGACTGCCCGCCGCGGAGACACTCTGGATTGCTTCGTCGCTTCGCTCCTCGCAATGACGATGTGGGGGCAGCGGGCCTAACTCTCTCACCGTCATCCTCTTATGTCCCAAGTCAAGGGGGGAGGCATGAGGAAGGGTTGTCTCCCGGACGTCCGAAAGAAGTGTGAGTGGGATGATCGTGCAAGGGTGGAAGCAGAACCCTGAGACGTCGGTCAA
>NZ_JAVAYL010000168.1:0-473 GCF_054185225.1 Bradyrhizobium sp. 18BD | reverse complement strand
GTCCTTTTGATAATTTCTATATCGCTTCCTTTACCGATGTCTTCAGTATCGTTGGCAGCTTTAGCATTTTCTAATAACGGATTGGCAAGAGGGGCAAGTAAGCTCACAGATAAAGTTGTAGTTAATATTTTGTTTTTAAGCATAAGTTTCACTTTCTTTCTATAATTTTATTTAACTTAATTAAATAATAATATATTTTGGGCGTTATTATAATTAACTGTTCATTAACAATTGACCATTATCAACTTTTTTTACAATTAAGTTAAAAATGCCATAATTCCGTTCAATTTAACCTTTTTTGTTTGGAATGCTAAAAGCTAATTTTGTGAGAAATATAGTTAATAAAACCTTGGTATTGTTAACAGTTGTAAACAATTTAAGGTAACCGATTGCACGAATGTCTTGCTTTTATTTTTAATTAATGTTTGTAAAATACAAATTGTTCTTTTTACGATTTTTGATGAATCCATCTA
>NZ_JAVAYL010000167.1:0-473 GCF_054185225.1 Bradyrhizobium sp. 18BD | reverse complement strand
ACACTCTTTCCATCAACGCTTTTTGCGGCTTCCATATCCATATATGAAATACTCCCCTTATCAAGAGTTTCCAAAAATGTAGCACATCTTAAAAGTGTTGATTTACCCGAGCCTGACGGACCTATTATTGACACAACCTCCGCCTTATCAACCTTAAGTGATATATCCTTTATAACCTCTGTACCGTCAAAACTCTTTGCTGCATTTTGTATATTTAATATATTCATAACCTCACCTCTATCTGTAATACTCTAATCTTTTTTCAATGCCGTTCATGATGAATTCCACTATGAAATTAAATACATAGTAAATGCAAGCCGCTACCACAAAAGGTACCATACTGGTACTGCTGCTTGCCAAAGCCTTAGCTCTGCTAAACATTTCCAAAACAGATATAGTAAATGCAAGTGAAGTATCCTTTATCAAGGTAATTACCTCATTGGTAATAGACGGGAGTATCCTTTTTATTACCT
>NZ_JAVAYL010000166.1:0-474 GCF_054185225.1 Bradyrhizobium sp. 18BD | reverse complement strand
TATCGATTTTATTTTCTTTATTTAAAAATAATAATAAAAAGGAGTATCATTAATGGGATTACTTGATATTGCAAGTATTCGTTCTATAGAAAGAGGCTTTAATTATTATCAAAGTGAATGCGTCATTAACTTAAAATCATTTTCAGAAACGCAGCATGAGGCTGAAGTAAAGGGCAGTGGCAACAAAGTATATCGTTGTTATATTGATATGGAACATCCTAGAAAATCCAAATGTAATTGTACTCATGCTGATGGAAGACGAGTGATATGTAAACATATGATTGCATTACTCTTTACAGCTAGTCCAGAAGCAGCAAATAAACATATAATGATGTTAAACGAAGTTGAAGAAGACTATCAATTACGCAGAAATATGTGGATTGATTCTCTTAAAGAAATGATTAATGATATGAGTGAAGAAGAACTCCGTGATGCATATTTAAACATGTTAATTGAACATGGAGAAATGGCAGA
>NZ_JAVAYL010000165.1:0-474 GCF_054185225.1 Bradyrhizobium sp. 18BD | reverse complement strand
AAAGACTTGAAGTCAGTGCCAATCTTGCCACCGGTTACAACCAGCTTTTTATGGACAGGGATTTTGTTAATTTTAATACCAAAGACCTTAATTACAAATCTCCTTATGAACAATACGGGAATAATTACAATGCTACTTTAAAGGATTTCCCAAAAGGCGCAGTGCAATATACCTCCAAACGACCAATGCCGAATCTTGTCGGAGGTTTTTCAGTAGGAAACAGATTTTATCACAATAAATTCGGTGTAATTCTGGCCGGAAGTTTCCAGAATACTTACCGGGGAAGCAATAGTTTATTTTATTCTTCGACGGTTTATGATACCGAAAAATCTTCCAGAATTACCAGTTTGGCTGAAAGACAGTATTCAGAACAACAAAGCCGCCTGGGACTGCATGCTAAAATGGATTTCCGTCTGAACGAAAATCATAAGCTTCAATGGTACAATGCATATATGAATCTTGCCAATGAGCAGT
>NZ_JAVAYL010000164.1:0-475 GCF_054185225.1 Bradyrhizobium sp. 18BD | reverse complement strand
GCTGCACGACCTCAACCTCGCCGCGCGCTACTGCGACGACCTCGTCCTGCTCGACGACGGTGGCGTCGCGGCGGCGGGGCCCGTCGAGGAGGTCCTCGTGCCGGACCTGCTGGAGCCGGTCTACGGCATCGGTGTGGAGCCGGTGCGCGCGGGCGGACAGCTCCACCTGCTCCTCACCCCGTTCCCCGCACCGACCCCCGCACCGACCCCCGCACCGGCCCAGGAGGACCTCACCGCATGAGCGACCAGCAGCTCCAGGACGCGATCAACGACTACTGGACCGAGCGTGCCCCGTCGTACGACGCCTACCAACAGCGTGCCGAGCGCCGTGACCTCGACGTCGAGGTGTGGGGTCGCGCGTGGTCCGCGGCGCTCCCCCCGGCGCCCGCGGAGGTGCTCGACGTCGGCACCGGGAGCGGCCACGTCGCGCGACTGCTGTCCGGCCTCGGCCACCGGGTCACCGGGATCGACCTCT
>NZ_JAVAYL010000163.1:0-475 GCF_054185225.1 Bradyrhizobium sp. 18BD | reverse complement strand
GGATCTTGTTTTACAAATATGCCGACTAGATAGCCTAATATCGTTGCAATAATTGCTACTGGGAACCACTCTAAAGAATACGCTCTTAGAGGCAATGATTCTATAAAGTTAATTTTCAGCCAACCTAACTTACTAATAACACTGAAAATCGACAATATAAATACGATAATAACTGGAATTTGTTGTGAAATGCGTTTTGTCGGTATGAATTTGGCAATTAAAATTAATAATACAACAGTTATTGCTACTGGGTATACAATGCTTAATACCGGAATTGACATTGAGATAACAGCATTTAAACCTTGGTTAGCAATAATAAAACTCATTAAAATGAAAACTAATACAAATGCTTTGTATGATACTTTAGGTACGATTCTATGGAAATATTCAGAAACTGCAACAATAAGCCCGCATGCTGTAGTTAGACATGCCAGCGCCACAATGATGCCCAATAAATATTTTCCGAATGAACCAA
>NZ_JAVAYL010000162.1:0-476 GCF_054185225.1 Bradyrhizobium sp. 18BD | reverse complement strand
CATGGGCACGACGCCGACCGATATCCGGATGACGCTGACCGATCCGCGCGACGTGGCTGCGGCCGCGGTCGGTGGCGGCACGCGCGACAACAGCAATCTCAAGGCGCTCTCGACCCTGCGCAGCTCGGCCGGCTTCGAAGGCAAGACGACCGCCCTCATCTCCGGCAACGCCGCAACACTCGCCTCGCGCCAGCAGGTCGCCCAGGCGCAGAGCGCGATCCGCGACGGCGCGGTCGCCGCGCGCGACGCGGTATCGGGCGTCAACCTGGACAGCGGGGCAGTCGACCTGATGCGCTTCCAGCAGGCCTATCAGGCGTCGAGCCGCGTGATCCAGGTTGCGCGCGAAACGCTCCAGTCAATCCTCGATATTCGTTGAGCAGCATCATGCAGATCAGCACCTCCCAGCTTTACGACCGATCATCGAGCCTCATGCAGAAGCTCAGCCAGAAGGCCGACAAGCTGCAGATCCAGGTCTC
>NZ_JAVAYL010000161.1:0-476 GCF_054185225.1 Bradyrhizobium sp. 18BD | reverse complement strand
ATGTTCGTTGGTTGTTTTGCACAAAAAAAGGCTTAATTTTGTTTGATAAGTACAATGAAGATAACTAGGGAAACGTTTACAATCAGAGTGTAATCAGTCAGGAGGTTTTGTGATGGACTTGGAAAAAGTTTTAAAACAAAGAATCGAAGAGTTGTCAGCAATTGGGAGTGATCCTGCAGGAGGGATGACACGCTTACTTTATACAGATTCGTGGTTGGCAGCACAAAAGTATGTGCAAAGCCAAACTGAGGCGTTTGGACTGGAAACGCAATTTGACGAAGTCGGGAATCTGTTTTGTCGAGTGGCAGGAACGGAATTTCCTCAGGAAACGATTTTAACTGGGTCACATATCGACACAGTAGTAAATGGTGGGACCTTAGATGGTCAATATGGTGTTATTGCTTCCATGACGGCTGTTCAATATTTATTAGACAAATATGGGAAACCACGGCGTTCTTTAGAAGTGCTTTCCATGG
>NZ_JAVAYL010000160.1:0-477 GCF_054185225.1 Bradyrhizobium sp. 18BD | reverse complement strand
CACGGAATCAACCGCTCCGCGCGCAACTCGCGGAACAGGTCGAAGAACGCGTCGTCGGTCGGCTGATAGACCAGAAACCCCATCCGTCGGCTCTTCGACATGTCGGTGACGACTTCGATCGGCCGCCCGAGATCGGCATCGGTATGCCAGGGGGAAGCCAGCCGCGCCAGATCGGGTTCGGCCAGCCCATCGCGCTCCGCAATGCTGCGCCACACCGCCGCGTCGTCCGCCATTTGCTGTTCCAGCGGCAGCACCGTGCCATCGAACGGCGCGGGTTCGAGCCCGAACCAGTCCGCGATCCGCGCCCACATCCAACTCCAGCGGAAGACGTCGCCATTGACGATGTTGAAGTCCTGATTGGCCGCCGCCGGGGTTTCCGCCGCCCACAGCAATTGCCGCGCGAGCTGGCGGGCGTCGGTCATGTCGGTCAGCGAGCTCCATTGCGTCGCGGAGCCCGGAAAGCGGAACGGTCGCCCG
>NZ_JAVAYL010000159.1:0-477 GCF_054185225.1 Bradyrhizobium sp. 18BD | reverse complement strand
AGTCGTTGTTTTACCATTTGTTCCACTGATAAATACAATATCATCAACTTGCTCTGCTAATTTTCTTAATATATCTGTATCCACTTTTCTAGCAATTTGTCCAGGTAAATCTGTTCCTCTTTTACCTACTGCTCTACTTGCTTTACGCGCCAATTTTGCTAGATGGATTGCCGTCCACTGTCTCATGTGTTTCCTCCTCAAATTTCCACTCGCATCATTATAACATGACAAGGCAACTTCAAAAAAGTTTCTCAATCACAAATTGATACAGCGTTTCTAAATTATAATCATTCTCATTTAGATAATTAAAAATGATATTTATTCTCAATTAAATCTCGCTAAATGATACATTTTCTCAATTAGAGTGCTAAAATAGGGTATTAAATTATAATTATTATAAATTGTGGAGGGATGACTATGTCACAACAAGACAAAAAGTTAACTGGTGTTTTTGGGCATCCAGTATCAGACCGAGAA
>NZ_JAVAYL010000017.1:0-199638 GCF_054185225.1 Bradyrhizobium sp. 18BD | reverse complement strand
GGCGGGTCTCGCCGCCTGCGGCGGCGGGGCCGCCGGATGAATCTGCGGCCTGATCGGCTCGCGTGCGGCCGACGGCGGTGGCGGTGGCGCGCCCGGCCGTCCCGTGGCCGCGGGCGGCATGCCGGCAGGCGCATGGGTTGCAGGCTCTCGGGTTGCAGGCTCACGGGTTGCAGATTTGGCGCGATCAGCAGGCCCGGCTCCAGGCGGGGTCTGCGCAACAGGCGGCTTGGGCGGCTGGCCAGGCGCAGTGGCCGGAGTAGCGGCGTTCGGCGCGACCGTTGCCGGCGCTGCGGCGGTCGGCGCACCCGGATGCGCCTGCGGCGTTGCACCGGGGCCCGTCGGAGCCGTCGCCGTCGGTGCGGGCCTGGCGCCCGGCAGAGGCCCTGCCCCCGCCGGCGGCGCGGGCGGACCACCATGAGACCCGGGAACCGGCAGTGTGTTGGCGGCAGGTAATTTGGCCTGCGGCACGACGGTCTGCGGCGCGGCGTTCGGCGCCACACCAGGTGCCGCATTTGGTCCCGCGTTTGGCGCGGCATTCGGCGCGACATTCGCCGGCGCCGCCGGCGGTCTCCCGGGCCTTGCGGTCGGCTGGATCGTCGCGCTCGGCGGCATCGGCGCCTTGCCCTGCTGGATCAGGGCGGCGCGCTGCACGACCGCCTGCGGCACCGCGGGAGCGACCGGGTTGGCGCGGCCGGCAACGGCCGGCGCGAGGTTACCGGGTCCTGCCGGCCCTGCCCCCGCCGGCGGTGCCGGCGGGCGATTGATCACCGTGTTGATGACCGTGGTGTTGTGGATGTTCTGGTAGATGATGTTGTTCGGCGGCGGCGCGACATAGATCGGCGGCCTGACGAACACCGGGATCGGCACGAACACCGGCTGCGGCAGCACAAACAGGCCGACCACCGGCAGCGGCGGCGGCAGCACGACGAAATCCGGCGGCGGCGGCGGACAGAAATAAACCGGCGGCGGCGGTGGCGGTACGAAGTCGAACACGGGATCGCTGAAATACAGCACGGGACGGTCGACAAAGACCACCTCCTCCGGCGGAGGTGGCGGCACGTCATAGTCGATCATCGCAAACGTCGGCGGCGGCTCGACCGGCGCGGTGAGGATGGCGAGGCGACGGTGCGCATCGCCCGCATGGGGCCCGCGCGGATAGCGGCGCAGATACGACCAATAGGCTTCAGGCGTGTCGGTGCGATAGGTCCGCCGCCAGGTGATGGCCTCGCGCCGCGCCGCGACGATCGCCATCACGCGCCTGGACATCGGATCGTTCGGATAGGCCGTGAGAAACTCCTCATAGGCCGGCAGCGTGTCGCGCTTGAGCGCAGCCGCATAGGCGTCCTGCACGCCGAGATCGCGGATCGGCTTACTCCGGATCGCGGCAACCTGGTCCGGCGCCGTCTCCGGCGGCGGCGCATCGGGCGCGCGCTCGAAGAAGGAGAACGGCGCCGATATCTTCTGCTCGTTCCAGGGCACCTGCGCGCCCTTGCTGGCCTCGTTGACGCGCAGGCGAACGCGGTCGAACACCTCCGCCAGCGGCAGGCCGCCGGTGCGGATCATCTCCGCCAGCGACTGCGCATAGATGCCGTAAGGCCCGGGCTCTTCCGGCGCCACCGTGCCGGGCGCGGCGTTGAACGCGATCAGCATGTTCGGGTCGGGCTCGACCAGCGCAAGCCCGCTTGCGATCGGCTGGCCGCCCTCGATGAAGGGCTGCGCGCGGGCGGCATCGAGCACGACGATGTTGGCCTTGAGCGGAACGGCCGCAAGCTGGCGCGCATAGTCGCTGATGCGCAAGGCCTCGGTCGGAATGTCGGTGTCGCGGGTGATGTTGGAATCGACCGGGATGAAATAGTTCTCGCCGGCAAGCTGCACGCCGTATCCGGCAAGATAGATCATCGCGACGGTGCCCGGCCCCGACGCCTGCGCCTTCTGGATGAAATCGCGAAAACTCTTGCGCAGCGTGTCGCCGTCGAGATCGCGCGCGCCGACCACGTCGAAACCCGCCGCCTGCAGCGTCTGTGCGATCAGGCCGGCATCGTTCGCGGTGGTCGCCAGCGGCGACTTGGCATAGGCGCCGTTGCCGACCACGAGCGCGATGCGCTTTTCCTGCTGCTGCGCATGCACCGGTCCCGGACCGCCTGCGGCAAGGGCCACGATCGGCAAGAGAAGGCAGATGAAGACTTTGAGCGTCCCACGCATGGCTTGCTTGCCCGCTTTTGTTGTTGAGGTGCCAGCGTGCATGAAACGCCCGGCTGGCTGAATGGCTCTTGAACGAAAAGCGCGGATTGAGGCGGTGACATGGCGCCCCGCCTCATATCAAACCCTGCGTCAGGCCCGCGTAAGCCTTGCGACCGCACTGCGGCGCGAGCAGCGTCGGCCGGTTCAGCCGTCGCCCCGTTCAGGCGTCCGCCCGTTCAGCCGTCGGTTCGTTCAGCCCTGGGCGATCAGATCGACCGTGCCCGTCGTGAGCCGGTAGATGCCGCCGACGACCTTGAGCTTGCCCTGCTCGGCTGCCGCATTGAGGATCGGCGCGGCCGTCTTCAGCTTGGCGATGTTGTCGATCACGTTCTGACGGATCGCCTTGTTGAGCACGTCGCCGCCCTGCTGCATCGCAGCCTTGGCGGCCGGCGCGATCGCATCGACCAGCGAGGGAATGTGGCCCGGCGGCGGCTTGTCGTCCTTGATCGCCTTCAGCGTCGCATCGACCGCGCCGCAGGCATCATGACCGAGCACGAGGATCAGCGGCGCATTGAGCACGGCGACCGCATATTCCATGCTGGCGATGGTCTCGGTACCGGCAAAATTTCCGGCAACGCGACAGACGAAGAGATCGCCGCGACCGGTGTCGAAGGCGTATTCCGGCGCGATGCGCGAGTCCGCGCAGCTCAGCACGGCCGCGAACGGATTCTGCCCGCCCACCAGCGCCTCGCGCTCGTGCTTGAAATCATGACGTCGTGACACACCGTCAACGTAGCGTGCATTCCCGTCCATCAGCCGCTTCAACGAAGCGTCGGGTGAGATCACGTTCTGCGGCTTTGGTGGCGGCTTGGTCTCCTTGGCGAGCGCTTTGCCAGACAAGGCGAGACTGACGGCGGAGGCGGCGAGAAACAAGGCCGACCGCCGCGTCGGCACGCGACATTCGAACGGACTTCCAGAGCAGTTGGCGCACATGGCTCGCTCCCCCGCCTCAAATGGTTGGACGATCAGCTCAGACCTGCAGACTGCAACGGCTTGACGAAACCCGGTGTCTTGATGCGCCTTTATTGGGCCAGCCGCAACTCGGCGATCGTCGTCCGCGCCGCCGTTTCGTCCAGCGCCAGGAAATCCATCGGCCCCTGGTTCTTGTAGCCGGCCGTCATCGCCAGCGTGAGACCATAGCCCAGCAAACCCGTGCTCGCATTTGCGATCACGGCGCTCTTGCGCTCGCTCATGCGCGCCGTGAAAAACAGCGTCTCGCCCGAACGCGCGGAGAAATCGATGCGCGTGACGCCGGGAAAGCCCGCCTCCTCCGCCACGAACTGATGCGGACCGGCCGGACGGTCCATGTAGACATAGGTTCCGGTCTTCAAACCCGTCAGCGGTGCGCCGTCGAGACGGAAATCCCAGCCTGCGTCGGCAATGCCGCCATAGCCTTTTTCGCGGAGCACCACGATGCGCGCCTGGCCCGCCTTTGGCGGCCCGATCTTCCGCAGCGTCTCCGAATAATCCAGCCCGCTCCTCGCGGTCGTCTCACAGCCACACAGCAACGCCGCTGCCAAGAGCAGCACCAAGCAACGCACCAGCATCACGCCCCCAAAACTTCCCCGGAGACAAGCTAGCCGAAAACATCGTTTGGTTGCAACGACGCGATCGCACCCATCCGTGCAGATCGCACCGACTCATGCAAGCGGCTAGAGCTGCTGCACGTCGACCACGCCCGCGACCGCCTTGATGGCGCCAGCGATCTGCGGCGAGACCTTGAAGCGGCCGGGCAGCTTCATCTCGACCTCGGTCTCGAGGTCGAGCATCATCACCAGCGAGACCTCGCCGTCGCCGTTGGAGCGCGGCGCGATCCCCGGGCTGCCGACCTTAGGCGCGGCGCCGTTCGAGGCCGCTGCATCGGGACCGGCAAGACGCTTGGCGATCGAGTCCAGCGGCTTGGTGTCGCGCAGGAAGATGCGCAGGCCCTTCTGCGTCTTGGCGGCGGCATCGTCGAGCGGCTCGGCATGCAGCACGCGGGCGCGCACGTCCTCGCCCTGCAATTCCGCACCGAGTTGAAGCAGCACGGCGGCGCCGGGCTCGAGCACGTCGCGATATTGCGCGAGGCCCTCGGAGAACAGCACCGCCTCGAAATGGCCCGTGGGATCGGAGAGTCCCATGATGCCCATCTTGTTGCCGGTCTTGGTGCGGCGCTCCATGCGCGACACCACGGTGGCCGCAACCTTGCCGGCGGTGGCGCCGGTCTTCACCGCGCGCGAGAATTCCGCCCATGACTGCACGCGTAGGCGCTTCAGCACGGTGGCGTAATCGTCGAGCGGATGTCCCGACAGGAAGAATCCGATCGCATCATATTCGCGGCGCAGCCGTTCGGCCGGCAGCCATGGCTCGATCTGCGGCAGCATGATCGTCGGCGCGTCCGACGAGCCGCCGAACATGTCGTTCTGGCCGACGGTTGCAGCTTCATGCGCGCGCTGGCAGGCGGCGAGGATCGCGTCCGCACCGGCGAACACGCGGGCGCGGTTCGGCTCCAGCGTGTCGAAGGCGCCGGCGGCGGCGAGACTTTCGATGATGCGTTTGTTGATCGCGCGCGGCGACACGCGCGCGGCGAAATCGGCGAGCGAGGTGAACAGGCCGTTCCTGGTACGCTCCTCGATGATCTGGTCGATTGCCTGGATGCCGACGCCCTTGAGCGCGGCGAGCGCATAGTAGATGACCTTCTCGCCGACCTCGAAGGTTGCGCCCGAGCGGTTGATGTTCGGCGGCTCGACCTTGATGCCGAGGCGCTGCGCCTCGGAGCGGAATTCGGAGAGCTTGTCCGTGTTGTTGAGATCGAGCGTCATCGACGCCGCGATGAACTCCACCGGATAATGCGCCTTCATGTAGGCGGTGTGGTAGGACACCAGCGCATAGGCCGCCGCATGGCTCTTGTTGAAGCCGTAGTCGGCGAATTTCGCGAGCAATTCGAAGATGGTCTCGGCCTGCCCCTTCGGCACGCCGTTCTTCACCGCGCCCGCGACGAAGATGTCGCGCTGCTTGTCCATCTCGGCGCGGATCTTCTTGCCCATGGCGCGGCGCAGCAGGTCGGCGTCGCCGAGCGAATAGCCCGACATGACCTGCGCGATCTGCATCACCTGTTCCTGGTAGATGATGACGCCGAAGGTCTCCTTCAGGATCGGCTCGAGCACCGGATGGAGATATTCCGGCTCCTCGTCGCCGTGCTTGCGCGCGCAATAGGTCGGAATGTTCGCCATCGGACCCGGCCGATACAACGCCACCAGCGCGATGATGTCCTCGAAACGGTCGGGACGCATGTCGACCAGCGCGCGCCGCATGCCCTGGCTTTCAACCTGGAACACGCCGACCACCTCGCCGCGTGCCAGCATCTGGTAGCTCTCGGCATCGTCGATCGGCAGCGTCGCGAGATCGACATGGATGTCGCGCGGCTTGAGCAGCTTGCACGCGACGTCGAGCACCGTCAGCGTCTTCAGGCCGAGGAAGTCGAACTTCACGAGGCCGGCAGGCTCGACCCATTTCATGTTGAACTGGGTCACCGGCATGTCGGATTTCGGATCGCGATACATCGGCACGAGTTCGCTCAAGGGGCGATCGCCGATCACGATGCCGGCCGCGTGCGTCGAGGCGTGGCGGGTCAGTCCTTCCAGGCGCTGGGCGATGTCGAAGGCGCGCGCCACCACCGGGTCTTCATCGCGGAACGCCTGAAGCTTCGGCTCGCTCTCGATCGCCGCCGCAAGCGTCACAGGCGCCGCCGGATTCTGCGGCACGAGCTTGGTCAGCTTGTCGACCTGGCCATAAGGCATCTGCAGCACGCGGCCGACGTCGCGCAGCACGCCGCGCGCCTGCAGCGTACCGAAGGTGATGATCTGCGCGACCTGGTCGCGGCCATAGCGCTCCTGGACGTACTTGATCACCTCGCCGCGGCGATCCTGGCAGAAGTCGATGTCGAAGTCCGGCATCGAGACGCGCTCGGGATTGAGGAAGCGCTCGAACAGCAGGCCGAACTTGATCGGGTCGAGGTCGGTGATGGTCAGCGCCCATGCCACCAGCGAGCCTGCGCCGGAGCCGCGGCCCGGCCCGACCGGAATGCCCTGGCTCTTCGCCCATTTGATGAAGTCCGACACGATCAGGAAGTAGCCGGCGTATTTCATGCGCATGATGACGTCGAGCTCGAACGCCAGGCGCTTGTTGTAGTCCTCTTCCGTCATGCCCTGCGACAGGCCATGCACGTGCAGACGCTTGGCGAGCCCCTCCTCCGCCTGCCGCTTCAGCTCGGCCGCCTCGACAGAGGCCGCATCAGAACTCGCAGCGGCGCCGACGGTGAAGAACGGCAGGATCGGCTTGCGCGTCATCGGGCGGAACGAGCAGCGCTCGGCGATCTCCACCGTCGATGCCAGCGCTTCCGGAATGTCGGCAAACAGCACCGCCATTTCCGCACGCGTCTTGAAGCGGTGATCCGGCGTGAGCTGCACGCGATCGGTCTCGGCGATCAGCCGGCCGCCGGCGATGCACAGCAGCGCGTCATGCGCCTCGTAATCGTCGGTCGAAGCGAAATACGGCTCGTTGGTCGCAACCAGCGGCAGGCCCTGCGCATAGGCGATGTCGATCAGCCCGCTCTCGACGCGCCGTTCCTTGTCGATGTTGTGGCGCTGCAATTCGATGTAGAGCCGGTCACCGAACAGATGGGCCAGACGCTCGCAGCGCGTCGCCGCAAGCTCGGCCATGCCGCCGGCGAGCGCCAGCGAGATCGGGCCGTCCGGTCCGCCGGTCAGCGCGATCAGCCCCTCGGTCTCGCCGTCGAACCAGTCGAACTTGATGAACGGGGCGTGGCTGTCGGGCGATTCGAGGAAGGCCCGCGAGTTCAGCCGCATCAGGCTGCGATAGCCGCGCTCCTGCGCCGCCAGCAGCACGATGCGCGAGGGCCCCATCGCATTCCGTGCGTTGGGATCCTGATCGCCGAAGTCGATCGCGAGTTCCAGGCCGACGATCGGCTGGATGCCGGAGCCCGCCATCTTGTCGGAGAACTCGAGCGCGCCGAACAGATTGTCGGTGTCGGTCAGCGCCAGCGCCGGCTGGTGGTCTTTCTTCGCAAGCTCGGCGAGCTTGCCGATCTTGATCGAGCCCTTGAGCAGCGAATAGGCCGAGTGAACGTGAAGGTGGACAAATCCGGCGCTCGGCATGGTCGCGTGACGGCCTCTTGCAGATGAGATGGAGCGGTCGCCGGCTCCGGGGGGATCGTTAGGGGATCGTCAGGGGATCCTGCCCTCGCCATCCGTCACCCTTCGCCGACTCGCCTCACAATGGTGGGGTGTTGCGCCGCGAGAGTCCACGCCGGAGCGGCCGCTTCGCCGCGTCGTCCCGCTTTTCCCCAAGCGGGCCGGTCGAGAACTGCGGAATCAGAGCTGCGGTATGACCTGGGCCCAGATCGCGATCATTCCGACGAACAGCGAGATCGAGGCGAGTGCGGCGGCTTCTTCCACGAAGATCCTGAACATGGCTTGCTCCATCACTAGAACGTATGAAGAACATTGTTCTCATTTCGTTCCGCGGAGTCAAGCAAACTGAACCACCTCGAAACGGGATGGTTAACTCGCTGAATTCACGCAATAAAAAAGCCCCGGCGCAAGGCCGGGGCTTTCCACAACCGCCTCTTGCGAAGCGATCAGTCTCAGTAGCGCGCGACGGGCAGACCGCCGAACTTGTAGTTCAGGCGGACGAGGCCCATGTCGACGTCCTGCTTGATGCGCTCGGAGCCGGCGAAGCCAGCGAAGGTGACGTCCTTGTCCGACAGGAAGATGTGGTTGTACTCGACGCCAACCGACCAGTTCGGAGCGAAGCCGTACTCGAGGCCGGCACCGACCGTGCCACCCCAGCGGGTGTCGCTGGTCGAGGCGAGCAGCGCGCCCGCCGTGCTGGAGATCTCGTACTTGTCGCTGACCACGGCCGCACCGCCCTTGACGTAGATCAGGACGTTGTTCCAGGCGTAGCCAACCTGACCGGTGATCAGACCAAACGCATCGATCTTGGTGCGGTTGCGGGTGGCGAACAGCGCGCTGGTGTTGTCGCCGGAGAAATCAGCCCAGTTGCCCTGGCCTTCCACGCCGAACACCCACTGGCCGGACTGCCAGCGATAGCCGATCTGACCACCGACCGTGCCGCCGGTCGCGTCGTGCGAGCCTTCGCGGCCGACGCCGACGAAGTCCCAGGTCGCGTGCGACGAACCGCCGCCGCCGTTGATGCCGATGTAGAAGCCGCTCCAGTCATAGATCGCGGCGACCATCGCAGGCGCCTTGGTGTACGGCCGAGCCGCGAGATCGGCAGCGAGCGCCGGAGCAGCCGCGCTGAGCGCGACGAGGCTGACGGCAGCAAGCAACAAGTTCTTCTTCATTTGAGTCCCGTTCCAGTTTCTTCAGTAGGCCCCCGGGCCGTTGCGTGGTCATAACAGCGATCGATGGAATTGCTGTAACCGCAACGCCACAGTTGAAGCCAAAGGCCTCGCTTGCGTTAATGGATGTTTAGCAGCGCGTTCAGGAAACCCTTTGAAACAAGTGTTTTCCTGAGTTCCATTGTTCGACCGCACGATTTAAACTGCACACGTGTGTAACGAAGACGCACGCACATTCGCGTGACTGGAGAGTTGAGATGCGTGGACAAATTACCTTCCCCATTGTCGCCACATTTTCGCTCGCAATCGCCACATTCACGTTCACGTTGAACGCAAGCACACCGGCGCGCGCGTTCGGAACGCATCATGCGTTTTGCCTGACCGGCGATGAATGGCCGGGCCTCAGCAATTGCACCTTCGACACGTATGCGCAGTGTCAGGCGAGCTCGTCGGGCCGCGCGCTCACCTGCATCGCGAACCCCTATTTCGCCGGCCAGAGCGATGATCCCTATGCCTATCAGAATCGTCCGCGTGCCGGATATTCATCCGGCTACTACCCGCCGCGCTGAGATGCGCCGCGCCTCGTTCATGCTTCTCGCGGTCGGCGCGCTTCTCGCCGGCGCGCCTGCACGCGCGCAAACCTATGATCCGAGCTATCCGGTCTGCATGCAGATCTACGGCCAGGTGGGCTATTTCGATTGCCGCTACACCTCAATGGAGCAGTGCAGATTTCTCGCCGTCGGACGTTCGGCAAGCTGCGTGGCGAATCCCTATTTTCCACAGCAGCGAGCCGCTCCGCGCTCGAGGCGCTAGTGTTGGCACTCGCAAATCGGGACGCTGATATGCGGCCTGCCTTGTGTTGAGCCTGAAGTGTTGACGTAAGTCGACACGGGTTTAAGTACGACGGACAAATCTTGCAGGGATGGCGACGTTCGCTGGGCGGGTTCCCGTTGACGCCACCACTGCAGGACACATGACGACCTCGCACAAAGCGACCTCGCCCCGCGCGACTGCGGCTTCCGCGCCTCCTCACCTCGCCATCGTCCTGTTCTCGCTCGCGATGGGCGGCTTTGCGATCGGAACAACCGAATTCGCATCGATGAGCCTGCTGCCGTTCTTCGCCGCCGACCTCGGCATCGACGAGCCGACCGCGGGACACGCGATCAGCGCCTACGCGCTTGGCGTGGTGCTGGGCGCACCCCTGATCGCCGTGCTCGGCGCGCGGTTCGCGCGGCGCACGCAATTACTGGCCTTGATGCTGGTGTTCGCGCTCGGCAACGCACTGACCGCGCTCGCACCCGGCTTTGGCTGGATGATCGCGGCACGCTTCCTCTCGGGCCTGCCGCATGGCGCCTATTTCGGCATCGCCGCTTTGGTCGCAGCCTCGCTCGTGCCTTTCGATCGCCGCTCGCGCGCGGTCGGCCAGGTGATGCTCGGCTTGACGGTCGCAACCATCATCGGCGTGCCGCTGGCCAATCTGATCGGCCAGGCGGTCGGCTGGCGCGCGAGCTTTGGCCTCGTGTCGGTGCTGGCGCTGCTCACCGTGCTGCTGTGCGCCCTGTTCGCGCCACGCGACCAGGCCGGCCGGTCCGACCCGCTGCGCGAGCTCAGCGCGCTCCGAAACGGGCGCATCTGGATTACGCTCGCGATCGGCGCCATCGGCTTCGGCGGCATGTTCGCCGTCTATACGTATCTGGCGACGACGCTGATCGAAGTCACCAAGGTCAGCACCGCGGTCATCCCGTTCTTCCTTGCCGTGTTCGGCATCGGCGCTACGCTCGGCAATCTGTTCGTGCCGCGCTTTGCCGACCGCGCCTTGATGCCGACGGCGGGCGTCATCCTGCTGTTTGCCGCGGTCGCGCTCCTGCTGTTTCCGCTTGCCGCCGGCAATCCCTGGCTGCTCGCGGTGGACGTCTTCGCCATCGGCGCCAGCGTCTCGCTCGGCGCCATCCTGCAGACGCGGCTGATGGATGTCGCCGGCGATGCGCAGGCGCTCGCCGCCGCGCTGAACCATTCGGCGTTCAACACCGCCAATGCGCTCGGCCCGTTCCTGGGCGGCATCGCCATTCGCGAGGGGCTCGGCTGGACCTCCACCGGTCCCGTCGGCGCCGTGCTCGCGCTGCTCGGCTTCCTGATCTGGATCGTCGCCTGGCGCGACGCCAGGTCCGTGCCGGTCGCGGTTGCCTCCAGCGGCCACGCTGCACCGCCGGCGGACGCTCCCACGCGACCGGCGCCGCCGCTGGCGCCGGACCACCGCAGCCGCGCAACAGACCCCGTGGCGTAACGGCCAGGCACGTTCAGCTCTGCCAGGGCGTGTTGCGGATGCGCGTACAGGCGTTGGGCTTGTGGAAGGTGGGATCGTGATCCTCGATATAGTCGAAATTGACCGTCCCGAACGTCGTCTGCGGCTTCTTCAAGGCTGAGCAGGTCTGCACCTTCAGGAACTCGTTCTTGAAATCACCGCGCGGAAACGCCGTAATGACCTGATCGCGCTGCTCGGGCGTGTACTCGTCAAACCCGACGCCGACCACATCCACCAGAACGCCGGCGTTGGTGAGCGCGATCTCCGGCCGCATATATTGCGGAATGCCGGGTGTGGTGTGCAGCGCGATCGCCTCCCACACCAGATCGGCTTGCGGCTCGGCAATGCCGCGTGCCTGCAGAAAGTCACGCGCGGCGTCGGCCCCGTCGACCTCAAATCGCTTGGTCTCTGTGTGGTAATGATCGACCAGGCCGAGGTCGTGAAACAGCGCCGCGACATAGAGCAGTTCGGCGTCGAACTTCAGCTTTTGCCGCAGCCCCTTCATCGCACCGAACACGTAGACGCGAACGGAATGGTTGAACAGCATCTCGTCTTCGTAACTGCGGACCAGTTCGGCCGCCTCGCGCGCCAGCTTGCTGTCGGGAAGTCTGACGCCGGAAATCATGCTCGCCATTTTCAAGCTCCTGTTTTGCATCGATGTCGGTTGATGCCGTTCCTGGTCCTTCAGGCCGCCTTCTCGACGGCGGCCTGCGGCGTCTTGCGGAAGCTGATCGCCATGCGATTGTACGTGTTCATCATGCCGATCGCGATGGTGAGATCGACCAGCTCGCGCTCCTCGAAGACTGCGCGCGCCGCTTCATACGCCTGATCTGGCACGCCGGTATCCGCGACGCGGGTGACCGTTTCGGCCCATGCGATCGCGGCGCGCTCGCGTGCGTCGAAGAGATCGCCGGCTTCCTTCCACGCCTGCAGCAGCGCGAGCTTTTCGACCTTCACCCCGCTCTTGAGCAGGTCGCGCGTGTGCATGTCGAGACAATAGGCGCAGTTGTTGATCTGCGATACGCGCAGGTAGACGAGGTTGATCAGCGCCGCCGGAAGATTGCTCTGCAAGATGTAGCCGTAGACGCCGCCCAGCGCTTTCACACCCGCCGGGGCGATACGGTCGTAATCGAGACGCCTGGTCATTTTCTTGCTCCTTGATGATCGGGCAGGACTGCCCTTTTCTCCCCCTCAGGTGCCCCTGCCCTGGTCCATAAAAAAGCACCAAGAACGCACAAAAATCGTGTACCACGGGCCCATGACCAAACCGCTGCGACTGGAGCTCGATCGGTCGGCCAGGACGCCGCTGGCGGAGCAGATCCATCGGGGCATCAGGGCCGCGATCGAGAACGGCGTGCTCGCCCCCGGCGCCCGCCTGCCCTCGTGGCAGGATCTGGCAGCCCAGCTCGGCGTCGCGCGCGGCACCGTGCGTTCGGCGTACGAGAAGCTCTCCTCCGCCCAACTGATCGTGGCGGGCCGCGCAACCGGAACGCATGTCGCAGATCGACCCTTCGTTCCCGCCCGGCTGGACAAGGCCCCGGATCCCGGCTCGTTCATGGAAACGTACCGGGGGCTCACCGCGGGGCCGGCGATCTTCCAGATGGGTGTGCCTGCACAAGCAACATTTCCTGCCACGCTATTTGCGCGGATGCGCGCACAGGCCGTTCGCGTGGAAACGAGCGCGCCGGCGATCTATCCGGATCCGCGCGGCGAGCCGGATCTGCGCCGCGAAATCGCGGCCTACCTTGCGCTGGCGCGTGGAATCGAATGCGCGCCGTCGCAGATCATCATCACCGGCGGCTTCAGCGGCGGCCTCGGCCTCGCGCTCCGCGTGCTCGGCCTCGAGCAGAGAAAGGCTTGGGTCGAGGACCCGGGCTTTCCGTTCACACGGCATGGCCTCGAGCTTGCCCGCTTATCGCTCGCGCCGATCCCCGTTGACGCTGACGGCATCGACGTCGGCTATGGACTGAAACATGCCCCCGACGCGGCCCTGGTTCTCGTGACGCCCGGACAGCAGGCGCCGCTCGGATCGACACTGTCGCTGGAAAGACGTTCGCGCCTGCTCGACTGGGCCGCACAAAGCAAGGCGTGGGTGATCGAGGATGATTATCTCAGCGAGCTTCAGCTCAAAGGCCGGGCCACGCCTGCGCTCGCCTCGCTCGACCGCGCCGGCCGCGTCATTCACATCGGATCCTTCAGCAAGACCATGACCCCCGCCCTGCGGCTCGGCTTCGTCGTCGCGCCCGCCGCTCTCGCATCGCGTTTTGCCGAAGCAGCCGCCTGCCTCGCGCCGGCGCCCGGGCCCGCGGTGCAGCTCGCGACGGCCGATTTCATCCGCGACGGCCATTATCTGCGGCATCTGCGACGCACGAAGCGGGTCTACGCGGCGCAAGCCGATGCTCTGTTGAAATATCTTCGTCCGCGCACAGCCAACGTTGCGCTGGCCGGACTGGCGGCTGTGCTGCGATTGCCGGACGGAGCGGATGACCTCGGCATCGCCCGGCAGGCGACGTCATTCGGACTGGCGCCCACGCCGCTATCGCTCTGGTACGCCTCCGCGGCTTCGGCGCGCGCCGGTCTGTTGCTGGGCGTCGCGACATCTCCGGAAGCAAAGATTGCAGCCGCGTGCGACCGGCTCCTTCAGATCATCGCGCTTTAGCCGGCCAGCGTGACGATCAAAGGCCCGTTCCGGGTTGCGATCACGGTGTGCTCGTATTGAACGGTCGGTGCTTCCGGACTGCTGTAGAGCGTCCACGGATCATCGCCATCCTGGGCCCATTCGGCGCCCAGCGACAGGAACGGTTCGACGGTGAACACCAGCCCGTCGCTCATGATGCGGCGTTCTGAGCGGTCGGGCCAGGTCGCGATCTCCGTCGGCTCTTCGTGCAGCGACAGGCCGACACCGTGACTGGCGAGATTTTTGACCAGGCTGTAGCCGTTCTTCCGCGCAAAGCTCCCGATGGCTTCGCCAATGCCGGCGATCCGCTTGCCGGCTCCGACCTGCCGCAGCCCCGTCCACATCGCGCGCCGGCCGTCCCTGCAAAGGCGCTCGATCGTGCGGGTCACCGGCGGAACGGCGAACGAGGCGACGGTGTCGGCAAAGAAGCCCTTCTTCTCGGCCGAGACGTCGATATTGACGAGGTCGCCCGGCGCGATCCGGCGATCGCCGGGGATGCCGTGAGCGACCTCCTCGTTCACGCTGATGCAGGTCGCTCCGGGGAAGTCGTAGGACAGCTCCGGCGCCGAACGCGCTCCCGCAGCCTCCAGCAGCTTTCGTCCGATCTGGTCCAGCTCGGCCGTGGTCATGCCCGGCTCGAGCGCCTTCCCCATCGCCTCGAGGGTATTGGCGCAGATCCGGCCGATCTCCTTCAGGCGTGTCAGGTCGTCATCATCGGAGATCGTCATATCAGGGCTCATGTTCGGGACGGTCCGACATAGCGCGTGTGACGGCGGCTTGCAAACGAGGGCGCGCGAAGTCCGACATCGAACCCGGATCGCCTAATGCCAGGGTGGTATATTCAGCGATCGCGCCGTTTCGGGCGCCTCCTCCTCGCCACGCTGCGCCATCGCGTCACAGAGCGACAGGGCTGCGTGATCCAGTGCGAGATGCGGCTCGCGTGCCGTACGCCATGTATCCCATGCCGAGGTTTCGATCTTGGCGAGGGCCAGCAGATCACGCGCCAGATTCACGCGCGCGAAGAACAGACCGGTCGTCGCGCCGTGACCGAGCTGCGCGGGATCGATGGCGCCGCTTCGACACAGCTTCCATGCCGCGATGCCCGTGATGAACTCCGTACGAGGCACATCCGCCGGATCGAAATCGAACTTGAGGAGATCACGGTGCAGATCGTCGAGCTCGGCATCGACCAGCACCCAGCGCTGCTCATCCCGTGACCAATATTCGCACACCCAATGATCGTGATAGGGATGCCCGCTAAAATATCTGCCGAAGCCGCAGCGTATGCGGGCTGGCACGCTGTGATGGCGCAGCACAGCGCAGGTCATCAACGCAAAGTCCCGGCACGTCGCCAGCGCCCGCGACACGGCTGGCCTCGCAATGCCCAGCGGGCTCGGATCGATCGTCACAAGCTGCTCCAGCCGCCGCCCCACGGGCAACGTGGCCCGGCTTTGGCCGGAGAACAGCGCCGGGTCCAGTCCCTGCCTCTCGATCCATGCTTCGTGGATCAAGAGACCCTGCAGGATGCGGCACAATGCCGGGATATCCAGCGGCAGGCCGCCGATCAGCGTCGCATGCGCGCCGGGATCGGTGAACACGCTATGGCCAGTGTAGGAAGCCTCGAATTCAGTCATCTGCACATGTCGTCAAGCAATTCCGGCAGAGCAGAACTGCTTGCCGCGGCGGTCCACGAAATAAACGCGAAACGGCGCGCCACCGCAAGCTGACGCGCGCCGAGCTCTATCGTTTCGGCATCGACACCCGGCCGTTCGCCGAAACGACGTGGAAGCTGGAGAAGGAGGCGCGCCCCTTCGTCCGCAAGTTCGCGGTGATGAAGACGGAAAATGCCCCGTCGTTCCGCATGATGGAGTGGCGCCTGGCGTGCGGAAACAAGAAGCTCGTGCCATTGACGTACGCAGCCGAGATCGACGGGGCGGCTGGCGGCAAGAGCACGATCCAGATCGCCGCGGACGCCGAGGCGAACAAGCAGATCGAAGGATCCGCGGTACGATCCGGCAAATATGAGTTCTGGCGCGACAGCATCGACCCCGACATGATCAAGACGCTGCTGGCATCCCGGGCCCTGCATGTCCGCCAAACCATGTCGATGCCCGACGACAAGACGGACACGGCGAAATTCGACATTGACCTGACGGGCCTGGCGTCGGCGTGGACCCAGCTTGCCGCGGCGTGCGCGTCGGTCACGCCGGCCCCGAACAGCCCCTGGTCGAACATTCCCCTGCCGAGCGCCGACGCGAAGCCTTCGGGCCTACAGGCGCAATAGGCGGCGAAGTCCGCACTATTCTCCCGCAACTCCGTCAGCCGGATCGCCCACCTCGCGCGCCGGCCCAACCCTGCCCAATTCGTCCCGCGCGCGCTGTGCTCGTACGATGTGCTCGCTGTTGCGCAAGACCCTAAACGCCTCGCGAACCAGCTCGCGTGAGTATGACAGGAGAAGCGTGTCATACGCACCAGGTGTGTAGATCATGGAAGCCTCGTCCTGCTTGGAGCGTAACGCGCTCCCGACGAAGCGTGTCACATCCGGTGCGAGCCGATCAGTCCGGCCAGCCCGCGGATCATTGCTGCGATGTCGATCGGCTTCTCCCAGAGCGGCACATCGTGAAACCCGGGGGCGATGCTGACCTTGTCGTAGCCGGTCGTGAACACGAAAGGCACGCGGCGCGCCCTGAGCTCTTGCGCAACCGGAAAGACCATCTCGCTGCGGATGTTCACGTCGAGCACCGCGCCGTCGACGATCGAGCCGTCATTGAGGATCCGCAGCGCATCCTCGAGCTCGCCGACCGGTCCAGCCACATCCGCGCCGAACGAGCGCAGCGTGCGACTGATATCGTCAGCGAGGAAATATTCGTCCTCGACGACGAGGACGCGGCGTCCCGACAGGAGTGCTCTCTCACGCGACAACGTTGCCGATGCCACCATGTTTGCTCCAGGCCCTCGAAAGAGTTTGGAACATACGGCGAAGGGCTGCCTTGGTGCAAACGTAACACACGGTAAGTGGGTTCCCGATGAGCAACCGCGATATCATCGTGATCGGCGGTTCGGCCGGCTCCACCGCCCCGTTAAGGCAGATTTTGGCGGTGCTACCGCTCGATTTGCCCGCCGCCATCTTCATCGTCCTGCACATTCCGGCCCAAGGAATCGGCGTTCTGTCGACGGTTGCCGCTGCCGCCGGCAAGCTTCCGGTGCATCAGGCCAAGGACGGGATGACGTTCGAGCGGGGCCACGTCTATCTGGCGGCACCCGACCACCATCTCCTGCTGTCCGGAAATCACATCCAGTTGGGTCGCGGTCCCCGGGAGAACATGGTTCGTCCGGCGATTGACGCCCTGTTCCGGTCCGCGGCGGTGCATCACGGCCCCCGTGTGATCGGTGTCGTCCTGAGTGGATTGTTGTCGGACGGCGCCGCAGGCCTCCACGCCATCAAGCGGTGCGGCGGCATGGCCCTGGTCCAGGACCCCGCCGACGCGATCTCGCCCGAAATGCCGCAGCGCGCGCTGGAAGCCACGATCGCCGACCTCTGTGTCCCCGCCGCCCGGCTCGGCGACGTCCTGTCCGACCTCGCGCAGGAAGCGCCGGGCACCGTGCTTCCGGTCGCCCCCGACATCCGCCTGGAGGTCGAGATCGCAGCGGGCGAGAGAATCGGCTCGGCGAGCCTTGCCAAGATCGCCGATCCGGCCGCCCTCACCTGTCCCGGCTGTGGTGGCGTTCTCTCCGCGGTGAAAGACGGTCATCCCATGCGGTTTCGCTGTCAGGTCGGCCACGCCTATACCGCCGACGCCCTCGCCAAGGAACAGGAGGGACAGGTCGATGAAGCCCTGCGGGTGGCGCTGCGGATCATCGAGGAACGCGCCGAGCTGGTGCAGCGCATGGCGGACGATGGAAGGCGCAGCGGTCGGCCGGCGGTCGCCGAAATGTACGATCGGCGTGCTGCCGAATATCGCGAATATGCCGACATGATCCGGCGCGTCGTGCTACAGTCGCTCGATCCCGTGACGACCCGGCGAGAGCCTTAAGGTGTCATCATGACCATCTCCCTGGCCGAGCGGACCGAGCAGTTGCACACCGAGCAGCGGCTTCTGGTCAAGGCCGATACAGATATCGACGAGGGCTGGCAGCGGATCCGCAATCAGGAGGATCTGGTGCGGGAACTCCAGGCCGGCGGACACGACTCGCAGCACGCGGAGAGACTGGTCGATCTGCTCAAGCAGACCCTGGTGGAATGGGAGCGGCATCGCACCTTGATCATCCAGCGCGTCGACTACCTCCAGCGCGAGCTCGATTCTGTGCCGCCCGCGGCCGGTTGATCGGGGCGGATTGCGCCTGTCGAATATGGCAAGCAGTTCCCGCCACTTGGCTGTTGGGATACCCTGAATATCTCTGTTATTCCATGAGCCCCGGGGTCCTCGATCCCGGATAGCGAAAGTAGCGGCCATTATGGACGAAGTCGGCAAAGCGCCGGGGGACGGAGAGCGTCAGGTCAAGTCTCCATTGATCATTGGCGTGGGTGCCTCGGCCGGCGCGATCGACAGCATCGAGCGCTTTTTCGGAAAGCTCACGCTGGGCGACGACCAGGCCATCGTGCTCGTGCTTCAGAATCGTGAGGCGCTCTCCGACGGGCGGCTGCGTGCCCTCATTCAGCGTGCGGAGGGGGCCAAACTCTCCCAAATCACCGACGGGATGACGCTCGAAGGCGGCACGATCTACCTCAACCCGATGGGCATGATCACCACTATGCAGGGCGGCCGCCTCGCGGTGCGGAAGGCCGAGCAAGGGCCCGGCGAACGCGCCACGATCGACAGTTTCCTTGTATCGCTGGCGGAAGAGCGTGCCGAACAGTCGATCGGCGTATTGCTTAGCGGAACCAACGGCGATGGCACGCTGGGCGCGGCCACGCTGAAGGACCACGGCGGTTTGGCGATTGCGGAAAAGGTCGCTGACGAGGATTCCGAGCATCTGGTCGACAGCAGCAGGCCTGCCGCTATCGCCGACTATGTGCTCTCGCCCGAGGACATTCCCGGGCACATCCAGGTCTACGCGCGCCATCTGCGCCGACTGGATGAGAAGCAGGGATTTGATGAGGTGCTGGCGGCCGCGGCAACCTCGCTGTCACGTATCGCGGACATCCTGCGCAACAAGACCGGCAATGATTTCCACGGCTACAAGCAAAACACCTTTCTGCGGCGCGTCCAGCGCCGCATGCAGGTGGTGCAGATCGAGGAAATCACTGCCTATGTCGATTTCCTGAGAAACGACAAGGACGAGGCGCAGAATCTCTTCAACGACCTCCTGATCGGGGTCACCGAGTTCTTCCGCGACAAGCGTGAGTTCGAGGTGCTCGAAAGCCAGATCATTCCGAAAATCTTCGAGAACAAGAACGCCGGGCAGCAGGTTCGCGTCTGGGTGCTCGGCTGCGCGACCGGTGAGGAAGCCTACTCGATCGGCATCCTGCTGCGCGAGCATATGGCAACCCTTGATTCCGCTCCTCAGGTCCAGATCTTTGCAACCGACATCGACGGCCGTGCGCTCGCCGCTGCGCGCGTCGGACGCTACCGCACCACTATCGAGCAGGACATGTCTCCCGAGCGCCTGGCGCGCTGGTTCGTGCGCGAGGGTGATACCTATTGCGTGGTCAAGGAATTGCGGGAGATGTGCATCTTCTCCCAGCACAACGTCATCAAGGACGCTCCGTTCTCGAAGCTCGATCTCGTCTCGTGCCGCAACCTCCTGATCTATCTCAACGCGGAGCTTCAGAACCGCGTCATCCCGTTGTTTCATTTTGCGCTGCTGCCAGACCGCTATCTGTTCCTCGGCAATTCCGAGAACGTCACGCGGCATCCGAAGCTGTTTGCGCCTGTCGACCGTCGCGCCCGCATCTTCAAGAAGCTCGAGACCGGCACGCGGCTGCCGCCCGAGTTTCCAATCTCGACCTCGGCGGGCCGCACGCCGGTCGAAGTGGCGCCGGTTCGCTCCTTCGGCCCCGACGTCGGACTTGAGCGCCGCGCGCAGCGGATTGCAGAGCGTTACGCGCCGGCCTATGTCATCACCGACGACAATTTCCAGATCCTGCATTTTTCCGGCCGCACGGGACGCTATATCGAACCGACAGCGGGTGCCGCCTCGCTCGATCTGCTTCAACTCGTACATCGCGATCTCCGCCTGGAATTGCTCACCGCGCTGAGCCGTGCCGCCGAAACCAACGAATCCGCTCACGCCGAACAGATCCAGCTCGGCGTCAATGGCCACCGCGTGCTCGTCGACATCACCGTCGAGCCGATCCTGGACGGTGCCGGCGGTCACCGAAACTTTGTCGTGCTGTTCAAGGACGGCCCGGCGCACGGCCTGGAAGCAAGCGACAGCAATCCCGGCAGCCTGGTGCGAACCGAGCATATCGAGCGGCTCGAGAGCGATTTGCGGGCGACCCGCGAACGCCTCCAGGCGACGATCGAGGAGCTCGAAAGCACCAACGAGGAGCTGAAATCCTCGAACGAGGAATACCAGTCGCTCAATGAAGAGCTGCAATCGGCCAACGAGGAGCTCGAAACCTCACGTGAGGAACTGCAGTCGGTCAACGAGGAATTGACCACGGTCAACGGCGAGCTCGCGCATCGGGTCCAGGAGCTGACCCGCGCCACCAGCGACCTCAAGAACTTCCTCGAAAGCACGCAGATCGCAACTGTCTTCCTGGACAACGATCTGCGCGTGATGAACTTTACGCCAGCCATCACCCAGATCCTGCATCTGGTCGAGACCGATGTCGGCCGGCCGATCGCGCACATCAAGGCGCGCATTCCCATCGAGGAACTCTATGATGACGTGCGCCGTGTGCTGCGCACGCTCGCGAGCGCCGAGCGCGAGCTGACCGCGCCGGACAGCGGCACGCGCTATATCGTCCGCATCCTGCCCTACCGCAGCATCGACAATTTCATCGCCGGTGTGGTCATCACCTTCATCGACGTCACCGCGATCACGCGCGCGGAAGAGCGGCAGCGACTTCTGCTGACCGAGCTTCAGCACCGCGTGCGCAACACGCTCGGCGTCGTGCGCTCGATCGCCCGCCGTTCGGCCGAAACCAGCTCCACCGTCGAGGAATATTCCGCGCATCTCGACGGCCGCCTGAATGCGTTCGCACGGACGCAGGCGCTGGTGACGCGCGATCCCGAAGGCGGCGTCGATCTCGAATATCTCGTCGTCGAGGAGCTTCTCGCCTACAACGCCCGCGAGGGCGAGCAGATGCGCGTGTCCGGCCCCGCCGTGCGCTTCCAGCCGAAAGCCGCCGAAACCTTCGCGCTGGCCGTCCATGAGCTCGCAACCAACGCGCTCAAATACGGCGCGCTTGGAAAGCCGTTGGGGCGGCTCGAAATTTCCTGGCGGATCGACGAAACGGCCGATCCGCCGCAGCTGTTGTTCGAATGGCGCGAGCGAGGCGGACCGTCCGTTGCGCAGCCGACGCGGAAGGGTTTTGGCTCGGAACTTCTGGAGCGTACTTTGGCGTTTGACCTGAAGGGACAGACGACCATGTCCTTCAATGGGTCCGGGCTCGTGTGCCAGATCGCAATCCCCCTGACCAAGCGAACCTTTCATACGCCTTCAATGGACGGCTGATGCGCGCCCACGGTACCGACGGAGGTCTTGCTCAAGCGGTCATTCGCCGCTTCAACGCCTTGCGGCCTCTGTCTGAGGAAGCAGGAGCTGCGCTCGAGCACGCCATCCTCGAAGGCCTGTTTCGGGCCGGCCCGGGGGAAGATCTGGTCGCCGAGGGCGATCCGATGGATGGCGTCCGGATCGTGCTCTCAGGCTGGCTGTTCCGGCACAAGACGCTCGAGGACGGTCGGCGGCAAATCGTCAATTTCGTCCTGCCCGGCGAGACCTGCGACGCGTACGCCTATTTGTTGTCCACCATCGACCATTCGATCACGACGGCAACGCCGGTCGCCTACGCCGAGATCAAACGGGCTCGTTTCGAGAAGCTCATGGCGAGCGAGCGCACGCTCGCCGAAGCGTTCATGTGCGAGACGTTGCTGAATAATGCGATCCAGCGCGAATGGGCCATCAACCTCGGTCGACGGGCCGCGCTGGAGAAGGTGGCTCACCTGTTTTGCGAGATCTACGAACGTCTTCGTCCCGTCGGGCTGGTCGACGGCAACTCGTGCAGCTTTCCGGTCACCCAGATGGATTTGGCCGATGCGACGGGCCTTTCCGTCGTCCATCTCAACCGCACGATCCAGGAGCTGAGGGCTGCCGGCCTGATCACGCTGCGCGAGCGCACGCTGACGATCAGTGATCTCGACGCCCTCAAGAGCGCGGCGTTATTTTCGCCGGGCTATCTGCAGCTCTACCGGCGGGTCTAGCGACCTTCTCGCGTGAGAAAAAGGCCACAGCGCCTGGGGTTTCCTGGATCGAGTGCCGGGGCAAAGATGCCTGCCGCTGTTTGAAAACCGGCACGACAGCGCATTATCCGAATTTTTCAAGCCTGCGCATTAGCGCAGGTGAATCCCTCGCAGCGAGGGATGGAAGCTGCGCTCGTCCAGCGGACGAAACCCGCGCAAAATCCCCGCCCATTAACCTATTGAAATGCCGGAACCTCACGCGCGCCCGAAGCTGGCGGTGCTGCAGGTCTGGGCCTTTCCCGTCCGGCAGGCAAAGGCCCCGGCGCCACCTCCCGTCGGGGCCGATTCTCCTTGTTCCGAAAAGTGAGCCCGAAGGTGCCAATGACGGCCAAACGCAATCGAAGGAAACAGACGCAATCGCTGCAGGAACGATTGATGTCGTTTGCAAGCAGCGCTCGCGACCGCGCCCGCCGAATGCCGGCGGGTGAAGAGCGCGAAATGCTGCTCAGGCGCGCCAACCAGAACGAGGTGACCTCCAGTCTGACCGATTGGCTGAGTGCGCCAGGCTACCAAAGACGGGGGAAACGATGATGCAGAGCATCAAGCACTATCGCGCCTTCCAGGTTAACCCGGACGGCCACGTCTTCGGTTGCATCAACCTCGTCTGCGGCGACGACGAGGACGCCAAGCGTCAGGCAGCCGCGCTCGTGCTGGTCCATCGCATCGAGCTGTGGCGTCTCGACACACGGATCGCGCAGTTCGACCGGCCTACCGACATCAGCGAACCGCAAGTCGCCAGCTAGCTCTGCTAGCCTATCCAGATCAGCCGAGCGCAGTTTGGGCACTGATAGATGTCGATGCGCTCATCGGGCTTGCGCTTCGAGACCGACGATCTGAACGTTGCGGGGATGTTGCAGTCTCGACAGTCTGGCGACTTCGGCTCGTTGACCGGCTCTTGCATCTGCCCCCCAATGGCTGGGTTCTCGACGCGCGGGACACTAGCCGCTCCCGATACCTCCGAAAATAACCTAGGACATGCGGCCGGTATGGAACCGCTAGCAACCCTGCCTTCGTGCCGGAGTTAGCCCAGGCAACAACGATGAGGTGTCTCATGAGACGCAAAATGCTCATCGTGGAGGACGACTATCTCCAGGCTGACGACTGCGCCCGTATCGCCGAGGAGGCCGGCTTTCATGTCGTCGGTCCCGTCAGCAATCTACAAGACGCAATGGCCGAGCTCGATGGCGACATCGATTGTGCCCTGCTGGATATCAACCTGCAGGGCGTGAAGGCTTATCCGCTACTCGACAAGCTTTTGTCGCGAGAGATACCCGTCGCTGTCTTCACGGGTTACGATCATCTGCCTCCGCCCTACGACCAGATCCCGGTCGTGCTGAAGCCGGCCGATTGCGCCGAGGCGGTGCGAACCTTCACCTGATTCCGTTCTGCTTGCGCGACGTCGTCGGCAAGGCCGCGGCCGCTACACCGGCGTGTAGATCACGAGCTTCAGCGCGGGATCGTCGTTGGCCTGGAAGCTGGTGTGCTCGAACCGGAGCAGGCCCCTGGTCGGATGGTTCATGGTCTTGAGGCCGGACGACGTGCTGCGGATCTCGTGCGCCTCCCACCATTTGACGAATTCCGGACTGCCCTGGCGCAGCCGCGTCAGCAGCTCGGCGAAGGCGGGATCACCGGCCCAGACGTCATGGGTGGCGCGAAACATCGCGACCATGCTCTTGGCCACGTCGGCCCAGCCCGCGCCGTAGAATTTTCGCGTCTGCTTGTTGGTCAGGACCAGCAGCAGCGTGTTGCGGTCCTGCTCGGGCAGTCTTCCGAAGCCGAAGATGTCCTCGGCCGCCGCGTTCCAGGCCAGCACGTCCCAGCGCCGCCCGGTGATGTAGGCCGGTTGCTGCAGGCTCTCCACCATCCGCCGAATGGGCGCCGGCACGGTCTCCGGCACGAAGGCGGCCCGCGTTCCGTCGCGCGCCAGAGCCTTCAGATGCGCGTGCTCGGTCTTGCTGAGACGCAGCGCGCGGGCGAGCGCGTCGATGGTGGTGACCGAGGGGCTGACGGTGCGGCCCTGCTCCAGGCGGATGTACCAGTCGACCCCGATGCCGGCGAGTTGCGCGACCTCCTCCCGCCGCAGCCCCGCGGTGCGGCGCCGGCGGCCGGCGGGCAGCCCCACCGTCTTCGGCGTCAGCTTTTCGCGGCGGGACCGCAGGAAGTCGCCGAATTCGACGCGGCGTGGATCGGCCATGGCGTGCTCCCGCGATGGAGGGCTTTTGGAATACTAGGATAATACCAGGCCTTCTTGGCCCTGCAAGGGCGGCGCATATCGGGATCACCCGACCTTGAGGTGAACACATGAAAGCTGCCGTACTCAAATCCCTGGGATCGCCGCTGGTGATCGAGACTACTCCCGAACCGGTGCTCGGCACCGGCGAGGTCATCGTCGACGTCGTCGCCACGCGCGTGCTGTCCTATATGAACGAAGTCTTCAGCGGGATCCGCAACTACGCGCTCGACCTGCCGATCATCCCGGGCCCGGGCGGCATCGGACGGGTGCGCGCGATCGGCCCGGACGCGACCAAGCTCAGCGTCGGCGACTGGGTGTTTTGCGATCCCACGGTGCGCTCGCGCGACGATATCGTTGCGCCCGACATCGCGCTGCAGGGCCTCACGGCCGCCGGTCCCGGCGACATGCGGCTGCAACAGCATTTTCGCCATGGCTCGTTCGCCGAGCAGATGCGCGTGCCGACCGAGAACGTCAAACGCCTCGGCACGATCACGTCGGAGGAGGCAACGCGATGGTGCGCGCTGGGCACGCTGCTGGTGCCCTATGGCGGCTTCCTCGCCGCCAACCTGCAGCCGGGCGAGACCGTGCTGGTGAGCGGGGCCACCGGCAATTTCGGCAGCGCCGCCGTCTCGGTCGCGCTGGCGATGGGTGCGGCCTGCGTGGTGACGCCGGGCCGCAACGAGAAGATTCTCGCCGACCTCGTGCGCCGCTTCGGCAGCCGCGTGAGGCCGGTTAGGCTCACCGGCAATGAGGACGACGACCGCGAAGCGATGAAGCGCGCCGCACCGGGGCCGATCGACTGCGTGTTCGACATCATGCCGCCCTCGGTGAGCGCGACTGTCGTGCGCGCGGCGGTCATGACGGTGCGCGCTTACGGCCGCGTCGTGCTGATGGGTGGCGTCGGCATGGCGGGCGGTGCGGGCCTCGAGCTGCCCTACCCCTGGCTCATGCGCAACTGCATCAGCATCCACGGCGTCTGGATGTACCCGCCCGATGCCGCAGGCCGCCTGATCGCGCTGGTGCGCGCCGGATTGCTGCGGCTGGAGGAGTACGAGACCACCGCCTTCGACCTCGACCACGCCAACGACGCCGTCGCGCATGCCGCGGCCAATGGCGGCCCGTTCAGATTGACGGTGATCAGGCCGTAATGACCTGCCCGCTGCGGCGATGCGCCGTCGCAGCGGGTTTGCTCGACATGTCAAAGGATTGGAAGGCATCACCCCGACAGTGGCGGGCAACGCCCGTCTACTGTGCATGGGGTTGTTTTCGCACTTTTTGTTATTCGAGCTCGACGACCTGGCCGTTCGACAGCGACACGCGCCGGTCCATGCGGCCGGCGAGCTCCATGTTGTGGGTCGCAATCAGCATCGAGACCTGGGTCGCCTTGACGAGCTGCATCAGGGCCTGGAACACATGGTCCGCCGTGTGTGGGTCGAGATTGCCGGTGGGCTCGTCCGCAAACAGCACGCGCGGCGCGTTGGCGACCGCCCGCGCGATGGCAACACGCTGCTGCTCGCCGCCCGACAGCTCGGCCGGACGATGGGTGATACGATCGCCGAGACCAAGATAGCCGAGGATGTCCTTGGCGCGCTTGACGCTCTCGGACTTCTTCAGGCCGCGGATCATCTGCGGCATCATCACGTTCTCCAGCGCCGAGAACTCCGGCAGCAGCCGGTGCGACTGGTAGACGAAGCCGATGTCGGTGCGGCGGAGCTGGGTGCGCTCGATGTCGGGCAATTGCGAGGTCGGCGCGCCGTTGACATAGACCTCGCCGGAATCCGGCGCCTCGAGCAGGCCTGCGATATGCAGCAGCGTCGACTTGCCCGAGCCTGACGGCGCCACCAGCGCTACCGACTGCCCCGCCCACAGCGCGAGCTTGGCGCCGTCGAGGATCGTCAGCGGCACCTCGCCCTGCAAGTACTGCCGCTTTATCTCGTGGAGATAAATGACGGGTACATCTTCAGCCCCCTGCTGCTGCTCCATCAGCCCCTCACTCGTACCGGAGCGCTTCGACGGGATCGAGGCGCGCGGCGCGCCAGGACGGATAGAGCGTTGCCAGGAACGACAGCGTCAGCGCCATGATGACGACCGCCGCGGTCTCGCCGATGTCGATCTCGGCGGGCAGTTTCGACAGGAAATAGAGCTCCGGTGAGAACAGCTCGGTGCTGGTGAGCCAGGACAGGAATTGCCGGATCGATTCGATGTTGAGGCAGATCACGAGGCCGACGAAGAAGCCGACCAGCGTGCCGACCACGCCGATCGAGGCGCCCGTGATCAGGAAGACCCGCATGATCGAGCCCTGCGAGGCGCCCATCGTGCGCAGGATCGCGATGTCACTGCCCTTGTCCTTCACCAGCATGATCAGGCCGGACACGATGTTGAGCGCCGCGACCAGCACGATCATGGTCAGGATCAGGAACATCACGTTGCGCTCGACCTGGAGCGCGTTGAAGAAGGTCGAGTTGCGCTGCCGCCAGTCGACCAGGAACACCGGCCGGCCTGCGGCCTCCGTCACCGCCTGACGAAACTGGACGATGCGATCGGGGTTGGTGGTGAACACCTCGATCGAGGTGACGTCGTTGCTGCGGTTGAAATAGGCCTGCGCCTCCGCGAGCGGCATGAAGACGAAGCCGAGATCATATTCGGACATGCCGATCTCGAACACCGCGACGATCTTGTAGGGCTTGATGCGCGGCGTCGTGCCCATCGGCGTGACCGCGCCCTTCGGGGCCACCAGCGTGATGCTGTCGCCGGCATGCAGCGAGAGCTGGTCGGCGAGACGGCGGCCGATCGCGACGCCCTGCCCGTCGTCAAAGCCCTCGAGCGAGCCCTGCTTGATGTTCTTGGCGATCGAGGTGAGGTTGTTGAGGTCGTCGGAGCGGATGCCGCGCACCAGCACGCCCGAGGCGTTCCATGGCGATGACGCCAGCGCCTGGCCGTCCACCACGGGCGCGGCGAGCCGGATGCCCGGGACCTGGCTGAGGCGGTCGGCGACGTCCTTCCAGTCGGTCAGCGGCGATTCCAGCGGCTGGACCAGGATGTGGCCGTTCAGGCCCAAGATCTTGTCGAGCAGCTCTTTCCGGAAGCCGTTCATGACGGCCATGACGATGATCAGCGTCGCCACGCCCAGCATGATGCCCAGGAACGAGAACCCGGCGATGACCGAGATGAATCCCTCCTTGCGGCGCGCCCGCAGGTAGCGCGCCGACAGCATCCACTCGAATGGCGCAAAAGGCGCGGTTTGAACGGTTTCAGTCATGGTTTCATCCATCGCTCGATAATCCCATGATTCGGGGTCAATTGTGGCCGGATTGGCGGCCGCGATATCAAGCGATGAACAATATTCAGCCGACCAGCCGGGCGACCGCGTCCGCAGGCGACATGGTCTCGCGGGAGCCGTCACGGCGGCGCTTGATCTCGACCTTGCCGTCGGCCAGCCCCTTCGGCCCGATCATGATCTGCCAGGGGATGCCGATCAGGTCGGCAGCGGCGAATTTGGCGCCGGCGCGCTGGTCGGTGTCGTCATAGAGCACGTCGACGCCCTTGGCGGTCAGCTCCGCATAGAGCTTTTCGCAGGCCGCATCGACCGCGGCATCGCCCTGCTTAAGGTTGAGAATCGACACGCGGAAGGGCGCGACCGCTTCCGGCCATTTGATACCGGCATCGTCATGGCAGGCCTCGATGATGGCACCCAGCAGGCGCGAGACGCCGACGCCGTACGAGCCGCCATGGATCGGCACGTCGACGCCGTCAGGGCCGGCCACGAGGGCCTTCATGGCGTCGGAATACTTGGTGCCGAAATAGAAGATCTGGCCGACTTCGATGCCGCGGGTGTTCACCCGCTTGTCCGCCGGCACTTCCTGCTCGAACCGGGCCGCATCGTGGACGTCTTCCGTCGCGGCATAGACCGAGGTCCACTGCTTGATGATCGGCGTCAGATCGCTGTCATAGTCGACGTCCTCGCCCGGCACCGGCAGGTCGAGCACGTCGCGATTGATGAACACGCCGGATTCACCGGTCTCCGCGAGCACGATGAACTCGTGGCTGAGATCGCCGCCGATCGGGCCGGTCTCGGCGCGCATCGGGATCGCTTTCAGCCCCATCCGCGCGAAGGTGCGCAAATAGGCGACGAACATCTTGTTGTAGGCGACGCGCGCTGCGGCCTCGTTCAGGTCGAAGGAGTAAGCGTCCTTCATCAGGAATTCGCGGCCGCGCATCACGCCGAAACGCGGACGCTGCTCGTCGCGGAATTTCCATTGAATATGATAGAGATTCAGCGGCAGGTTCTTGTAGGACTTCACGTAGGCGCGGAAGATCTCGGTGATCATTTCCTCGTTGGTCGGCCCGTACAGCAGCTCGCGCTTGTGGCGGTCGGCGATGCGCAGCATCTCCGGACCATAGGCGTCGTAGCGGCCGCTCTCGCGCCAGAGATCGGCGAGCTGCAGCGTCGGCATCAACAGCTCCAGCGCGCCGGAACGGTCCTGCTCCTCGCGCACGATCTGCTCGATCTTCTTCAGCACCCTGAAGCCGAGCGGCAGCCACGCATAGATGCCCGCCGCTTCCTGCCGGATCATGCCGGCGCGCAGCATCAGCCGATGCGAGACGATCTCCGCCTCTTTCGGATTTTCCTTCAGGATGGGCAGAAAGAACCGCGACAACCGCATGGCAATACTCGAGGAATCAGTGAGGGCCTGCAGTGAAACCGGATTGGGAGCGAAAACACAAGACCGGGAATGAGGAAAAGCCGCTAACACGGCGAAATTCCTTGTCATTTTTCCGTCGACTTCAGGTGCGACTTGAACGCGCTGCCTAGGGCGGCGCCACCTCGAGATCATCCTCGAGCGTGACCTTCTCGAAATCGGTCACCAGCGCATCGATCCGCGCGTGCCAGCGCCCCGCAAAGGGCAGCTCGACCTTGCGCACATGCCAGTAACCGTCAGGCTCAAGCGAGGCGTCCCGCTCCATCGGCTCGATGCCGCGCTCGGGCAGGCTCAGGGTGAGCGTCACCTCCTTGGCCGCCAGCGGTGTCGCCTCGCCGGTCATGAGCTGGAGCACGAAGTCGTTGGCGTCGGCCTTGCCCGGCGACACCAGCACCTGGAACATCGCCTTGTCCGAATGGATGTGGATCGCCAGCGGCGTCTCCGGAACGATCGTCCGTGGCGGCGGCGTGAAGCGCCAGCCGGCGACGATGGCGAGGATGGCGAGCGCAATCACACCTTCCAGCAGGATCGAGCGCTTGAGCGCAGGCGTCGATCTCTCGTCCCGCGCCAGCGCCGGCGTCAGCCGGAACCGGTTGAGCGCGGCAAGCGCCAGCAATCCCGTGACCAGTCCAAGCTTGATCGCGAGGATGAGTCCGTAGCGGGTCTCGACCAGCGCCGCCGGCTTTTCGAGTTGAACGATTGCCAGCGCGAGGCCGGTCAAGGCCAGCACGCCAACCGCGAACGCAGCAAGGCGGGAAAAGCGGTTCACGACCGGGAGCGACGCAGTCGCCGGCTTCGACATCAGCGCGACGAGCGGCGCGAGAGCACCGATCCAGACGGTGACGCCGAGACCGTGGAGAAAGATCGCCGGCCGGGTCAACGCCTCCGGCGGAGCCGTTGCAGCGTGCCCGGTCATGGCGAGCGACAGACCTACGCCGATGAAGGCGATGAACGCGAGCGCGCGCGCATACCATGCGCTGCGCAGCGCCATCCACGCGAGCAGCATCGCCGCGACCGAAATGAGCAGCGCCGGGCCGGCGCTGGTCGCGAACGCCACCTTCCAGGGGGCGGCCGTCACAAGAGCCGCCGGCGGTAGCCCGAGGAGATCGAGGCCCAGTCCGCCAAGGGACGCCGCAGCACTCGGCAAGCCAATCGCGAGCGCGACGCGCGGAACGGTCATGCCGATCATCGACCACGCGATCCAGCGCGCAAAGAACACGCCGCCGACGCCCACGAACAGCCCGAGATAGAGGCCGACCCGCGCAAGCCAGATCAGCGCGCTCAACCCGCCATCCGCCGTGACCGGAGGCTTTGTCGCAGTCGGCATGCCGATCGAGAAGATGACCGAGCCCGAGACCGGGTGACCATCCTGCGAGATCACCCGGTAGCTGACCACGGCTGTTCCCTGCGGCAGGTCCGGCGGCATCACGACCGAGATCGCCTCGCCCGATGCATTGACGCGGGCATCGTTCCGCGCCCTGCCCGTGCCGTCGATCAGCAGAATTGCGCCTGGTGTCACCGCCTCGTTGAAGCGCAGCTCCACCGCCTTGGGCGCCCTCGCAAGCATGCTGCCGCCCGCCGGCTCGACCGAGACGAGCGCCGCATGCGCGAAGGCGCCGGTCGCGAAGCCGACAACGAGCAGCAGCGTCGCGAGCGCGGCAAGCAGGCGCATCAGGGCTTTGGCAGCAGCTTCAGGCCAGGTGCCGGCGAATTGCCGTCGTGCGAGTGCCCTGCCCCTTCGACCGGAATCTCGATCCAGCGGCTAACGCCGCTCTCGCATTCCTGCACGACCGGAAAGTACAGGGTCGTGTTCGGCTTCAGGTTGTCGGTGAGGAAGCTGCTGATGACGAACTCATCGTAATTGTGATCCGGCAGCTTGCCGCCGGACCAAGCCACCTCCTTGACGCCGGAGGAGACCTTGTTGCCGTGATAGTCGTACTCATTGGCATATTTGCCCTCGACGACGTCGACGCTCCAGCCCGCCTTCGGCATCGGCTTCACCCCGATGACGCCCTCCGGAATCTGCACCCGGATCTTCACCGTGGGCGAGCCCTTGCAGCCGTGCGGCACGGCGAACACGGCCTTGTAGTAGGAGCCGACAGTCGCCTGCTTGGTTTCGAGCGTGATATGCGCCGCGGCGGGAGTCGCGGTGAGCGCGGCGATCAGGATCAGGCAGGCTCGCTTCGACATGTTCGGCCCCTTCGGCATGGTCATTTGATCAGGATCGGCGATTCAACGCTGACATGGTCGGCCTCGGAAATCGAGATTCCGAGACCCAGCATCCAGTGTCCGGGCGTCAGTTGCGCCACCTTCACATGCCAGCTGTCCTCGCCGTCGCGCGAGGCCTCGGCCGGTGTGAGCTTCCGGCCCGATTGCGTGTCGACGAGTGTCACCGATACGGCCCTGGCCGAGAGCGGCGTCTCGTCGGTGGTTTCGAGCTGGATCGCGATCTCGACCGGCCCGGCGCGGCCGGGCGAGACCGTGACATTGGCCATCGCCTTCTCGGTGTGCAGATGAGTGAAGAAGCTGTCGTCGTCGGTCGCCGCGGCGAGCGAAGTGCCGGCCACCGACAACAACACAGCCATCGCGAGCGCAAGGCCCGCAAGATTTCGACGCGAGGTCATGGGAGGCTTGATCTGTTTCATCACATCTTCATTCCCGAATGATCCGGCATTTTCTTCATCATGTGCCCGCCATCGCTCGGTGCCTGCGCGCCGACGCCCTGCACGTCGAGCGAGATGGCGACCTTGCCGGCCTTTTCGAACTCCAGCGTCAGCGGCACCTTGTCGCCCTGCTTGAACGGCCCCTTCAGCTCCTGCAGCATCAGATGATAGCCGCCGGGGGCCAGCTTCACGGTCTTGCCGGCGTCGATGACGAGCCCCTTGTCGAGCGGACGCATCTTCATCACGCCGTTGTCCATCGCCATCTCATGGACCTCGGCCTTGCCCGCGATATCGGCGGACACGCTGACCAGCTTGTCGGCCGCCGTCCCCTTGTTCTCGATCGTGAGATAGCCGCCCGCGACCTTGGCGCCGCCAGGCGTCGCCCGACTCCAGGCCTGCGAGATGACGAGATCGCCGGCCTTGACGTCCTCGGCCGCCGCGGGCGCCGCGCAAAGCGCGAGAGCGAACGCCGCGAGCATCACATCTTTCAACATCGTCTTCATTTTCGTCTTCCCGTTTGCAGATTGAGGTTCAGTGTGTGGCGAGCTGCTGGCCCGACCATTTTTCGAGATCGGCCATCTCGGCCGAGCCTTCGATCGTCGTGATGGTCCCGTCCCGCGAGATCAGCATGGTCCGGGGAATATCGCCCTGCCAGGCAGGATCGATCTCGAACCGCAAGCGCTCCACGAAGCCGTCGCTGAAGATGAAGTTCTCGGTCGACGACAGCCCCGCCTTGTCGAGCATCGACTGCGTCGCGGCCGGCAGGTTCGGCACGAGATCGGCGCTGATCGTAACCACGTCGATCCCGGGATGATCCTTTGCAAACCGCCCGAGCTCAGGCAGCTCGACCTTGCAGGGCCCGCAGGTCACGCCCCAGAAATGCACGAGGGTCGGACGGCCGGCATGGCCCTTGAGCACGCTTTGCCACGTGCCGCGCTCGAACGGCTTCAAGGCCGGCGCCGCCACGAGCGTCGCCGCCGATGCGATCACAATACCCAGACCCAGAAAGGCTGCATACCGACGCTTCATGGTTGATCCTCGATCGCTGTAAGGCGATAGCCATCCGCCTTCGTCATCCATGACAGGTAGACCTGCCGGCCATTGGAGACCAGCAACGGATGGTCGGAGGTGTCGGTCGTGGTCGATATGGTCTTGGCCGCAGACCAGGTCTCGCCGTCGTCGCGGGAGATCGTCATCTGGACCGAGGTCTTCTCCCCATCGAACTCCTTCCAGACCATCACCGTCCCCGCAGCGCCCGCGAGCACGTAGGGGCGCGTCGGATTGCGCCCCGGCTGCCCCAGCGCCATCGGTGAAGAGAATGTGCGGCCCTCGTCGCGCGAGTGCGCGTAGAACAATCCCTTGCGCGCCTTGCCGTTCGTGTACCAGGCGACGTGATAGGTCCCATTCGGCGCAACCGTGAGGCTCGGCCCGTGATGGGGGCAGGCGTTGATCTGCCAGTCGTCGTTGCTGACCCGCCGGATTTCACCGGGCGTCGCGACATTGGTGAAGGCCATGACCGCATGATCGCGCACGCCGCCGTCAAAGATGTTCCTGAAGATCACGGCCGGTCGTCCGGGCGCCGCAAACGTCAGCCCCAACCGGCAGCACTCACAGGTGCCTTCGCGCGCCAGTCGGGCCTCAGCATAGGTGGTGCCGCCGTCGCTGGACACGGCAAAGAACAGCCCCGCTCCCTCATACTTCTGTCCGGCCTCCTTCGCGAGAACGCGATTACGCTTGTCGAGCCATGCCGCGAAGACCGTCCCGTCCTGATCGAGAGCCAGCGCCTCAAACCGCTGGCTCTCGTTGCTGGCGGTGATGGGCTTCAGCTCGGCAAAACTCTTCCCGCCGTCGGCCGAGCGCGTGTAGAGCACCTGGCCGTTGAAGGCCTCGTCCCTGAAGATCGAGAACGCGAGCGCGATGCCGCCCTTGCGATCGACCACGATCTTCGGCCGCGCGTCCGGCCCCCAGTCGAGGTTCAGACGCTTCGTCGTAACCTGGACGGGCGCCGAAAAACTCCGCCCCGCATCCTGCGAGCTCGCAACCGAGACCTGCCCGCCCGCCATCCAGACCAGCCACAGCGTTCCGTCCGGAGCGAACGCAGGCGTGACCTTGGTCGCGCAGCGCAGCGTCGGTTCTTCGCATGCAGCCTCGGACGCATGCTGACCATGCATCTGTCCGAACGCCGTCCCCTGCATGAGCGCGAGGACGGCCAACCCAAGCAAGCCACTTCGGATCATGCCCCTGGTCCCTTCGAGAGTCCGGCTCATTTGAATGCCACCTTCATACCCGCAACGAAGGTGCGCGGCGAGCCTGCGTAGATCGAACCGGTCGTATTTGCGAGGACGGTCGCGGGATTTTGAAGGCCTGCCGCTGTCACCGTGTTCGCGATGTTGTTGGCCGAGCCAACGTAGGTACGATCGAACATGTTCCTGACTTCGAGAAACAGGTTCAGGGATCTGAACGTGTCGGACACCAGATCGGACTTGTAGTGGACGTTGACGTTAACCAGCTCGTAGCCCGGCGCCTTCAGCAGGTTTGCATTGTCCATGTAGAAGGAGTCCTTCCACTGGACCTCGACGAAACCACCCAGGCCCGCCAGCGGCCCGGCGAACTCGTCATAGCCGACCCGAGCCGTTAGCTCGTTGGGCGAGATGCCGGGAATCTTGTTGCCTGCCCGGTTGAAGCTGAACACCGCGCCATTGGTGATGTTCTCGACATATTCGGTGTAGACCTCGTCGAGATAAGTGTACGCCGCGAAGAACCGCCAGCCCGGATAGAATTTCCAGTCGGCCGCAAGCTCGATGCCCCGATGTTCGGAGCGCGGTGCGTTGAACATGTAAGTCGTGTTGCTCGCGTTGGGATTGCTCGCGGCCTGACTCACCAATTCATTTCGGAAGAACTCGTAAAATGCCGTCGCACTCAGCTTGACCGCATTGCCTGGAGTCCAGTCAACGCCGAGATCGTAGCCGATATTGGTTTGTGTCTGGAGCTGGGTGTTGTTGCCAAAATCGCCGTTCGGAAGAACGAACAAATTCGACACCTGCGGCGTTCCGTATCCGGTCGCCACGCGGCCGCGAAACTGCCATTCGGGATTGAGCCTGTACAGCAACGCCAGTTCGGGAGCGGTGTTCTCAATCTTGCGATCTGCGCTTGTGGGCGTGGGAATCGTGGCTATCGGAACGTTGAACGTGTTGTACTTATAGAGGGTGTTGACGCCCTTCAGAATTGTGGTCTCCCATCCAATTCCGGCTATCGCGGTCAGGTCGGGAGTGAGCTTTAGCTCCTCCCTCGCACGTACCCCATAGTTGGACGTATCGCTAAATGTATTCGCCTGGAGCAGCCCCAACGTGGCGTTTCCGCCGGGCATTACGTTGCGCGTGTCGCTCGACGCCACGAGCGTATTGTACCACGCGCCGACAAACGTGGTGGAGTCCATGCCGAGGATCTCGCCGCGCTTCGTAATATCACTCATGTAGTTGTACGACGGAAAATCGCCGATAGCGCTGGTCGCGCCGGTCGGCTGACTGATGTTCCTGTCGTCGAAGACAAACTGGTTTCGCCAGCTCGTGGTGTTGTCGAAATCGTGCTCCCATCGTCCACCGACGATGGTTCGACGATCGTTTCGCCCCAAGCCCGCCTGCGTTGCCGTCTCGGTGTCCCTGTCGGCTGTGACGCCCGTTCTTGCGTTGAAGCCGTTGTTGAAGAGAGACACGGTTGGGCAGCCGGCAACGCCTGCGCCAGTCGTACAGCCCTGTTGAAATGGATTGGTATAGTATTGATTCAGCGACTGTCGGAGCGGCAGCCGCGCGCTGAGGTCGTTGTTGATGATCTTGACCGTGAAGCGATCGTCCGGCGTCGCCTTGAGCGTGCCGACGAAGTTGACGGTCTGCGTGTTGAACCAGCTATTACCGATATAGCCGTCGCCGCGCGCGTCGCTTGCGAACAGCGAGCCCTCGAAATTGCCGACCTTCTTGCCCGCGGCAAGGTAGTTGTTGAGGTAGCCGTAGTTGCCGCCATCGACGCCATATTCGACGCCGTCGATCGTGCCGCCCGGCCGTGTCCGGAAATTGAGCGCGCCGCCGGTTGCGTAATTGCCGTACAGCGCCGACGAGGAACCGCGGACGACGTCGATAGCGCTATAGGCGCGCGGATCGATAAGGTCGCTCCGCGACAGGCCGTCCGGCTGCGTCACCGGAAAACCGTCGTCGAAGATCACGAGATTGCGGATGGCAAAGCCGTTCCTCGCGTTGGATCCGCGAATCGAGATGCCGAAATCGCGCGGGCCGTTGCCCTGCTTGACCGAAACGCCGGGGCTGTCCCGCAGCACGTCGCCGACCGAGAATGCGGGGCGGTTGTCGAACTGGCTGCGATCGATGGTCGTCTCGGTCTGGCCGGCTGGCGCCTGATTGAGGCTATCGCGTGCTGCATCCGCAGTCACGGTCCGGCCTTGGGTCGGTCCGCGTGCGCTTGCGGTCGGTGCAGCGGGTCTCGCCACACGCCCCACTGAAGCGGCGCGCGGTTTCAACGGCAGGGCGACCGGTTTGGGGCGGGCAGCGTGCGGCGCCTCGACGGTCACCGCGGGGAGCTCGGTATTGCCGCTTTGGGCAAAGGCTCCGTTCGACGATGCGAGCAGCGCGGCCTGGATGGCAGCGACACTCACGCCGCGACGGGCATGACAACGTAACATGGGGCATTCCTGACGCCGGGCTTTCTCTCCGGCAATTCGACAGCATCAATCGCCGGCGGACGGACCGCGGCGATACCGAGGGTCGTCAGGAAAAGTGCGGGGGTGCGCGTGCCTGGGCGTTTGAGCCCCGATGGACTGCAACGGCGGAGGCGCCCGCCTGATGCCACACCACGCGCTCGGCATGGCGGAAGGGGACGGCAAGCACAACGTGCGGCGGCGAATCGAGCGAGGCGTTCGCCTGCGCCAGACAGCAGAGCGCGCAGGCAGCACCATGCGCGGTCGGCGCGCCGGTCTGGTCGTCGGGGCCGCCCTGCTCGCTCGCGCTGTGGCAGATGACGGCGGCTGAGAGCGGATCGGCCACGGCCTGGCCGGCCGCCAGACAGGCGGCAATCGGCGCCAGCACCTGCATCGCCAAAGCGAGCAGGACCAGGGGTAGGAATTTTTGCAGCCGTGCGCGCATCCGCCGAACCATTCGTTCGCCTACGAACTAAACACCCGGTCGCGGGCTGAGTCGAGGTCAGTTCCGCCGGCTTCTTGGCCCAGCGCAAATTTCTCGAAAACTGTGGTCGGAGCGCCCCGCGGGAGGGACCGGGCCTGGTCTTTGAGGCAGCCTGCTCGCCCCGCCCATCCACAGATTTCTTATATTTGTCATATGCTTACACGGCCAAAAGCCCGATCATTTCGCCAACTGCTCATATTTTGAACAATCGTTGCCGAAAATGATGACAAGTGAGAAAAGTTGATCTAGCATCCTTCTTGCTCAGGCCTGACCGCGAGGTCGACGTCTGGTGGTCCAAGTCTCGGGAGGAGCCCCTGGCGCGCAAAATGCAGCGTCGCCCCGTCAATCAAGAGCAAATCTTAGAATCGGGGATAATAGGGTCGACACAATTTTTGAGCGGGGCCAGGGCCCCGCTCTTTTTTTGTCTGCGTGGCTTCGCCGCGAATGACCGCTTCCTCTAATCCGATTGAAAACAGTTTCGAAATCGCAGCCTCGCGTTGCGCGGATCTCACGCCACTCGTTCATCAACGCCTGTTCGAAACGCACCCGGAAACACGGACAATGTTCCGCTCGCAGGGCAGCGAGCTCGTGATGGGATCGATGCTGGCGCTGACGATCGAGGCGATCCTCGATTTTGCGGGTGAGCGCAGCGGACATTTCCGGCTGATCGCCTGCGAGGTCGTCTCGCATGATGGCTACGGCACGCCGCGCGAGCTGTTCATCGCGTTCTTCGGCATCATCAGGGATACGCTGCGCGATCTGCTTCGAGATGAATGGTCGGGCGAGACCGCCCAGGCCTGGGATACGTTGCTCGTCGAGATCGACGCCTTCGCTGGCATCGCAGCGTAACGCTTCGCGCTGCACCAACGCGCCGCGACTTCTCCCGCACGATTGCAGATTGAGTGGCAACAACTCTTGTGAGAGACTTTCGGACATCGGTCGCGCAAGCAATGACGCGCCGACGATAAAATATATGGGAGCGAGCGATGTCCGGGACGAAAGATTTCTCGACGACGAGGCGCGATCTTCTTCAGGCGGCAGCGACCGCCGGCGCTGGAGCTGCCCTGTTCGGCAGCATGGGCATAAACCCCGCATTGGCAGCCGAAGTCGGACGCAGCGAGAAGCCGCTGAAGGCGGCGTTCTCCAACGCGGGCCTTCAGGCCACCTGGTGCGCGCAGGGCAAGCAGGCGGCGGAATTCTGGGGCAAGCTGTTCAACGTCGAAGTCACCTGGTTCGACGGCCAGCTCGACGCGGTGAAGCAGCGCGCGGCGATCGACAACATGGCCTCGCAGAAATGGGATTTCGTCGCGATCCAGGCCTTCGGCATCGGCACCCTCACCCAGCCCGTGCAGAAGATGATCGACGCCGGCACGCCCGTGATCGACATGGACACGCTGATTGCGCCGCTCGACCAGATCAACGTCCACTCCTTCCTCGCCCCCGACAACGAGTTCATGGGCGCCTCGGTGACGCAGGCGCTGTGCAACGCGATGGGCGGCAAGGGCAAGATCATCATGACGCAGGGCGCGCTCGGCCACACCGGCGCGCAGGGCCGCGCCAAGGGCTTCAACAATGTCGTGAAGCAGTTCCCCGGCATCGAGGTGCTCGACACCCAGCCGGCCGATTGGGACGTCTCCAAGACCGCCCGGCTCTGGGAAACCTACCTCACCAAATATCCGCAGATCGACGCGGCGTTCTTCCACAATGACGACATGGCGCTCGCCGCGGCGAACATCATGAAGGCGCGTAACCGCACCAACATCCTGATCGGCGGTGTGGATGCGATGCCGCCGGCGATCCAGGCGGTGAGCGAAGGCCGCATGTTCGCGACCGTCCGTAACCCCTCCTGCCGCATCCATGGCGGCGCGATCATCGCGGGCGTCTCCGCCGTGGTCGGCGGCGAGAAGAGCGGACAGGGAATCCCCAAGAACGTCGTCACTGACGGGCCGGTCGTGACCAAGGCCAACGCCGCCGGGATGCAGTGGATGCAGGATCACTTCCTGATCTGAGCTTCCATGCCTGAGACGCGTTCGCCCATCCTGGAACTGCAGGGCATCACGAAGAGCTTTGGCGGCGTCGAAGCGCTTCGTGGTGTCGACTTCGCGCTTTCTCCCGGCGAGATCCACGGTCTCGTCGGCGAGAACGGCGCCGGCAAAAGCACGCTGATGAAGATCATCGCCGGCGTGCACACCGAATTCTCCGGCCGCTTCCTGATCGACGGGGCGGAGACCCATTTCCGCTCGGCCCGCGATGCGCATGCGGCCGGCATCGCCATGGTGCATCAGGAGCTCAGCGTCGCCCCCGATCTCACGGTCGCCGAGAACGTGTTCCTCGGCAACCAGCCGACCAACGCCCTCGGCCTCGTGCAATGGCGGCGCATGGCGCGCGAGGCCGGCGAGCAGCTCGCCCGCTTCGGCATCGACGTCGATCCGATGACGCCGCTGGGTGACTTGCCCATCGGGCTGCAGCAGCTGATCGAGATCGCCCGGGTGCTGTTCTCCGGCGCGCGCATCGTGATCCTGGACGAGCCGACCTCCGCCCTATCCCCGCCCGAGGTCGAGCGGCTCTTCTCCACCCTTCGACGATTACGCGAGGAAGGCACCAGCATCGTCTTCATCTCGCATTTCATTGAGGACATTCTTCGCGTCTCCGACACGGTAACGGTGTTCCGCAATGGGCGGAAGGTCGCCGAGACGGCGAGTGCCGCCACCAGCAAGGGCGCGCTGATCGAGGCCATGATCGGCCGCGGCGGCGAGGCGCTCGAGCACAGCTACACCGACGATTTGATGCTGCCCAAGGCGAGTGAGAGCTCGGTGGTCCTGAAGGTCGATCAGCTCTCGCTGTCGCGCAGCCTGAAGGACATCTCCTTCGAGGCCCGCGCCGGAGAAGTGCTCGGCATCTACGGCTTCATGGGCTGCGGCCAGCAGGAGCTGTCCCGCATCCTGTTCGGCAAGCTGAAGCCGGATAGCGGCATCCTCGCCGTCGACGGCACGCCGAAGACTTTCGCCAGCACGGCGGCGGCGCGGCGCGCCGGCGTGGCGCTGGTGCCGGAGAGCCGGCGCGACATGCTGTTTCACCAGGAGCCGGTCTACAAGAACATCTCGATCAGCATTCTGGATCGCATCTCGTCCCTGCTGCTCAAGCCGGCGCAGGAGCGCGACATCGCCAAGCGCCAGGTCGAGCAGTTGCAGATCAGGCCGCCCGTGGTCGGCCTCGACCTCGGCATGCTCTCCGGCGGCAACCAGCAGAAGGTGGCGCTCGCAAAATGGCTGACCTATCCACCAAAGCTCTTGGTGCTGTGCGAGCCGACCCGCGGCATGGATGTCGGCGCCAAGAACGACGTCATCAACATCGTCCGCGACCTCCGCGCCAGGGGGCTCGCGATCATCGTGCTGTCGACCGAGCCGGAAACGGTGCTGTCGCTGGCCGACCGCATCCTCGTGCTCAAGCGCGGCACAGTGGTGCGGGAATTCAGGAACGAACCGGTCAGCAAGGACCGCCTGCTGGAAGCGGCGTGACGGAGAAGCACATGAGCAGTGAGACGGCTTTGGCGGCAGGGCAGCGGGCACGTGGCATTGCACCCTTCCTGCGCTCGCAGATGCGCAACATCGCGCCGTTCCTGACCCTGATCTTCCTCTCCGCCTTCTTCGCCTTCGCGAGCCCCTCCTTCGCGACGCTCGACAATCTCGGCAATATCCTGACCCAGGTGTCGGTGACGGGCATCATCGCCGTCGGCCTCACCTTCGTGATCCTCTGCGCCGAGATCGACCTGTCGATCGCCAGCATCGCCAACGTCACCGGCATTGCGGTCGCCTACTTCACGCTGCAGGAATCCTACGTCAACATCGCCAACATCCCCTTGCCCGGCGCCGTCGCGATCCTGCTGTCGATCCTGCTCTGCGCCCTGCTCGGCCTCGTCAACGCGCTGGGGCTGACCGTGATCGGCATCCCCTCCTTCATCATGACGCTCGCGATGATGCAGATCGCCGCCGGCATCTCCGCGCTGCTGGTGCGTGGCCAGATCGCCTACAAGGTACCGAGCCTGATCACGACGCTCGGCTCCGGCTCGATCGGTGGCATCCCCTGGATCGTCATCGTCGCCGCCATCATGCTGCTCGGCGGCCATCTGGTGCTGACCTACACGCGCTTCGGCCGCTACGTCTACATGGTCGGCGGCAACCGCGAGGCGGCCGAATATGCCGGCCTCAACGTCAAGCTCATCCTGGGCAGCGTCATGGTAATCTCGGCGGTGTGCTCGGGCATCGGCGGCATGCTCGGCGTCGCCCATTTCGGCAGCGCGCAGCAGAACGAGTTCGACACCTATCTGCTTGACTCCATCGCCGCCGTCGTCGTCGGCGGCACCAGCCTGTTCGGCGGCCGCGGCGGCATCGGCAATACCATCGTCGGGCTCTTCGTCCTCGGGGTCCTCAACAACGGCCTCGACCACGTCAACATCGATAGTTTCCTGAAGATCCTGATCCGCGGCCTGATCCTGCTGGCGGCGCTGGTGATCAACGTCTACGCGCAGCGGCTGAGGGAAAAAGCGGCGGAGTAGACCGCCGCCAAAACAAAAGCCGCGAAAACAACCCCATGCACAGTAGAGACTGTGAGGAAATTCAACCGCTTACGAAACCCGCAAATGGCGTGCGTGCGACCGTGCCGGCATTTGACTCGTCGGGCAAAACAGGAGCAGGATGTGATCATCGCGAGAGGCGGGTTTGAGAGCCGTTGGGCTCGATGCGCGAACACCGCAATGAAGCTCGCGACGACACCCCGATGCCGACCTCAACGCCTGCGAACAAGCCCCCGTCTTGCGCGTTTGCCAAGCCACATATTGTGCCGGACAAAGGCATAGACGGTGAGTAGAACGATCAGCAGGCCAATGATCCAACGGCCGGCCGCGAACACTGCAATGCAGAGCAAGAAGACGAAAAACGTCACGATGGTCCAAACCAACGCGAACGCCAGGTAGGTCCGTCCGGTCGGGATGTTGCTCACGTTGCGTGTCATGACTTCCGCTCTGGCCACTGCCTTACTACCTGTACATGGCAAGCTGGTGGAGCAAGAGGCGATCCCGAAATGCACATCGCGACGTCAGGCCGGTTCGCGTTACGACAGGTTAAGAGCCGATGACTGGAATCGTTAAACTCGTCATACGGATCGTCTGGACGCTTTCGATCGTAGGAACCTGCGCCTTCATCGGCGGCGCCTACGGCTGGGCGCACCACGCGTGGTTGGGCGCCGTCGCGCTCGGCACCGTCGGATTCGGTGTGGGAGCGGCGATCGCAGCGTCACCCCTCGCATTTCTCGAAATCCTGGGCGCAGGTCTGTGACTGGACCGCCGAGATCGGCTTCCGGGCGAATGGCAGACCGCAATGTCTACTGCAATGGTCGCTCTTGGCTTCGAGCGAGGCCGCGCGTGCTTTTACCGATCCGACTCATTGTCCCTTAGGAATTGCGGGCCATTATCCCCGCACAACTGGGGGACGCAATGCTGTCTGCTTTCGCGCTGGCCTTCGCGGGCGCCGCCATGATCGAGGGTGCCGGCCACTTCTTCCAGCTCAACAAGAATCTGGTCGCAGGTGTCCGCACGTTGATCATCATGATCGGACTTTGGTTCGCCGTTGTGGCAAGCCGCCAGGAGGAGTCACAAAAGCCTCCTGCTCCGGCTGCATTGACGTTCGAGACAACGACGCCTCAAGCCGGGAAGCGTGCATGAGCGGGCTCGAACTCGCGAGCGTGATAGCAGTCGTCTGGGTGGCGAGCTTCGTTGTGCTGCTGCTCCCCGGACGGTGGCTCGGGATCTGGATCGCCAAGTCCAGTCCCAACACCCATTTCGGCGTCCTCTACAGCGTTGCAATCGCGAAACTCTTCGTGGTCTGCATCGCGCTCGTTCTGGTGCTCGCCAGGCTGTCCGACTTGCCCCACGTCAATGCCGATAAGGACTTCGCGATCATATTCGCGGGAATATTCTTCTTCGTACCGGCATTCGTCGCGCTCTTCATGGGCTTCCGCCGCGCCCGGGCGCAGCGAAAACTCGCGATGAGCGTCTAGCGGAGGAGTCTGGGCATAGCGTCAGCTATGAAGAGAGGTCATGATAGTATAGGCCTTAGGTTGAAGCGACCACCGGCCGCCCCACAATCTCCTCGCTCCGCCAGCACCTCACCGCATGCCCATCGGGCCGCGTCTCCAGCGTCGGTCCCGGCTCTCGGCGGCACACATCTTCCGCGTAGCGACAGCGCGGGCTGAAGGCGCATCCGTTGGGCGGATTGAGCGGATTAGGGAGATCACCGCCTGTGGTCGCGAGCGGCGCATGGTGCAAGGGATCGGGGATGGCGGCGATCAGGGCCTGCGTATAGGGGTGCGCGGGCCGCTCGAAAATTTCGCGCCAGTCGCCATTCTCGACGATGCGGCCGAGATACATCACGGCGACACGGTCGCTCATGTGCTCGACGACGCCGAGGTCGTGGCTGATCATGATGTAGGAGAGACCGAGCGTGTCCTTCAATTCCAGCAGCAGATTGATGATCTGGGCGCGGATCGAGACGTCGAGCGCCGAGACCGGCTCGTCGCAGATGACGATCTTGGGATTGAGGATCAGCGCGCGGGCAATGCCGATGCGCTGGCGTTGGCCGCCGGAGAATTCATGCGGGTAGCGGTCGGCCTGCTCGGGGCGCAGGCCCACGTGCCGCAGCATGGTCGCGACGCGGTCCTCGATCTCGCTCTTTGCGGACACGCCGTGCACGCGCAGCGGATCCTCTAGCGTGCGGCGCACGGTCTGGCGCGGATTGAGCGAGGCGTAGGGATCCTGGAACACGATCTGCACGATGCGGGCGAGCGACTTGCGATCGCCGGACTGCCTGTCGGTCACGACCTGCCCGTCCAGCACGATGCGGCCGCGCGTCGGCGTCAGGAGGCCCAGGATCGACAAGGCGACCGTCGACTTGCCCGAGCCGGACTCGCCGACGAGGCCGAGGCATTCGCCCCGCTTCAGCTTGAGGTCGACACCGTCGACGGCACGGAGCACCCGCCGGCCGCGGCCCAACAGGCCGCCGCCGAGCGGGAAATGGACCGCGAGATCCTCGACGCTGAGGATGAGATCGTCGTCCATCCTGGCCTCAGCCAACACGCTTTGCGGCTCATGCATGATGGTGACACCTCACCAACCCGCCTGCCCCCAGCAAATCCGCCGTTGGCGCGACCGTGCGGCAAATGTCGGTCGCCAGCGCACAGCGCGGATTGAAGCGGCAGCCGTCCGGGAAATTCGTGATGGCCGGCACGACGCCCGCGATCTCCCTGAGCCTGCTGCGGCCAAGCACAGCGCGGCTGCCCAGCCGCGGCAGCGAGTCGACGAGGCCCTGCGTATAGGGATGCGAAGGCGCCCGGAAGATGTCGGCCGAACCGCGCTCCTCGACGATGCGGCCGGCATACATCACGGCAACGCGGCGGCAGACATTGGCGACGAGGCCAAGATCGTGGCTGATCATCAGGATCGCCGTTCCCCGCTCGGCGCACAGATTCCGCATCAGCTCGATGATTTCGGCCTGCACGGTCACGTCGAGCGCGGTGGTCGGCTCGTCGGCGATGAGGAGATCCGGGCCGCAGGCGAGCGCGATCGCGATCATCACGCGCTGGCGCATGCCGCCGGAGAGCTGGTGCGGATAGTCGTTCACGCGCCGCTCGGGCGCGGGGACGCGGACGCTGGCCAGCGCCTCGACCGCCAGCTTGTTGGCCTCCCGCCAGCTCTTGCCCTTGTGCAGCACGAACATTTCGGCGATCTGCCGGCCCACGGGCGAGACCGGGTTGAGCGCCGTCATCGGCTCCTGGAAGATCATGGCGATGCGATCGCCGCGCAGGTCCCGCTGTCTGGCCGCGGAAAGATGCTGGATCTCCTGTCCGTCGAACCGGATGACGCCGCCGCCGATCGACAGCGGCTGCCGCAACAGGCCGATCAGCGCGAGCGCCGTGATGCTCTTTCCGCAGCCGGATTCGCCGACGAGACCGAACGTCTCGCCGCGATCGATGCGGAATGAAATGCCCTCGGCCGCCGCAACGCGCTTCGATCCGTCGTCGAGATCGATGCGCAAATCCTCGACTTCGATCAGCGGCGCGCCCGTCATGTCCGCCGGCTCCGCGATTGGGGATCGAGGATGTCGCGAAGGCCATCGCCGAGCAGGTTGAGGCCGAGCACCGTCAGGAAGATCGCAAGGCCCGGAAATACCGAGAGCCACGGCGCCGTCGTGATCTGGTCGCGGGCATCCGACAGCATGCTGCCCCAGCTCGGGAATGGCGGCCGAACGCCAAGGCCGAGGAACGACAATGCGGCCTCGGACAGCACCGCACTGCCCATGCCGAGCGTGCCGATGACGACGATCGGCCCGAGCATGTTCGGCAGCAGCTGCGTGATCATGATGCGCAGGTCACCATAGCCGAGCACGGTGGCCGCCTGGACATAGCCCTGGCTCCTCAGCGACAGCGCCGAGGCCCGCGCGATCCGGCAGGTGAAGGACCAGTTGGTCAGCCCGAGCGCGATCAAGAGGCTGGTCAGGCCGGGGCCGAGCACCGCCATGATGGCGAGCGCGAAGATCAGCGAGGGGATCGCAAGCATGACGTTGGTCAGCGCGTTGACGACATCATCCCACCAGCCGCCCCAATAGCCGGCGCTCAGGCCCAGCGCGACGCCGATGATGCTGTTGATGAGCTGCGAGACGATGCCGACCGTCAGCGACACGCGCGCGCCGTAGACGACGCGGGAATAGATGTCGCGGCCCTGGTCGTCCGTGCCGAACCACCAGGTCCAGCTCGGCGGCTCTTCCGCGTTCATGAGGTTGGCGTCCAGGACCGGATCGGTGTGCGCCAGCCACGGCGCCAGCAGCCCGACCACGATCGCGAGCGCGAACAGCACGCCGCCGATGATGAGATTGGCGCGGAGCTTCATGCGTATCTGATCCTGGGATCGATCACGCCATAGAGCACGTCGATCAGCAGATTGATCACCAGAAAGGCCAGCACCACCACGAGAATGGAGCCCTGGACCGCCGGAATGTCGCGCTGCAGGACGCTGTCCACCAGCAGCGAGCCGATGCCCGGCCAGGAGAACAGCTTCTCGACCACGACCGCCTGCCCCATCAGCCCGCCGAACTGCAGGCCGACGGTGGTGAGGATGATGACGAGCGCGTTGCGCATCACATGCCACTTCACCACCCGGGTCTCGCTCATGCCCTTCGACCGCGCGGTGCGGACGAAATCGGCCGTCATGATCTCGAGCACGGCAGCGCGCGTCGTCCGGGCAAACAGCGCCATCGGCGAGACGCCGAGCGTCACGGCCGGCAGCAGCAGATATTTCAGGCCGCCATCACCATAGCCAAAGCTCGGCAGCCAGCCGAGCTTCAACGCGAACAGATACATCAGCACCAGCCCGAGCCAGAATTTGGCAATGGAAAGCCCCGACACTGCCACGACCATTGCGGCGCTGTCGACGAGACCACCCGGCCGCAATGCGGCAATGAAGCCGAGCGGGACGCCGAGCAGAACCGCAAACGCCATGGCCGTGAAGACCAGTTGCAGCGTCGGCCATGCCCGTTTGGCGATCATGGCCGTGACAGGCTCACGCGTCCGGAACGACGTGCCGAAATCGCCGGTGGCGAGCTTGGCGATGTAAGAGCCGAAACGCACGTAGATGGGATCGTCGAGGCCGAGCTGCTTCTTCATGCGCAGCTCGACCTGGGGATCGGCGTCGTCGCTCATGCTCGAGACGATGCTGCCGGGAACGACGCTGAACAGCACGAAGACCAGCAGCACGACGGCGAGCACGGTCGGAATGGTCTGCAGGAGGCGACGGATCAGGAAAGAGAGCATCGGCACTTTCATCCCTCCCTCCATCGCTCATGGCGACGGAGGGAGTGCGAGAACGCGTGTCACTTCGCGGGCGAGGTCTCGTCGACCCAGAGGTCCTCGACGTTCTGGTGGGTCAGCTCCGTCGCGTTGAGCTGAACGCCGTGGAGCCAGGGCTGCACGGCCATCACCGCCTTGTTGTAGTTGAAGAACCAGACCGGCGCCTCGTCATAGAGCAGCGCATTGGCCTTTTGCAGAAGCTGGGTGCGCTTGGCGACGTCGTCGGCCTGCCCGGCCTCATCGATGATCTTGTCGAACTCGGCGTTCTTGAAGGTCATGTAGTTGCAGGCCGATTGCGGCGTCGACGAGTGGAAGCATTTCAGCGCGGCCAGTGGATCCGGGCCGGTCTGCTGGGAATAGATGAAGGCCTGGTAATCGCCTGAGCGGACCACCTCCGACAGCACCGCGGCCTCGACCTGCTTCACCTTCGCCTTGATGCCGACCTTGTCCAGCATCGGGATCACGGCCGAGACGATCGGCAGACCCCAGCTTTCGTTCTGGCTGGTGGTCCATTCGAATTCGAAGCCGGAGGGGTAGCCGGCATCCGCGAGGAGCTGCTTGGCCTTGGCGGGATCGTAGGCGTAAGGCTTCATGGCCTTGTCGTAGGCCGGCGAGGTCAACGGCAGCCAGCTCGTGGCGCGATAGGCCTTGCCCTTGACCAGCTTGCTGATGATCAGATCGGTGTCGATCGCGTAGTTGATCGCCTGCCGGACGCGCTTGTCGCTGAACGGCTTAAAGTTCGGGTTCATACCCATGTAGCGCGTGAAGACCTCGGCAACCTCGACGATGGTACCCTTGAGGTCGGCATCGTTCTGATAGGCGACGTACTGCGCCGGCCCGAGCACGGAGGTGTCGATCTCCTTGTTGCGGAAGGCGACATCGCGCGCCGCAGCCTCGGCCATGATCGACACCACGACCTTGTCGGCATAGGGCTTGCCGGGCTTGTAGAACCGGTCCCAGCGCTCCAGCACGATGCGCGATCCCGGCACGTGCTCCACGAATTTGAACGGCCCGAGGCCGATCGGCTTCTGGATGAAGCTCTCCTTGGCGGCCTCGTCGGCAGGATAGATCGAGGTCAGCGCGGTGAAGAAGTAGAAGCCCGGGTCGACCTTCTCGGTCAGCTTCATCTCGACGGTGAAGTCGTCGATCTTCTTCAGGCCGGAGATCTCCTTCGCCTGCCCCTTCTCCACCGCAGCCGCGCCCTCGATCATGCGGACGAAGCGCGCGCCGGGATAGGCCTTGGTGCCGTCCATGATGCGGTTGTAGGACCAGATCACATCGTCGGCCGTCATCTTGCGGCCGTTGTGGAAATAAGCGTCGTCGCGGAGCTTGAAGGTGTAAACGAGACCGCCGCCCGAGACGATGACCTCCTTCGCAAGTTCCGGAACCGGCTTGCCTTCCGCGGAGTCCCAGATGTAGAGCGAGCGATGCAGCGCTTTGGCGTAAATCTCGTCCTGGGCGCGCTGAGTGGTGTGAATGTCGAGGCTGGTGAAGCTCGAACCGTAAGGCGCGGTCATGCGGACGGTTCCGCCCTTGCGCGGTGTCTGCGCCTCCGCCGGGGCGGCGAGCGCCAGACCCAAGCCCGCGACGATCGCCATCATCCTGAACATCATATGTCCCCCAACAACGCAGGTATTTCGATCAGGGATTTGATCATTCGTCGCCTGTCGAAAGCAAGCATCGTTTTGATGGCAATCGATGCCGGTTCCTGAGGCAGCGATGGCCTCATGGGTCAGGTTGCATGTTCCGGCGATGCAAGCTGCCGAATGACGCGGTGCGTCATCGATCGACCCGGACCAGTGAACATTTTTCGCGATCGATGCGACCAAGCTCAGGATCGTTATCCGAGCCCCAGGGATCGCGGAAAAAATGAAGCGCCGAACGTTAGGTATCCTGCTCGCGGGCAGTCTGCTCGCCGCGACGGCCGCGATGGCGGTCCCCGTCACGCCGGACCCGGCCCGGGACAGTTCGACCAACACCCTCCACGCCGGCTGGTCCCACACCACGCGGTCAAACGGGGATGTCGCCGATAGCTGGTGGGCGATCAAGGATCGTTGCTCCCCCGACTATCTCGGTGAGCGCCTGCTCTGCGACGCCCTCGGGGTTTTGGCGCGGGCCGCAAGCCGGACCTTCGAGGACAAAATGTCCGCGGACGTGGGCCTGCCGCTCCCGGGCGGCTGGGGCCTGATGACCGCGAACAACTCGCCCTTCATCCGGTCGGCTCACGTCGAGACGCCGCTCGATCTCAAGGCCGTGCTCGGCTTCTATCGCGCCGCACTCGGGGAGCGCGGCTGGACCGAGAATGACGGCGCGGCGGTCGAGGCGGATCGGGCCGTGATCGCCTTCACGACGTCAGATGGACCGGCCTCGCTCCGGCTCACCCGTCAGGACGGCAAGACCATCGCCGACCTGTCATTGCGCAAGCCCCCGGTCGCGACCGCAGGGTTTTTGCCGAAACCGGAGCAAGGGCGGCTGATGCTCGGCAACAGGACGGACGGCGCGGCGATCGTCACCATCAACGAGCGGACCATCCATCTGGCGGCGCGCGCCGGAGAGAACCTGGCGAATTCGGAAAGCACGGCCGGCGAATTGCCGGACAGCCAAAAGCTCGATCTGTCGCCGGGCAAGTACAAGGTCACCCTGAAGGTGGACGGCACCGCGGCGCAGAGCCGGGAGTTCGAGGTCGCGGCCAACGAGACCTGGGGTCTGCTGGTCGGCCAGGATGGCGCGCCGTTGCCGATGCGGCTGTATTGAGGCCCCCGCGTCTCCCACCCCGTCATTGCGAGCGCAGCGAAGCAATCCAGAATCCCTCCGCGGAACGACTCTGGATTGCTTCGTCGCTACGCTCCTCGCATTGACGGAGCGTGGAGCGCGCTCCTCGCCGAGGCCTTCGTCAGCCTGACAATTCCGGCTGCCAGTCTCGCAATTTCCGCGCGGCGCCCGCAACGTCAGCGATCGTCCGAAACGCCGCCGCCTCCACCATCATCGCCCGCGCGAGCCGCACGGCGCGCGCCTCACTCTCCGCCCGCCTCTTCGGATCCTCGATCAACTCGAAATCGATGTTGTGCGCGAGGCCAAAAATGCGGCGGATGGTTTTGGCGGCGGCGAAGCCGACAGTGTCGGTGAACAAGCGTTGCATATAGGCCTGCCGCTCGGCCTCCAGCCGCAGGGCGCCCTTGTCGCCGGCAAAGAGCGAAACCGGATAGGCATCGCCGGTGGGTCCGGCCCGCCAGAGGTCGAGGAATTTGCGCGCGAACTCGTTCCAGACCTTTTCGACCGTCTCCAGCACCCAGGCCTCGAACGCAGCCCGCTCGCCCGGCGCGCGCTCGTGGCCGGCGGAGGCGAAATAGGCCATCAGCAAATTGGCCAGCACGGCGCCGACGTCGAACCCCATCGGGCCGTAGAACGCAAATTCAGGGTCGATCACCTGTGTCTGGCCGTGCGTGACCATGATCGACCCGGTGTGGAGATCGCCATGGAGCAGCGCCTCAGGGCTCGCCATGAACTTCAGCTTGAGGCGGGAGATCGCGACATGCAGCTCCATGTCGTCGCGCAGGCTCGCGGCGAGCTTGTCGAGGTACGGCGCGGTCCAGCGGTTCTGCTGGGCAATGCGGTAAGGGTCGGTGAAGATCAGATCCTCGGTGATCTTGCAGAGCGCGTGATTGCCGGCAAACGCCGCGATGGTCTCCTTCTTTTCGGCGGCCGTGAGCGCGAGGTCGGAGGTGAAGAACAGGGTGCGCGCCATGAACGTGGTGATGTCGTCGACGAAACGCGGATAGCTGGTTCCCGCGACCAGCCCTTTGCGCATGATGATGTGCGGCTCGAGCAGCTCCATTACCGTCAGCGCCAGCGCCTCGTTGTGATGCAGCAGCGCCGGCACGAGACCCGGCGCGAGCTGGGCCTGCTTGGACAGCGCGAGACATTCGTAATGGGCCCGCGACAGCGGCAGCGGCCAGCTCTCGCCGACGAGGCGGACGTAAGGCAGCGCCTGCTTCACCGCGATGCCGCCGCGTGCGCCCTTGACGATGAAGACGAGATTGAGATTGCCGTCGCCGACCTCGGTGATCGGCCATGACGCGGGATCGCCACCGAGCAGCGCAGCGATGTCAGGCAGGCTTGCGAGATAGTCCCGCAAGTCGGCCTCATGCAGAATCCGATAGTCCCCTGCCCGGTCTCCGGTCATGACGATCCCATCCCATATGTGGGCCGGATCGTTACTCCCGCTCCAGGAAGCTCGAGCCGATCTCGGCCTTTCTTTTGATCGGATCGTAATCGCAATAGACGCTGTCCGCCACCAGCGTGTAGCTGGCGCTGACGGTGTATTTATCGAGCTTGGCCGAGTTCAGCCCGATCACCGAGGTGCTCTTGCCGCCGTTCCATTTGAACGGCGTCGAGCTCTTGGCCTGCTCGCAGGCCAGCACGGCCTCGTTGAAGACGTAGCCCTCGACGAACGCCTTCAGCGTTCGCACCTGCCCCGCCATCTTCCATTCGAAATAGCCGATGCCGCCGATCCCGGCGACGATCAACACCAGAAGCGCGATGACGATCCTCTGAAAAGTCATTCGTTCCCCCCAAAACAGTTACGCTACACAGAAATTCCAGCAAAGAGCTCTAAAGCGCGATGAGATTTGGATGAATCGTCATCGCGCTTTAGGTTGTTGTTTGAGCATGATCTTTTCGGAAAACCGCTGCGCACTTTTCCGGATCATGCTTTAGAACGGCATTCCCATCAATTTCGACAGCCGCTCGATCGAGAGATAGCCGGCCTGATAGGCGACCATGCCGAAGCCGTAAATGATCGCCGAGATGATCGTGGTCCAGATCAGCTTGCGGCCCATCCGCGTCAGGATCGGCGCACCGGGGTCGGTGCCGGGCGCGCCGACGCCGTCCTCATGCTGGCTGCGCACGCCGAACGGCAGCGTCAGGAACAGCGCGATCCACCAGATGACGAAGTAGATCGCAAGCGCGGTCGAGATCTGGATGGCCATGGGGCGGCCTTACGCCTGCTCGATTTCGACCAGCGCGCCGGAAAAGTCCTTCGGGTGCAGGAACAGCACCGGCTTGCCGTGGGCGCCGATCTTCGGCACGCCGTCGCCGAGCACCCGCGCGCCCTCCCTCACCAGCGTGTCGCGCGAGGCGATGATGTCCACGACCTCGTAGCAGACATGGTGGATGCCGCCGTCGGCATTGCGCTCGAGGAACTTTGCGATCGGCGAGGTCTCACCTAACGGCTCGATGAACTCGATCTTGGTGTTGGGGAGCGTGGCGAACACGGTGATGACGCCATGCTCGGGCAGCGGGACGGCTTCCGAGATCTGCGCGCCGAACGCCGCGCCGTAGATCCTGGCGGCCTTGACGGAATCCTTGGTCGCGATCGCGACGTGGTTGAGGCGACCCAGCATGTTTCTTCTCCCTCAGCGCATGATCCGGAAAAGGCGGAGCGACCGCCCTGGAGATCATGCCGGCACAGTTACACCGTCAGGACATGTACCAGACAGGGGGGCTTTTTTCCCCAATGTTCGTTGATGACGGCCCGGACAGCACGCCGCACCGACTCTCCGAGAGCATCGGGATCGCGGCGGCGCGCCCGCGGCAGGCCCTCGATCGTGGACATCACGGCATCGAAGACGATGTCGTCAAAAGGCTCGCCCGCCCGGTTCTTCTCGGGGATGCCGACGAGATCGACCTCGGGATCGTCGGCGAGCTCGCCCTGCGCGGTCATGGCGATGGCCACGAACGCGCAGCCGGAAAAGGCCATGCGACGGCGCTCGACCACGGCACGGGACTTTGAGTCCTCCAGGATCGTGCCGTCCTTGTAGAGCCGGCCCGACGGCACCTCGCCGACCACGCCGGGATCGCCGGGGCCAAGCTTGACGAGGTCGCCGTTGCGAATGACCAGAACCCGCGGCACGCCGGCCGCTCGCGCGAGCTTGGCGTGCTCATTCAGGTGCAGGGCCTCGCCATGCACGGGGATCAGGAGCTGCGGCTTCACCCAGGAGATCATGTCGCGCAGCTCGTCGCGGCGCGGATGGCCGGAGACGTGAACCAGATGGTCGCGGTCGGTGATGATCTCGACGCCCTGCAGCACCAGATTGTTGATGATCGAGCCGACGGCCTTCTCGTTGCCCGGGATGGTGCGCGAGGAGAAGATCACGCTGTCGCCGCGGTTGAGCGTGATTTCAGGGTGGTCGTCATTGGCGATGCGGGCCAATGCGGCGCGGGGCTCGCCCTGGCTGCCGGTGCAGAGCGCCAGCACCTTGTCCTGCGGCAGATGGCCATAGACCTCGGGCGAGCGGAAATTCTGCACGCCGTCGAGATAGCCGGTCTCGCGCGCGACCTGCACCACGCGCTCCATGGCGCGGCCGACCACGACGACCTCGCGGTCTGCGGCTTTCGCAGCGTCGGCGACAGCCTTGATGCGGGCGACGTTGGAGGCAAAGGTCGTCACCGCGACGCGGCCCTTGGCGGATTTGACCAGGTCGATGATGGTGCGCGCCACCTCGGCCTCCGAGGGCGAGCGGCCGTCACGCACGGCGTTGGTGGAATCGCCGATCAAAGCGAGCACGCCCTCCTCGCCCAGTTCGCGCAACCGCTTCTCGTTGGTCGGGGCGCCCAAGGTCGGGGTCGGGTCGATCTTCCAGTCGCCGGTGTGCAGCACGATTCCGGCGTCGGTGTGGATCGCTAGCGCGTGCGCTTCCGGAATCGAATGCGCGACGGGAATGAACTCGACGTTGAACGGGCCGATATCAACGCGGCCGCCGGAAGGAACGACGGTGACCGGGATCTCAGGCGCGTTGCGCTCGGCGGCGCATTTGGCCTCGAACAAAGCGGCGCTGAATTTGGTCGCGTAGATCGGGCATTTCAGCTTCGGCCAGAGGTCGATGATGGCGCCGAAATGATCCTCATGGGCGTGGGTCAGCACCAGGCCCATCAGGTTCTTGCGCTCCTTCTCCAGGAAGCTGATGTCCGGCATGATCAGATCGATGCCGGGCAGATGCTCCTCGTCACCGAAGGAGACGCCGAGATCGACCGCCAGCCACGAACGCTGGTGGCGGTTGCCGAGGCCGTAGACCGACAAATTCATGCCGATCTCGCCGACCCCGCCGAGCGGCGCAAATACCAGTTCGTCCGGCCTTGCCATCACGCAGCTCCCACCGAGCGGACCGGACCGAAGAACACCTCGCCCGCAGCGATCGGCACGCGACGGCCCTCCGCGGTGCGGACGATCAGGCAGCCGGTGTCGTCGATCGTGTCAAAAATGCCTTCCAGCACCGTGGTTCCCGTGTGGATCGCGATCGGCTCGCCAAGGCGGGCAGCCCGCTCCAACCACAGCTTACGGACCTCGGCAAAGCCGCGGCCATTGTCCCAGATGCCGCGGAACTCGACCCAGGCGTCTGAGAGCGCCGAGAACAGCTCTTCCGCACTGATCTGGACGCCGAGGGCCGCCAGCGACACCGCCGGCGTCGGCGTGCCCTCGGGCGCTGCCACGATGTTGGTGCCGATGCCGACCACGATGGCCAGGCGGTCATTGACGGCTTCCGCCTCCAGACCAATGCCGACCAACTTCTTGCCGTTGGCGAGGACGTCATTCGGCCATTTCAGGGTGTATCGCGGCCGGTCGGGGCCAAGCCGCATCGCGGCCTCGAGGCTGACCTTCTCAAGGGCGGCTTCCTCGGCCAGCCCTGCGGCAAAGCCGATCGTGGCGGCCACAGCAGGTGCGACGTCGAGGACTTCGAGGACGCTGGCCGCCAGATTGCCCTTTGGCGCGATCCAGGGGCGCTGGCGGCGGCCGCGGCCGGCCGTCTGCTCCGCCGTCACGAACCAGATCGGGCCGCGTTCGCCGGCGCGTGCTGCTTCGATCGCGTCGGCATTGGTCGAGCCGGTCCGCTCCAACGCAGCGAGCTTGTAGCCGGCCGCGATTGCGCGAGGACCAAGCGCGAACCCCATCCTAGAACAGCGACTTGGCGGCGGCGGAGGCGACGCTCACCACCGGACCCGCGAACAATGCGAACAGAATGTTGAACAGGCCTGCGACCGCCAGCACCGTATTGACCTCGACGCGCACCGGGTCGACCTGGCCGGCCGGCTCGTCGAAGTACATCGTCTTGACGATGGAGAGATAGTAGTAGGCGCCCACGACGCTGGTCAGTACGCCGATCACGGCCAGCGTGAACAGATCGGCCTTGATCGCAGCGACGAACACATACCATTTGGCGAAGAAGCCCGCGAGCGGCGGAACGCCGGCAAGCGAGAACAGCAGCATCGCGAAGAAGAAGGCGAGCAGTGGGTTGGTGCGCGAGAGACCGGCGAAGTCGCTGATCTGCTCGAGGGGCTGACCGTTGCGCTTCATCGCGAGGATGATGGCGAAAGAGCCGAGCGTCATCGCAACGTAGATCACGATGTACATCAGGACGCCCTGCGCGCCTTCGACCGTGCCGGAGGCAAGGCCGACCAGCGCAAAGCCCATATGCCCGATCGAGGAATAGGCCATCAGGCGCTTGATGTTGCTCTGGCCGATCGCGGCGAAGGCGCCGAGCGCCATCGAGGCAATCGAGACAAACACCAGAATCTGCTGCCACTGCGGCACGATGCCCGGGAACGCGGTCAGCGTCGCGCGGGTCAAGACAGCGAGTGCGGCCACTTTCGGCGCCGAGGCGAAGAAGGCGGTCACGGGCGTCGGCGCGCCTTCATAGACGTCGGGCGTCCACATGTGGAATGGCACCACCGAAATCTTGAAGCAGAGGCCGGCAAGCAGGAAAACAAGACCGAAGACCAGGCCGACGTTGGCAGTCGTGGCGGATGCCGCGATGCCGGTGAAGCTGACCGTGCCGGTGAAGCCATAGATCAGCGAGGCGCCGTAGAGCAGCATGCCCGAGGACAGCGCCCCCAGCACGAAATACTTCAGGCCCGCCTCGTTCGACTTGGCGTTGTCGCGGTTCGAGGCCGCCACGACGTAGAGCGCGAGCGACATCAGCTCGAGGCCCAGATAGAGCGAGATCAGGTCGCCCGCCGAGATCAGCACCATCATGCCGAGCGTCGAGAGCAGCACCAGGATCGAATATTCAAAGATGCGGCGCGACGGGTCGGCCAGGAACTCCGTCGACAGGATCAGCGTCACCGCCGAGCCGATCAGGGCCAATATCTTCATGAAGCGCGCGAAGTCGTCGACGATGAAGCTGCCGCCAAATGTCACCTGCTTGCCTGCGGGCAGCATGTATTCGAGCACGCCGACCACGATGAGCAGCAGCACCGCCAGCATCGTGACCGCGCTGGTGGTCCCCTGCCCGCGATAGGCGCCGAGCATCAGAAGCGCCATGGCGCCGACCGCGAGCACGAGCTCGGGCAGCACCGGCGCCAGTTGATAACCTGCAGTCGTAAAGCTCATGGCGATATCCTGACCTGCCCGATCACTGGAGCAGTGCGGCGGCCTTCACGGCCGTCACAGCGGTGTTGTAATTGTTGACGAGTTGCTGGACCGAGGCGGCCGACATGTCGAGCACCGGCTTCGGATAGACGCCGAACAGGATCGTCAGCGCGATCAGCGGGAACAGCGTCAGGCACTCCCGGAAGGTTAGATCCTTGATCGTCATCAGCGACGGCTTCACCAGCGATCCGAACACGACCTTGCGGTAAAGCCACAGCGCATAGCACGCCGACAGGATCACGCCCGTGGAGGCGAAGAACGCGGTCGGGATCGAGGTCTTGAAGGTGCCGAGCAGCGTCATGAACTCGCCGACGAAGCCGCTCGTTCCGGGCAGACCGACATTGGCCATGGTGAAGACCATGAAGGTCATGGCGTAGAGCGGCATCCGGTTGACGAGGCCGCCATAGGCCGCGATCTCGCGGGTATGCATGCGGTCGTAGACGATGCCGACGCAGAGGAACAGCGCACCGGAGACGATACCGTGCGAGATCATCTGGAACACACCACCGGCGACACCCTGCATGGTGCCGGCGAAGATGCCCATGGTGACGAAGCCCATATGCGCGACCGAGGAGTACGCGATCAGCTTCTTCATGTCCTCCTGCATCATCGCCACCAGCGAGGTGTAGATGATGGCGATGGTCGAGAGCGTGAAGATCAGCGGCGCGAAGTCATGCGAGGCCAGCGGGAACATCGGCAGCGAGAAGCGCAGGAAGCCGTAGCCGCCCATCTTCAGCAGGATCGCGGCCAGGATCACCGAGCCAGCGGTCGGCGCCTCGACGTGCGCGTCGGGGAGCCAAGTATGCACCGGCCACATCGGCATCTTCACCGCGAACGAGGCGAAGAAGGCGAGCCAGGCCCAGGTCTGAAGCGACCGCGGCACGGCGGTATGCATCAGGGTCGGGATATCAGTGGTGTTGCCGTTCCAGTACAGCGCCATGATGGCGAGCAGCATCAGGACCGAGCCGAGCAGCGTGTACAGGAAGAACTTGAAGGAAGCGTAGACCCGGCGCGGGCCGCCCCAGACGCCGATGATCAGGAACATCGGGATCAGGCCGCCCTCAAAGAACAGATAGAACAGCACAAGATCGAGCGCGGAGAAGGTGCCGACCATCAGCGTTTCCAGGATCAGGAACGCCATCATGTATTCGCGCACCCGGCTCGTCACCTTCCAGCTCGCGATGATGCAGAACGGCATCAGGGCCGTGGTCAGGATCACGAAGGGCAGCGAAATGCCGTCCACGCCCATGTGGTAGGTAATGCCGGTGGCGAGCCACGCCGCCTTCTCGACGAACTGGAAGTCGGCGCTGTTGGGATCGAAGCGCATGACCAGGATCACCGACACCGCGAAGGTGATCAGCGTGGTCCAGAGCGCGATCCAGCGCGAATTGCGCTTGGCCGCCTCGTCATCGCCGCGGCTCAGGTAAACGATCAGCGCGCCGACCAGCGGCAGGAACGTCGTGACCGAAAGGATGGGCCAGGTTGTCATTTACTGGCCTCCAAAGCCGAACATGAACCAGGTGATCAGGCCGGCGACGCCGATCAGCATGGCGAATGCGTAGTGATAGAGATAGCCGGTCTGGATCTTCACGACGTTGCGGGTGACGTCCAGCACGCGGGCCGAGACGCCGTCGGGGCCGAAACCGTCGATGATGAAGCCGTCGCCCTTCTTCCAGAGCTGGTAGCCGATCCACTTCGCCGGACGGACGAAGATGAAATCGTAGAGCTCGTCGAAGTACCATTTGTTGAGCAGGAACTGGTACAGCATCGGCTGCTCTTTTGCGAGCTGCACGGGGATGTAAGGCCGGCGGATGTAGAACAGGTACGAGACGAGGAAGCCCAGCACCATCATCACCGTCGGCAGGAAGGCGATGGTCTCGGGGATATGGTGCATCTCCTCGATGATGTGCGGGTTCATCTTCACGGACTCGCGGAAGAACTCCTCGACGCCGTGACCGGCGAACAGCTCCTTGAACGGAAGACCCGCGACGAACGAGCCGACCGCGAGCACGCCGATCGGGATCAGGATCCAGAGCGGGGCCTCATGCGCGGCTTCATAGTGATGTTCGTCATGCGGCTCGCCATGGAACGTCTTGAAGATCAGGCGCCAGGAGTAGAACGAAGTCAGGCCGGCAGCGATGACGGTCATCAGGAAGCCGTACATCGCAAACGGATTATGCGAGGCATAGGCCGACTCGATGATCGCGTCCTTGGAGAAGTAGCCGGCGGTCAGCGGGAAGCCGGTCAGGGCCAGCGTGCCGACCACCATCACCGCGTAGGTGTAGGGGATCTTCTTCCAGAGGCCACCCATGTTGCGGATGTCCTGCTCGTGGTGCATCGCGTAGATCACCGAGCCGGAGCCCAAGAACAGCAGCGCCTTGAAGAAGGCGTGCGTGAACAGGTGGAACATGCCGACCGAATAGGCCCCTGCTCCCATCGCCACGAACATGTAGCCGAGCTGCGAACAGGTCGAGTAGGCGACGATGCGCTTGATGTCGTTCTGGACGAGGCCGATGGTCGCCGCAAAGAACGCGGTGGTGGCACCGAAGAACATCACGACGGCCTGGGCGTTCGGGGCGAGCTCGAACAGCGGCGACAGGCGCGCCACCATGAAGACGCCCGCGGTGACCATGGTCGCGGCGTGGATCAGCGCCGACACCGGCGTCGGGCCTTCCATCGCGTCCGGCAACCAGGTGTGCAGCAGGAACTGCGCCGACTTGCCCATCGCGCCCATGAACAGCAGCAGGCAGGTCAGGGTCAGCGCATCGGCGTGCCAGCCGAGGAAGTAGATGGTCTTGCCGGTGAGGCCCGGCGCGGCATGGAAGATCGTCTCGAAATCGGTCGAGCCGACCAGCATGAAGATCGCGAAGATGCCGAGCGCGAAGCCGAAGTCGCCGACGCGGTTGACCACGAAGGCCTTGATGGCGGCGGCATTTGCCGAAGGCTTCTGGTACCAGAAGCCGATCAGCAGGTAGCTCGCCAGACCCACGCCTTCCCAGCCGAAGAACAGCTGCACCAGGTTGTCCGCGGTCACCAGCATCAGCATGGCGAAGGTGAACAGGCTGAGATAGCCGAAGAAGCGCGGCCGGTACGGATCCTCGTCCATGTAGCCGATGGAATAGAGGTGCACGAGCGAGGACACCGTCGTTACCACCACCAGCATCACGGCGGTCAGCGTGTCGACGCGCAGCGTCCACCAGACCTGCAGGTCGCCTGAGAAGATCCAGGGCAGCAGCTGGATGCGGCCGTCATGGTGCATGAAGCCGACGTCGACCAGCGTCATCCAGGACAGCGCCGCCGACACGAACAGCAGCGCCGTGGTGATCAGTTCGGCGCCGCGCGAGCCGGCGGCTGCCGGCTCGACCGGCCCATGGCCGTCGTGCCCGTCGCCGGGTTCGTGGTGGCTCTCATGGATGACGGACGCATCCTCGTTGATCGTGTCCGACGCATGCGCGTGCGGCCCGTGACCGTGGTCGCCGTGATGCTCCACCTCGTCGCCCGAGGGATTGCGGGCATGCGCGCCGGCCAGGGCGATGAGCCCGGCCAGAATGGCGCCCAGCAGCGGCAGGAAAACGATTGCCTGAACCATGACTTACTCTTTCCGCATGATCTGGTCGGAAAACCGGTGTCCACTTTTCCGGATCATGCGATCAGCCCTTCATCAGATTGACGTCCTCAACCGCGATCGAGCCACGGTTGCGGAAATAGACCACCAGGACGGCGAGACCGATCGCGGCTTCAGCGGCCGCGACGGTGAGCACCAGAAGCGCGAAGACCTGGCCGACGATGTCGCCGAGGAAGGTCGAGAACGCCACCAGGTTGATGTTGACCGAGAGCAGGATCAGCTCGATCGACATCAGGATGACGATGATGTTCTTGCGGTTCAGGAAGATGCCGAGGATGCCGAGCGTGAACAGGATCGCGCCGACGGCAAGATAGTGTCCGAGCCCGATCGTCATTTCACCCACTCCGCCGCATCGGCATCCGAGAGCCCCTGCCCCGGTGCCACCTTGCGCATCGCCATCGCCATTTCGGGCGTGCGTGCGTTCTGAACGTTGATGTCCTGCCGCTTCACGCTCGCCTTGTGGCGCAGCGTCAGCACGATGGCGCCGATCATGGCGACCAGCAGCACCATGCCCGACAGCTGGAAGTAGTGGATGTACTTCGTATAGAGCACCAGCCCCAGCGCCTCGGTGTTCGAGACGTTGGTCGGGATCGGCGCCGTGATGGTCTTGCTCACGGTCGGGTTGATGACCCAGGCGCCGACGGTGAGCAGCAGCTCGAACAGGAAGATGCCGCCGATGACGATACCGACCGGCAGGTACTGGATGAAGCCTTCGCGCAGCTCGACGAAGTCGACATCGAGCATCATGATCACGAACAGGAACAGCACCGCGACGGCGCCGACATAGACGACGATCAGGATCATCGCCAGGAATTCGGCGCCCATCAGCACGAACAGGCCGGAGGCGTTGACGAAGGCCAGGATCAGGTACAGCACGGAGTGCACGGGATTGCGCGAGACAATCACCATCACGGCCGAGGCGACACAGACGCCGGCGAAGAGATAGAAGAACAGCGCGGGAAGGATCATGCCCTCACCTCACCGGTACGGCGCGTCGAGCTCGATCGCTTTCGCGATCTCGCGTTCCCAGCGGTCGCCGTTGGCGAGCAGCTTGGCCTTGTCATAGAACAGTTCCTCGCGGGTCTCGGTCGCGAACTCGAAGTTCGGACCTTCGACGATGGCGTCGACCGGACAGGCCTCCTGGCAGAGGCCGCAATAGATGCACTTCACCATGTCGATGTCGTAGCGCACGGTGCGGCGGGTGCCGTCGTTGCGGCGCGGGCCGGCCTCGATGGTGATGGCCTGCGCGGGGCAAACGGCCTCGCACAGCTTGCAGGCGATGCAGCGTTCCTCGCCGTTCGGATAGCGGCGCAGCGCGTGCTCCCCGCGGAAGCGCGGCGAGATCGGGCCCTTCTCGAACGGATAGTTCAGCGTCGGCTTCGGCTGGAAGAAATAGCGCATGGCGAGGAAGAACGCCGAGACGAATTCCGACAGCAGAAGCGAGCGTGCAGTGGCGTTGATGTTGATACCCATGACGGCCCTCACTTCGGCGCGATGCCGGCGAAGTGCAGCACGCCGGCCACCACGATCACCATCGCCAGCGACAGCGGCAGGAACACCTTCCAGCCGAGACGCATCAGTTGGTCGTAGCGGTAGCGCGGCACGATCGCCTTTGCCATCGCGAACAGGAAGAACATGAAGAACAGTTTCAGCGCGAACCAGATGATCCCCGGCAGCCAGTTGAAGGGCGGCAGGTCCACCGGCGGCAGCCAGCCTCCGAGGAACAGGATGGTGGCCATCGCGCACATCGTGACGATCGCGACGTACTCGCCGAGCATGAACAGCAGGTACGGCGTCGATCCGTACTCGACCATGAAACCGGCGACGAGCTCGGATTCCGCTTCCACAAGGTCGAAAGGCGGACGGTTGGTTTCCGCCAGCGCCGAGACGTAGAAGATCACGAACATCGGGAACAGCGGCCACACATACCAGTTGAGGATGGTGAGCTGCGGCAGCCCGATCAGGCTGGCGAGACCGCGGATATGCTGAGCCTCGACCACCGCCGAGAGGTTCAGCGTGCCGGCGCAGAGCAGGACGGTGATAATGACGAAGCCGATCGAGACCTCATAGGACACCATCTGCGCCGCCGAACGCAGCGCGGCCAGGAACGGATATTTCGAGTTCGACGACCAGCCGGCCATGATGATGCCGTAGATCGACAGCGACGAGATCGCGAAGATGAAGAGGATGCCGACATTGATGTCGGAGATCACCCAGCCGAGATTGGTCGGGATCACCGCCCAGGCCGCGAGCGCGAGCACGCACGACACCAGCGGCGCCAGCAGGAAGACGCCCTTGTTGGCGCCGGCCGGGATGACCGGCTCCTTCAGCACGAACTTCAGCAGGTCGGCGAAGGACTGCAGCAGGCCCCACGGGCCCACCACATTCGGGCCACGGCGGATCTGCACCGCCGCCCAGATCTTGCGATCGGCGAGCAGGATGTAGGCGATCGCGACCAAGAGGACGACGAGCACCAGGACGCTCTCCGCGACCATGATGATCAGCGGCCAGAGGAAACCGGTCCAGAATGCGCTTTCGAAGAATTCCATCGGCTCACTCCGCTGCGGTCAGCATCTGCCCGGAGGCAAGCCGCGAACATTCCGCCATCACGGCGGACGCACGCGCGATTGGGTTGGTCAAATAGAAGTCCTCGACGAGGGCCTTGAACGGCGCCTTCTCGGGCGAACCGCCCTTCCCCGCCAGCTTCTTGATCTGGTCGGCGGAGCCGGCCTCGATCTGGTCGAGACGGATCAGGTGCGGCACGGCCTTAAAGATCGCCTGGCGCAGGGCACTGAGCGAGTCATAGCCGAGCTTCTTGCCGAGCGCTTCCGAGAGCGCGCGGACGATCGCCCAGTCCTCGCGGGCTTCGCCCGGCGGGAACGCGGCGCGGCCGGTCATCTGCACGCGGCCTTCGGTGTTGACGTAGATCGCCGACTTCTCGGTGTAGGCGGCGGCCGGCAGGATGACGTCGGCGCGATGCGCGCCGCGGTCACCATGGGTGCCGATATAGACGACGAAGGTGCCGTCCGGCGCCTTGATCTCGTCGGCACCGAGCAGGAACAAGAGATCCAGCGTGCCGAAGGTCGTCATCTGCGCGGCGTTCAGGCCGCCCGCTGTGGCGGAGAAGCCGATATCGAGCGCGCCGACGCGCGAGGCGGTCTCGTGCAGCACGCCAAAGCCGTTCCAGCCGTCCTTGAGCGCGCCGACGTCGAGCGCGAGCTTGGCGGCGGCGGCGAGAATGGCCGCGCCGTCGTGACGCGCTGCAGCGCCCGCGCCGACCAGGATGATCGGGTTCTTGGCGTTCTTGAGCACATCCATGAAGGAGTGCTTGCCGGCCGCGAGCTCGCCGAGCGTCTCGGTGCCAGCGCCAAGATGGTCATAATCGTAGGTGAGATCGGCCTTGGCGCCGATCACGCCGACCTTGAAGCCGCCGGTGCGCCAGCGCTTGCGGATGCGGGCGTTGAACACCGCCGCCTCTTTCCGCGGATTGGCGCCGATGATCAGCAGCGCATCGGCCTGCTCGACACCCACCAGGGTGGGGTTGAAGATGTAGGAGCCACGGCCGAGCGCGGGATCGAAGGCGTCGCCGCCCTGCACCGCCAGATTGCTCGAGCCGTACTTGGACAGCAGGTCCTTCAGCGCGAACATCTCCTCGACGCCGGCGAGGTCGCCGGCGATCGCGCCGATGCGCTTGCCGTCGGTGCGCCCCGCCTTGGAGGCGATCGCGGCGAAGGCCTCCTGCCAGCTCGCCGCGCGCAGCTTGCCGGCTTCGCGGATATAGGGCCGGTCGAGGCGCTGGGTGCGCAGGCCGTCGACGATGTGGCGGGTCTTGTCGGAGATCCACTCCTCGTTCACGGCCTCGTTGATGCGCGGCAGCACGCGCATCACTTCACGGCCGCGGGTGTCGACGCGGATCGCAGATCCCAAGCCGTCCATGACGTCGATCGACTGGGTCTTGCCGAGCTCCCACGGACGCGCCGCGAAGGCATAGGGCTTCGAGGTCAGCGCACCGACCGGGCAGATGTCGACGAGATTGCCCTGCAATTCCGACGTCAGCGCGTGCTCAAGATAGGTCGTGATCTCCATGTCCTCGCCGCGGCCCGTCGCGCCCATCTCGGGGGCGCCGGCGACTTCCGCCGAGAAGCGGACGCAGCGCGTGCACTGGATGCAGCGGTTCATCGAGGTCTTGACCAGCGCGCCGAGATATTTGTCCTCGACCGCACGCTTGTTCTCGGCGAAACGGCTGGTGTCCACACCATAGCCCATCGCCTGGTCCTGCAGGTCACACTCGCCGCCCTGGTCGCAGATCGGGCAATCCAGCGGATGGTTGATGAGAAGGAATTCCATCACGCCTTCGCGTGCCTTCTTCACCATCGGCGAACGCGTGGAGATTTCCGGCGGCTCGCCCTTCGGGCCCGGACGGCAGTCGCGCACGCCCCAGGCGCAGCTCGCGACCGGCTTCGGGCCGCCCTTCACTTCAACGAGGCACATCCGGCAGTTGCCGGCGATCGACAGCCGCTCGTGATAGCAGAAGCGCGGAATCTCGGCGCCGGCCGCCTCGCACGCCTGAAGCAGCGTGTATTCGGCGGGGACATCGATCTCTTTGCCGTCGATGATGAGCTTGGTCATTGTCTCTACTCCGCCGCGACCATGTTCACGGGATCGCGGACGCCGGCATCATCGATGTCGGCCTTGTGCGAATACTGGTCGATGCGCGCTTCGATCTCGTGACGGAAATGCGCGATCAGGCCCTGGATCGGCCAGGCGGCTGCGTCGCCGAGCGCGCAGATGGTGTGGCCTTCGACCTGCTTGGTGACTTCGAGCAGCATGTCGATCTCGCGCTTGTGAGCGCGGCCTTCGGCCATGCGGGTGAGCACGCGCCACATCCAGCCGGTGCCTTCACGGCACGGCGTGCACTGGCCGCAGCTCTCATGCTTGTAGAAATAGGAGATGCGGGCGATGGAGCGGATCAAATCGGTGGACTTGTCCATCACGATCACGGCCGCGGTGCCGAGACCCGAGCGCAGCTTGCTCAAGCTGTCGAAATCCATCGGCGTGTCGATGATCTGCTCGGCCGGCACCATGCGCACCGACGAGCCGCCGGGGATCACGGCCTTGAGATTGTCCCAACCGCCGCGGATGCCGCCGCAATGCTTGTCGATCAGCTCACGGAACGGAATGCCCATGGCCTCTTCGACGTTGCAAGGCCGCTCGACATGGCCGGAGATGCAGAAGAGCTTGGTGCCGACATTGTTCGGACGGCCGATGCCGGCGAACCAGGCTGCGCCGCGGCGCAGGATGTCAGGCGCAACCGCGATCGACTCGACGTTGTTGACGGTGGTCGGGCAGCCATACAGGCCGACGTTCGCCGGGAACGGCGGCTTCAGGCGCGGCTGGCCCTTCTTGCCTTCGAGGCTTTCGAGCAGCGCGGTCTCTTCGCCGCAGATGTAAGCGCCGGCGCCGTGCGCGACGTAGATGTCGAACGGCCAGCCGTTGACGTTGTCCTTACCGACCAGCTTGGCGTCATAGGCCTGGTCGATCGCGGCCTGAAGATGCTCGCGCTCGCGGATGAACTCGCCGCGGACATAGATGTAGCAGGTGTGCGCGTTCATCGCGCAGCTCGCGATCAGGCAGCCCTCGATCAGGAGATGCGGATCGTGCCGCATGATCTCGCGATCCTTGCAGGTGCCCGGCTCGGATTCGTCCGCGTTGACGACGAGATAGCTCGGACGGCCGTCGGTCGATTCCTTCGGCATGAAGGACCACTTCAGACCGGTCGGGAAGCCGGCGCCGCCGCGGCCGCGGAGCCCCGAGGCCTTCATCTCGTTGATGATCCAGTCGCGGCCCTTGTCGATGATGTTCTTGGTGCCATCCCAGGCGCCGCGGCGCCGCGCACCCTCGAGCCCCCAGTCGTGGAGGCCGTAGAGGTTCTTGAAGATGCGGTCCTTGTCCTCGAGCATATCAGTGCTTTCCGATCAACGATTGGACTGCTTGTAGGCAAGTCCGGCGGCGCAGACGGCGAAGGTCAGCGCCCAGAGCAGACTGGTTTCCTGCGACGCGTTCATCATGAAGCGCTGCAGCGTGAATATGAAGGCTGCCGCGACCGCGGCATGCATGGCAACGAAGCCCCATTTCTTCACGGCCTCGCTCCCTCCAATTGCGACGAGATCACCCATCAGGTGCTCTCCTTCAGCGTGGTCGGCCCACCGCTGGGCGCCGAGAACTGGCGGCCGTTCTGCGGACCGGGCTTGGGCGGATTGCCCGAAGCGAAGCCGTCGAGCACCTTGCCGAAGGTTTCCTTGGTCAGGTCCTCATAGGTGTCCTTGCCGATCAGCACCATCGGCGCATTCACACAGGCGCCCAGGCACTCCACCTCTTCCCAGCTGAAATTGCCGTCCTTGGAGAGATGGAAAGGCTCGTGATGGATGCGGTGCTCGCAGACGTGGATCAGATCCTCGGCGCCGCGCAGGCGGCACGGCGTGGTGCCGCAAACCTGGACGTGGGCCTTCTTGCCGACCGGGGCGAGCTGGAACATCGTGTAGAAGGTCGCAACTTCCAGCACGCGGATATAGGGCATGTCGAGCAGGTCGGCGACCGCGCGGATCGCGGCTTCCGAGACCCAGCCTTCGTGCTGTTCCTGGACGCGCCAGAGGATGGCGATGACGGCGGAGGCCTGACGGCCGGCCGGATATTTCGCGATCTGCTGCTTGGCGAACGCGAGGTTCTCCTCCGTGAACGCAAAGCTCGCGGGCTGGACTTCCTTCGGTGCTAAACGGCGAACAGACATATCTTATCTCTCACTGCATACGGCGCGCGGTCTTGGCGTTCAGGGCATCGATCCTGTCCTGCCAGAACGCGCTTGCGGTGCCGAAAACGTTGTAGCCGACATGGGTCGAGACCTTGATGCGGTCGAGGATCGACAGCTCGGTCACGGTCTCCATGCGGTTGCTGCGCGGGTCGAACACGATCAGCTTCAGCGGGGTCTGCTCGAGGATGTAGCGCGACACCGCATGCGAGCGGTCGCTGCCGTGCTCCTCGCACATGATGACGCTGTCGGCCTGGAGCAGCCGGACGCCGCCCTTGATCGCCTCGATCTCGACGCCCTCGACGTCGAGCTTGATCAGGTACTTTCCGCTGGCCGAGACTCTGCCGTCGTCGATCAGATTGTCCAGCGCTAGGACCGGCACTTCCTCGCCTCCGGCCGACGGAGCGCCAGCGATGCTGAAGGCCTCGTGCTTGGTGCCTGACAGACGCGCGGTGCCGCGCGTGGCGCCGATCGCACATTTCAGGGTCTCGAAGCGGCCGCCGTTGACGCGGGCGTTGTTGGCGAGCTTCGGATAGTTCTGGCCGGACGGCTCGATCGCGATCGCCTTGTGCGCGCCGAACGGCTTGCTCGACACCAGCACCGACCAGTAGCCGTAATTGGCACCGCAATCGAGCAGCGTGTAGTCGACGTCGATGGAGTCGGCGAACAACAGTTCGAGCTCGTCTTCATAGTTGTACGAGCGGTTGAGCAGCTTGCTCCAGTAGCCGTCGCCGTAAGGGAACTCGAACACGGCATCGGGATTGAGCTTGATCGCGATGTTGCGCTTGGGCAGCGTCTTCGCCAGCAGATTGGCGCAGGCGATGTAGCCCATATGCGAGAAGTGCGAGGAGATCTTCGATCCCGTCACCAGCGCCAAGGCAGCCGTCCGCTCCCACAGGTTGGCCCCTTCAAGGGCCCCCGAGGCACGGTCAAACTGGATTGGCGCCTGCGCCATCACCGATCAACCTCTCCGAACACGATGTCGAGCGAGCCCAGGATCGCGGAAACGTCGGCGAGCAGATGGCCACGGCAGATGTGATCCATCGCCTGCAGATGCGCAAAGCCCGGCGCGCGGATCTTGCACTTGTAGGGCTTGTTGGTGCCGTCGGAGACGAGATAGACGCCGAACTCGCCCTTCGGCGCCTCGACGGCGGCGTAGACTTCGCCTTCCGGCACGCGAACGCCTTCGGTGTAGAGCTTGAAGTGGTGGATCAGCGCTTCCATCGAGCGCTTCATCTCACCACGGCGCGGCGGCGCGACCTTGTTGTCGGCGACGACGACGGGGCCCTTGCCGTCAGGCGCATTCAGCTTCTGGATGCACTGCTTCATGATGCGCACGGACTGGCGCATCTCTTCCATGCGGATCAGATAGCGGTCGTAGCAGTCGCCGTTCTTGCCGATCGGAATGTCGAAATCCATCTCGGCGTAGCACTCGTAGGGCTGCGACTTGCGCAGGTCCCAGGCCGCGCCCGAGCCGCGCACCATTACGCCGGAGAAGCCCCACTCCCAGGCTTCCTTCAGCGGCACCACGCCGATGTCGACGTTGCGCTGCTTGAAGATGCGGTTGGCGGTGAGCAAGCGGTCGAGGTCGTCCACGACCTTCAGGAACGGATCGCACCAGGCCTCGATGTCGTCGACCAGCTTCTGCGGCAGGTCCTGATGGACGCCGCCGACGCGGAAGAAGGCTGCGTGCATCCGGCTGCCGGAGGCACGCTCGTAGAACACCATCAGCTTCTCGCGCTCTTCGAAGCCCCACAGCGGCGGGGTCAGCGCGCCGACGTCCATCGCCTGCGTGGTGACGTTGAGCAGGTGCGAGAGAATGCGGCCGATCTCGCAATAGAGGATGCGGATCAGCTGGCCGCGGCGCGGCACCTCGATACCGAGCAGCTTTTCGGCCGCGAGACAGAAGGCGTGCTCCTGGTTCATCGGCGCGACATAGTCGAGGCGGTCGAAATACGGGATCGCCTGCAGATAGGTCTTCTGCTCGATCAGCTTTTCGGTGCCGCGGTGAAGCAGGCCGATATGGGGATCGACGCGGGCGACGATTTCGCCGTCCAATTCGAGCACGAGACGCAACACACCGTGAGCCGCCGGATGCTGCGGACCAAAGTTGATGGTGAAGTTGCGGAGATTTTCAGGTTGCTCGTTCATGATCAGGCCTTCGGTCCCGCCTTCTCGTCACCGGGAAGCGGATAGTCCGCCCCTTCCCACGGCGAGAGGAAATCGAACTTGCGGAATTCCTGGTTGAGCCGCACCGGCTCGTACACCACCCGCTTCTCCTGGTCGTCGTAGCGGACCTCGACGAACCCGGTGAGCGGAAAGTCCTTGCGCAGCGGATGACCCTCGAAACCGTAATCGGTCAGGAGGCGGCGCATGTCGGGATGGCCGACGAAGAACACGCCGTAGAGGTCATAGGCCTCGCGCTCGAACCAGTCGGCGCCGGGGAATTCGTTGATCAGCGACGGCACCTGCGTGGTTTCGTCGGCGGCAACCCTGAGCCGGATCCGCGTGTTCAGGGTCGGTGACAGGAAGTGGTAGATCACGTCGAAGCGCTTTTCGCGCGAGGGGTAATCGACCGCCGTCACGTCGGTGATGTTGACGAAGCGGCAGTTCGGATCGTCGCGGAGGTATTTGACCACCTCGACGATCTTGCCGGCCTCGACATCAACCGTCAGCTGGTTGAAGGCCACCGTGTGACCGGTGGCGGCACCTGGAAGCGCGCTAACGATCGTTTGCCCAAGGGCGTCGAGCTTGCCGTCGTCCATGACGTAAAACCTTAGCGTTCGATGGTGCCGGTGCGCCGGATCTTCTTCTGCAGCAGCAGCACGCCGTAGAGCAGCGCTTCCGCCGTGGGCGGGCAGCCCGGCACGTAGATGTCGATCGGCACGATGCGGTCGCAGCCGCGCACGACCGAGTAGGAATAGTGATAGTAGCCGCCGCCGTTGGCGCAGGAGCCCATCGAGATGACGTAGCGCGGCTCGGGCATCTGGTCGTAGACCTTGCGCAGAGCCGGAGCCATCTTGTTGGTCAGCGTGCCGGCGACGATCATCACGTCGGACTGGCGCGGCGAGGCACGCGGGGCGAAGCCGAAGCGCTCGACGTCGTAGCGCGGCATCGACACCTGCATCATCTCGACGGCGCAGCAGGCGAGACCAAAGGTCATCCACATCAGTGAGCCGGTACGGGCCCAGGTGATGAGGTCGTCGGTCGCGGCCGTGAAGAAGCCCTTGTCGGACAGCTCGGAATTGACCTCGAGGAAGAACGGATCATTGGCCCCGACCGGCTTGCCGGTCGACGGATCCAGAATGCCCTTGGCGGCCGGTGCGACGACCGGACCGGTGGACGTTACAGGGTTCAATCCCATTCCAGTGCTCCTTTCTTCCATTCATAGGCGAACCCGACCGTCAGCACGGCGAGGAACACCACCATGGACCAGAAGCCGGTCGCGCCAAGCTTGCCGAACGCCACCGCCCAGGGAAACAGGAACGCCACCTCGAGGTCGAAGATGATGAAGAGAATGGCGACCAGATAGAAGCGGACGTCGAACTTCATGCGCGCGTCGTCGAAGGCGTTGAAACCGCACTCATACGCCGACAGCTTTTCGGGGTCCGGCTGCTGGAACGCCACGATGAAAGGCGCGATCAGCAGCACCAGGCCAATGAGGCCCGCTACCCCTATGAAGACGACAAGTGGAAGATAGTTCTGCAGAATGCCGCTCATTGCGAGCCCTTTTTCCCGCGACGTCGGGGGAGCCGCGGATTCGTCCCGATTTGGAATTATTCTGAGCCTTAGCGCAGTGCACCAATGGGCGCAAGACACGCTCTTTTCAGGCCCTTTGCCGCCCCAAATCGGTAGAAATCCCGGAATCACCCCGCGGCTGGTATGGAGCAGATCGCCAGAGCCAGCAAGGGAAACGGTCGTATTGCACGGCGGGCGTTCCGAGATTGCAGTGCAAAGACCAAGGTTGCAATTTGGGCCGCTCTTTACCGCGTAGCATCTGCCCAAAATGCTCGGATTTTCCTGCGGCGGCGCACCGAGACCGAGGCAATGACCACCGCGGACGGCCCGATCGTCACCCGGGCGACATATTGCCGGGCGCCGTCCGGCGCCGCGCAGCCACCAAACCGTGATCGCCGAGGCTGGCAGCGAAAGAGTTGCCGCCGGGACACGTTTCCACAGGCGCAAATCGTCAGACGAGCCATGCATCATTACGGGACCCGGGCTCGTCCGGCGAATGCATCGCTACCGGTGGTCGTCCGCGGCCGCCGCGAGCGCGGCGGCGACTTGCTCGGTCGTCGCGCGCGCCGCGCTCGCATGAGCTTCGGGCCCGGGGGGGCATGGCCGGCAGCTCATCGATCTCCCCTGGGAAGATCAGCGGTTGTCCGGCCGGCAAAACAGCAGGACGGTCGGGATCAGGAACGCGCGAAGTTGCCCTCGCCCGTCCCGATCATTTGCCTCACCATTTGTAGGAGACGCTGGCGGTGACGCGGCGGCGGTCGCCGTAGAAGCACGCCGAGGCCGAGGAACAGCTCGCGACATAAACCTTGTCGGTCAGGTTGATGACGTTGAGGGCCGTGCGCCAGTTCTGCCATTCGTAGTGGAGCGCGAGGTCGCCGAGCACCACCGCGGGAACCTCGAGGGTGTTGGCGGTGTCGGCCCAGGACGGGCCGATGTAACGCACGCCGCCGCCGAAGCCGAAGCCTTCGAGCGGGCCGTCCTTGAAGGTGTAGTCCGCCCAGCCCGACACCAGCATCTCCGGCGTGTTGGTCGGGGTCTTGCCGACCAGCGACTGGTCCAGATCCCGGCTGGTGAAGAGGTGATAGGCCGTGAACGCGCCGATCAGCTTTAATTCCCTGGTGGCGTTGGCCACCGCTTCGAGCTCGATGCCGCGCGAAGTCACCTCTCCGGTCTGGTTCTGCAACAGCACATTCGTCGGATCGGTGGTCGCCACATTCTGGCGCTTCAGGTCGAACACCGAGGCGGTGAAATAGCCGTCAAATCCGTTCGGCGCGACCTTCACGCCGATCTCGGCCTGCTTGCCGGTCTCCGGCAGGAACAGCTGGTTCTGCGCGTTGAGGCCGATGATCGGATTGTAGCTCGTCGAATAGGAGACGTAGGGCGCAATGCCGTTGTCGAAATTGTAGATCAGCCCGGCACGACCACTGAACCTGCTGTCGTCGCGGCTGGCGACATTGGCGCCAGTGTCGCGTGCCTCCTGCGTCGTCTCGACCCAATCGTTGCGCCCGCTCAGCACCAGCGTGAAATTGCCGAGCTTCATCTGGTCCTGGACGTAGGTGCCGGCCTGTTTCTGCGTGATCAGGAAGTTGCGGAACGGCGCGCCCGTGAGCGGGACGTTGACACCATAGGTGGGATTGAAGACGTTGATCGACGGCACCGTGCCGAAGTTGAAGGCCTGATAGTCGTCGATCTGGTAGCCCTTGAGATCGACGCCAAACAGCATCGTGTGCCTGACGGGACCGGTGTTGAAGCGGTACTCGAGCTGGTTGTCGAGATCGGCCTGGTTGGCGGTGTTCTTCGCATACCAATTATAGCGGCCCATCGTGGCCGTATTGATGTTGTCCCAGCCATTGCCGATGTAGCCGCGATAGGTCAGGTCGATATGCGCGAACCGCGCATTCTGCCGGAACGTGAGATCGTCGGTGAGATGGCGCTCGAACTGGTAGCCGAGCATCTCCTGCTCTCGCGTGAACTTGTCGACGCTGGGATCGCCGACGAAGAAGCTGGTCGGGATCTTGCCGAACGGCGCGTTGGTCACCGTGCCCTGATACGGCAGGAAGTTGATGCCGCGGGTGTCCTGCCTCGAGGCCAAGGCCAGCACGGTGAAGGTCGTGTCGGCATCCGGCTTCCAGGTGAAGGACGGCGCGATGAAGTAATTGTTGTCGGGCGTGAAGTCGACCTGCGTGCCGCCGTTCTGGACCTGACCGACGACGCGGTAGAACAGCTTGCCATCCTGGGGCTGCGTCGCGACCGGGCCGCCGACATCGAAGCCAATATAGGCGTTGCCGAAATTGTTGACGCCGGTCTCGATGTAGCGGACCGGCTCGGCCGGCGGCTGCTTGCTGATGACGTTGACGATGCCGCTCGGGCTCGACCCGCCATAGAGCACCGCCGACGGGCCGCGCAGCACCTCGACGCGCTCCATGTTGGGCGGCTGGAGCTTCCAGCTCGCATAGGACGTGTAGAACAGCTGCATGCCGTCGAGGAACAGGCCGACATCGTCGGACTTGAAGCCGCGGATCAGCCACCAGTCGTTGCGCGTATCGGCACCGAAGGTCCCTGCCCGCACGCCGGCGGTATAGCGCAGCACTTCGTCGAGCTTGTTCGGCTTCTGGTCGCGGATCTGATCCGCGCCGATCACCGACACCGACTGCGGCGTCTCCATGATCGGCGTGTCGGTCTTCATGCCCGACGAGCTGCGGCCGGCAACGTAGCCGTTCACCGGGCCGCGCGCCGTCTCGACGAAGCCGGCGTTGCGCTGCGGCAGCGGCTTGTTTCTGCTCGCGCTCTGCACCACGCGTCGCGGCGCAATACGCGTGGCAGATGCGGGCGCGCGGCGGCGCGCTTCCGGCGCGGTGACGGTCACCGACGGAAGATTCTGCGCGCCACCCTGCGAGGACGATTGTGCGAGCGATGCCTGCGGCACCAAAACCCAAGCGGATGCGGTCGCCAACACGGCCGACCGCAGCATTCCAAGACTGTTCAACGCGCCACCCCAAAGCTGCATGTTTGATGCGTCATGCCGTCGTGTCCCGACACGGCATGCGATTGGGTGACGCTTATGTGAGGGCGCGCGAATTCCCTAATTGAAAACTTCTTAGAGAAACTCTTAGAGAAGCTCTTAGAAGTGATCCAATATTTCCGGAGATTGCCGGGAACTCAGCGCGCGTTCTTCTCGCTCTCGAGCAGCTCGGCGGCAATCGCGGTGAGCTGATCCACCTGCCGCAGCAGTGTATCGAACTCGGCCTCGCTCAGATCTTTCAGCAGGCGCCGGTTGCGCTCCTTCGCGCCTTCGACGATGGCATCATGTGCGGCGAGGCCCGTCGCCGTCAGCGAGATCAGCACCTCGCGGCTGTCCTTCGGATTTGCCGACTTCGTGATCAGCTTGCGCGAGAGGAGTTCGGCCAGCGCACGGCTGATCTGTCCCTTGTCCTGGCCGACCGCCTCGGCGAGCCGCGCCACGCTCATCGGCGGCCGCCGGCCAAGCGAGGCGACGAGACCGAACTCGACCGAGGACAATCCGGCAAGCCGCTTGTAGCGCAGGATGGCGCCACGCTTGAGCAGATTGGCCAGCACCATCAGCCGCGACGACAGCATCGCGGTGATCGGCGCCGGCTCGCTGTCGTCCGTATCGGACGTCGTCCAACCGTCCCTGCCCGGTGTCTGGTTCATGCTTCACCTGTGCCAAGAAAGCCGTGGCCTGCCAAGCCCAACTCCCGGTCTCGGGGCAGCCTCCCTAACCTCATCTGAATGCGACTAAGAGGCATTTGGAAGATCGTTGACACTGTCATCGAATTATTTTTCACTGGGGCAAGACATCAAAAGGCCCGGCCATCAAGGCCAGCGGCGGGAGGAACAGCATGACGATCACCCAGCGGGATCGCGATCTCGGCACGGCCTATGCGATGAAGCCCGCGCATACGCGCACCGAGCTCACCTCGGTCGTGCGCGGCACGCCGATGGGCGAGCTGCTCCGCCGCTACTGGCATCCGGTCGGGCTCGTCAGTGACGCCACCGACACGCCGAAGAAGGTGCGTGCGCTGGGCGAGGATCTGGTGCTGTTCCGCGACAAGCATGGCCGCGCCGGCCTGCTCCACGCGCGCTGCTGCCACCGCGGCACCACGCTCTACTACGGCAAGGTCGAAGAAGACGGCATCCGCTGCTGCTATCACGGCTGGAAGTTCGACACCGAAGGCCATTGCCTGGAGCAGCCCTGCGAGCCCGACGGCGGCCAGTTCAAGGACAAGGTGCGCCAGCCCTGGTACCCGGTCGAGGAGCGCTACGGCCTGATCTTCGCCTATATGGGCCCGGCCGAGAAACGCCCGGTGCTGCCACGCTACGAGTGCCTGGAAAAAATGGACGACGGCGAGTTCGTCGAAGCCGACGATTCGTCGATCGGCGGCGGCGGGCCGGCCGTCATCCCCTGCAACTGGCTGCAGCATTTCGAGAACGTGGTCGATCCCTATCACGTGCCGGTGCTGCACGGCTCGTTCTCGGGACCACAGTTCACCAACATGATGGCCTCGATGCCGGAGGTGAAGTTCGACAAGACGCCGCGCGGCATTGCGGTCCGGTCGATCCGCAAGCAGGACGACGGCAAGGTGTTTTACCGCGTCACCGAAGCCGCCCTGCCCACCTTGCGCGTGGTGCCCAATCCGCGTGTGGCGCAATTCGCCCGCGTCGAGTCGATCGGCTGGACCTTGCCGATCGACGACACCTCGTTCCGCATCTACGTCGCCGGCCGCGTGAAAAACTCCGGCGACATCGGCCGCATGCGCTCGAAATTCAACGGCAAGTTCTGGTGGGACATGACGGAGCAAGAGCACCAGCAATTCCCAGGCGATTACGAGGCCCAGGTCGGCCAGGGCCCCGTGACCGTTCACTCCGAGGAGCATTTCGGCCAGAGCGACCGCGGCATCCTGATGATCCGGCGCATGCTGGGCGAGCAGCTGGAAGCGATGGAGGCGGGCCGCGACCCGATCGGCGTCTCGTTCGATGCAAGCGCGGGTCCCGTCGAATTCGAAGCGGGGAACTACATTCGCGAAGGGTAGCGCCCGCTTCGCGCGAAAACGCTCTCAACCAGCCCCACGTAGGGCTGGACCGACAACGATAACAAAGACAAATTGGGGGGATGCGATGGTCGATGTGACGTCACAAGTGTCGGTGCAGACGCCCGCCGCGGCAACGCCCTCGCCGCGGCGCTATTACGTGCTGGGCCTGCTGACCATCATCTACGCGCTGAACTTCCTCGACCGCACGATCTTCAACGTCCTGATCGAGCCGATCAAGAAGGAGTTTGCCCTCAGCGACACCATGATGGGCCTGCTCGCGGGCTTCGGCTTCGCGCTGTTCTATTCGCTCCTCGGCATTCCCATCGCGCGCGTCGCCGACCGGCTCAACCGGCGCAACATCGTCGCGGCGGCCTTTGCGTTCTGGAGCGCGATGACGGCACTGTGCGGCGCGGCTTCGAGCGTGACCTCGCTGGCGCTGGCGCGGATCGGCGTCGGCATCGGCGAATCCGCGGGCTCGCCGGCCTCGCAATCCATCGTCGCCGATCTCTTCGCCAAGAACGAGCGCCCGCGCGCACTCGGCATCTACGCCATCGGGACCTATCTCGGCGTCTTCCTCGGCTATTTCGTCGGCGGCTATGTCAACCAGCACTATGGCTGGCGGATGGCCTTCTATGTTGCAGGCCTGCCCGGCATCCTGCTCGCGACGATCCTGTGGCTGACGATCTCCGAGCCCAAGCGCGGCGCGATGCAGGAGAGCTTTGTGCCCGAGCCGCTCGGGCCGACGCTGCGCTTCCTGGCCTCGCAGAAGAGCTTCATCATTGTCCTGATCGGCTTCTGCCTGACCACCTACACGAACTACGCCACCGCAGCCTGGATCCCGCCGTTCCTCGCCCGCGTGCACCATCTGTCGAGCGCCGAGATCGGCACCTATGCCGGCACCTTCAAGGGGCTCGCCGGCATGGCCGGCACCCTGCTCGGCGGCTTCGTGGTGGCACAAGTGAGCCGCCGCGACGACCGCTGGAAGCTGTGGGCACCCGCGATCACCTCCGGCCTCGCCGGCCCGGTCTTCGCGCTCTGCATGCTGACGCAGGACTTTGCCATGATGGTCGCCATGCTGGCGCTGACCTCCTTCCTGGTCGGCTTCCATCTCGGCCCGATCTTCGCGATCGCGCAGACGGTGGCCAAGCCCAGCATGCGGGCGCTGGCCTCCGCACTGATCGCGCTGACCGCCACCTGCTTCGGCCAGGGCGTCGGCCCGCTCGCGGTGGGCATGGTCAACGACGCCCTGAAGGGCAGCTACGGCGCGGACGCCGTGCGCTATTCCCTGCTCTCGGCGGCGGCCACGACGACGCTGGGCGCGCTCCTCTTCATCTGGGCGGCGCGGAGTATCCGCGCCGACATCGCACGGGCGAGCTAACTCAAGCGCTCATGAAGGCGAGCATGTCCGCAAGCAGGCGATGGCCGTTGGCCGGGAGGCGTCTCACATTGATTTCACGATGGTTTTCCGCCTGCGGCACCCCGGCTCTGGCTTCCCCACCGGCCCCGTCGCCCGAAAGCCCGGCGAAACCAAGCCGGCGTATTAATGAAACCATTTTGCGAAACCCGTGAAACCATCCGGAAACAGATGGTCCTTAAGACAGGAGCCTACAGACGGCGGCCAAGCCCGTCGGGAGGCTCAGATGAACCACTCAATTCACTCTGCTGATCGTGCGACCCACCTGAAGATCGTGGTGGTGGCGCTGGTGGCCGGCATCATCGTCGCCGGCTTCGGGATCGCAGCCCGCACCAATGCCGATTACAGCCAGACCGCCCAGTCGACCCACGTCATCAAGGCCGGCAAGCCGGTGGTGGTAACCAGCGCTGGCACGGCGGAAATTCGCTAAGGACCGGACTGCGCTTGATTGCGCCGTGCGTTGGACAACGTGGCCGCCTTCGGGCGGCTTTTTCGTTTTGTTCGCAACTCCTCGCCAAGCGCGAGATGGGCAAAAAAAAGATGCCCGCCGGGCATGGCGGGCATCCGTCCTTCGAGATCTCAGACCGCGTTACCAGGTATAGCGAACGCCCGCCTGCGCACCCGCGATCGAGGTTCCGGTGCCAATCGGGGCCACCAGGGCCTTGTTCGGCACGGTGATGCTGCTGCCGTGAACTTCGAGGTAGGACGACAGTTGCGGCGTCCAGAGCACGTTGATCTTGCCCGAGCCGCGAACGCCATAGGTGCCGGTCGCGCCGAGCCCACCACCGACGAAGCCGACAACGCCACCACCGGCGCCGCTCGAATCGACGATCTCGTAGTACTGCCCCGAAATCGACGGCTGGACCGTGAAGCCCATCCACTTGGCCTCGAAACCGGCGCGCGCGCCACCGTGCACTTCGGTCGAGTCACCGGTCTTGCTGCCAAAGCTGGAGGTGAAGCTCTCCGAATAGGTCACGCCGGCCGTGGGCTCGATCCACACGGTGTACGGGAAGTCGAACCGGTATTGGCCATTCCAGGTATAGGAAATGCCGCTGGAGTCACCGCCCGCGACAAGGACCGTGTTGGAAGTGTTGTGGGTCCAGCTTGCGATGGCCGTGAAGTCAGTCGAGAAGCCGCCGTTGATGTACGACAGGGTTCCGGAGGTCGATGGTGTGGAGCCATCCATAATGAACCCGCCGGTCGAGAAGGTGTGCGCCCACGAGTGAGAGCCGGTCCCGATGAAGGTCAGCGCGTCGGTTGCGGTGAAGATGCCGATCTTGGTCACATCGAACGCGCCGGTCACCGTCGCAACGCTCACCTCGACCCCGGTCGTCTGCGCCCTGTCGCCGCTGCCGACGAAGTTGACGCCGTAAAGCCAGGTCGCCGGGGGCGGCGCCGCAAGCGGCGGAGCCTTGGCGTAGGCCAGCGCGCCGAACGGATTGCTGACACCCTTGGACGCGAACGGATCACGACTGTCGAAGTCCGACTCCTCGCCGCTGAAGCGCAGCGTTCCCGGCGGAGCAATGACCCTGCGATTCTGAATCTGATCGCGAACGTTCTGGATGATGTTCTGGATGACGTTGTTGACGACTTCCTTCGGAATATTGGGCCCTGACTGGGCCGAGGCGGGTCGCGCAGCAAACAAACTAAGCAAAGCAAATACGGTGACGGCAACGCCGTGACGGAAAATTCCTAGCCTCATGGTATTCGATTAGCCCCCTATTGATTTAGCCCCGAGTGCTCGCGGAGGATTCGGACCCGCGAGTTCCTGGTGCAGAAACTATTTGGGCGGCGGCCGCGGCGTCTTCACCCGATTGGGTGAATTGGCGTGCGAGCCCATCAAACGCTCCCACCTGATGCTCATTTGCAACACTTTCCCGACCCTCGTTGCACGCGGTGGGACCGTACCGGTCCCCCGGTTGAATACGCCTAGACATCTCCTGTTCTTCAATTTTATCGTTCCACCGATTTCAGGAACGAATTTGCAATGGCAATTTGGGACTTGGGCACCATCGAGGGCGCCTTCGCGGAAGCGGCTGTCGACTCCACGAGATGGACCCGGGCACTGGAGACGGTCGCATCGACAACCGAAAGCCATGGGGCACTCCTGCTCCCGGTAAAGGGCGGCGTTCTTCGCACGTTGCCCTTCACGGACTCGATTTCCGGCTCGTTCGACAGCTATGTTCGCGACGGATGGCACCTGCGGGATGAGCGGAATCGCGGCATCCCTCTGATGCAGAGATTCGGCGTGATCGACGATCTCGATATTTTCAGTCCCGATACGATAGCCACCCTTCCGTACTATCAGGAGTTTCTGGCCCCGCACGGGTTGCGTTGGTTTGCGGGCGTCGGGGTTTTCTTCGAAGACGACGTCTGGTGTCTGTCGATCCAGCGACGCATCGATCAGGGCCCGTTCTCTGCGGCGGAAAAAGCCGAACTGGGAAAACTGTCCCGGTCGCTCGCAACGGCGGCGGCAACAGCCCGTATCCTGGGCGAAGCCGCGACGTCCGGGGCGATGGAGGCCTATTCGGCGAGCAACATGGCCGCTGTCCTCGTCGATCGCCATGGCAAGATCTTCGAAGCGAATGCGGCGGCCGAACAGCTCCTGTCCGGCGAAATCCGGATCAAGAACGGGAAGCTGGTCCATGGGGCCGAGGCGCCCTTTCCCAGCCTTGACCGCGCGCTGTCCTGGGTTCTGAACCAGGCCAAGCCGGGCTTGCACGACCCCGTGGCCCTTCCCCGAAAAGAGCGGGGACCGCTGCTTGCTTATCCGGCGCGGCTGCGGCCGACCACGAGCAACGCACTGGCCGATTGCCAGGCCATCATCGTCCTCGTCGATCCCGACGCGAGAAGCAACCCGACCGAGGGAACGCTCCGTTCAGTCTACAAGCTGACCGGCGCAGAATCGCGCCTTGCGATCCAGCTCTCCACCGGCGAGGCGCTGGACAAGGTTGCGGAACGCCTGAAGATCTCCAAGGAGACCTCGAGAACGCAGCTCAAGAGCATTTTTGCGAAGCTGGGTGTGCATCGGCAAGCCGAGCTGGTTGCGGTGCTCTCGACCCTTCTGAACGGTATCGGCTAGAGACCGGATTCTCACCCAATCGGGTGAAGACCGCCTTCGTCATGGCAGCTAGTGTGAGGGCCAATAACGGCCCTACTCCGTCATCGTGCGGTTTCGCTTCTTCGCAACACGGCGAGGCGTTGCGACCTGGCTCAACTCCGCGCTTTTGGCGGGCTTGCCCGCTTCCTGTGTCTGCTGTGCGCGGATGTGCCGCCGTACGTCCTCACGAACGTTCTGAATGATCGACTCGCGTGACCACTCGGCCGGATCATCGCAGCGGGCTACGCCGCACAAGGCCAAGAGAAGCGGAAGGGCCAGACTCGGCGCACGGGCAAAACTCGCTATCGTCGTCATTCCGGAGTCTCCGAATTTGTCGCCGGCCTTTGCCGTTACTCGCCATCAACACCGGCGCTGCACGTTTGGTTTCACTCTTCCTTGCGTGCAGCTTCTTGGTCGAAGCAGCCCCCGTCCCGGTTCAAGAAGCCCTGACAGCACAAGCCTTTGATGTCGTCATTCAGCCTCTCTTGAGGTAGAATCAATCAACGAACCGCCATGTCCGTTTTGCCATATTTTTCGATTTCTGAGTTTCCACTGATGCCCGGTCATTTCAGGACCCGTAGTTTCGCAGCATCGCCTCGCGCCTCCGGATTGCAGGGTCTGGTGCGTCGGATCGTTGCTTTCGGCTTCGTCGCGCTGTCGATCCTCGTCTCGATGCAGGCGCAGGCCGCGGCTGGAGAACGGATCGCGCTCGTCGTCGGCAACAGCGATTACCGCAAGGTCCCGAAACTCATCAACCCGGCCAACGATGCGGCCGACATGGCGACGTCGCTGGGCCGGCTCGGATATTCCGTCAAGCACCTCGCCGACCTCGACTACAACCATTTCCGCCAGGCCCTCATCGAATTTGGCAACGCCGCGAAGACCGCCGACAAGGCGGTGATCTTCTTCGCGGGCCATGGCGTCGAAATGGACGGAAAGAACTGGCTGATTCCTGTTGATGCCGAGATCAAGTCAGAGGTCGATGTCTATGCCGAGGCGATCAATCTCGAGACCCTGATCGATATTTCGGTGATGCCCAAGATCATCGGTCTGGTGGTTCTCGATTCCTGTCGCAACGATCCCTTCGAAACGACGAAGATCGCCGCCGCAGGACGCGCGCTGTCGTCGCGGCCCACGCCGTCAAAGGCGACGGCCGGGCCTGCGTCCGGCACGCCCACCGCCCCGACGCCGCTCGCCGCCGGCGCACGCGGCCTCGCCCCTGTCGAGGTGAGCGACAACGTGCTTGTTGCCTTCGCGGCCGCCGCCGGCACGACGGCCAGCGACGGCGCCGGACGCAACAGCCCCTACTCCGGCTCGCTCCTGCGCCACGTCGAAACGCCGCAGCTCGAGATCAACTATCTCTTCCGGATCGTGCACGACGAAGTCTGGAAGGAGACCGGAACGCAGGAGCCCGCGATCTACGGCACCCTGCCGAAGGGCGACATCTACCTCAACGGCGATGCCGCCGTCGCGACCAGCGACAGCGGAGCAGATGCCGAGCAGGTCGCCTGGGAGTTCGTCCGCTCGACCAACGAGGTCGCGACCCTGCGCCGTTTCGCCCAGCAGTTTCCGGCGAGTTCGCATGCGACCGAAATCGACCAGCGCATTGCGCAGTTGCAGACCGCGGAAGCCAACGCCTGGACGATCGTCGAGCGGCAGAAATCGCTTGCGGCCTACCGCGCCTATCTGGATCTCTATCCGTTCGGCGAGCATGTCGAGAGCGCCCGGGTCACGCTCGCCTCGCTCGAGAAGTCGGCGAAGCCCGGCCAGGTCGGCGGGCAGATCGAGATGCCCGGTCCGCCGCCGGCGAGCTATCAGATCGCCTCGATCGAGACGACAGCCGGCAGTTCGGACTCGATCGAGAAGGCCTGGGACGTCCTGAAGGAATCGCGCGACAAGAGTGTGGTCGGCCGGTTCGCCGAACGCTATCCGAGCTCGCGCCATAACCGCCTGCCGCCGGGCAGCGACCTTGCCCTGCGACCGGTCAATTCCACCGAGCTGATGCTGCGCACCGCGCAGGATAGCGACGTGAACTCCTGCTTCGACGGCGATGCCGGGGCGTGCGCCAAATCCATCAAGAAATATCCCGACTACGTCCAGCTTCAATTCCAGCTCTGCCGAGCCAAGGGCAATCCCAAGGGATGCATGATCAACGCGGTGACCGAGGCGCGCAAGCGCGGGCTCCTGGTCTCCGCCTACACCCGCTCGGAAGAGGAGAAGGTTCGCAATCGCGAATACCGGCGTGTCGTCGCTCGCGTGAACCAGAATGTCGGCAACGTGGTCAGCGGCGTTGTCAGCAACGTCGTCGGCAATGTGGTCAGCAATGCCGTTTCGACGGCGGTCAGCAATGCCGCATCGGGCGCAGCAAGCCGGGCGGCATCGCAGGCCGCATCGGCCGCGGCCAGCAGAGCTGCCTCTTCGGCCGCGTCGAGCGCCGCCAGCCGATCAGCATCGAGCGCCGCATCAAGCGCGGCCAGCAGAGCGGCATCGCAAGCCGCTTCGAACGCCGCGAGCCGCGTCACCATTCCATCCGACGTCCGCCTCAAGGAGGACATCGCGGCACTCGGCCAGACTGCTGGCGGTCTCAACCTCTATCGCTACCGGTACAAGGGTGACGCGACGTTCTATGTCGGCGTGATGGCGCAGGAGGTCGCACAACAGGTCCCCGCGGCCGTGTCGTCGGGAGTGGACGGGTTTCTGCGCGTTGACTATGGTCTGCTCGACCTCGATTTCCTCACCTATCGTGACTGGGTGAGGCGGCAGCTCCATTCAGACATCCACTAAGGGACGCGACTTCACCTTGCGCTGGCTGGCACTGTTCATTGCCATCGGGCTTCTCTTCGACGCCGAAGCCGAAGCCGCCGGCAACCGTGTCGCCCTCGTCATTGGAAATTCGAGCTACGCGAACGCGCCACGGCTCGGCACGCCCGCCAACGATGCCGAGGACATTGCCGCAGCTCTCGTCGGCCTCGGCTTCGACGTCGACCTGCGCAAGGACGCGACCATCGGCGACCTGCGAGCCGGTCTCAGCGCCTTCACCGAAAAATCCGCCGCGGCTGATATCGCGATCTTCTATTTTGCCGGATACAGCGCGGCCGCCGGCGTTGGCGGTTACCTGATCCCCGTCGACGCACGTCTGGCGACACCGGCGTCCGCCAGCACCGAGACCATCGCCCTGCCCGCGGCGATCGCCGGGGCCGCGCGGGCCCACAGGCTGGGTCTGGTGATCCTCGATGCCATGAGGGAGAACCCATTCCCTGCGATGCCGGACGGTCGCCGCAGCAGCGCTTCCCTCACTTCGGCAGGGCGCGCACCGATCCGCAACACGCTGGTGTTCTTTCCGGCGGAGCCCGGGCGGACTGCGGACGACGGCGAAGGTCGCAACGGCCCCTTCGCTGCGGCACTGCTGAAATATCTCCCGCAGGCCGACCTCGAGATCAACTTCCTGTTTCGCAACGTTCGCGACGACGTCCGGCAGGCCACGCACCGGAAGCAGACGCCGTACATGTATGGCCAGCTCTCCAAGGACAGGATCTATCTCAATCCCGTCAAGCAGGTCGTCCAGGACGATCCCGCCGTCATGCAGCGCTGCGACAATTCCGTTGCCGGGCTCACGGATTCGAGGGCGATCGGCGCCGACCCGAGCGAGACGCGCGACGATGCAAGGGCGGCGGGCGCGGTTGCGGCGTGCGCGGACGCGGTCAAGCGCTCGCCGGGGGCAGACCGGCTGCACTATCAGCTCGGGCGCTCGCTGTTCGCCGCGCGCGATTACGCAGGCGCGATGGCAAGCTACAAGGCGGCATCCGAACTCGGCAACGCACGCGCGCTCTACGAGCTCGGCTTGATGTACGAGAGCGGCAACGGCGTGGAGAAGGATCCCGCCCGCGCGCGCTTCTACTATGAGATGGCGGCCGAGAAGAAAGTCGCTCCGGCGCTCGTCAGCCTCGGCCTGCAGCAGGAGCGTGGCATAGGCACGGCCAGCGACCCCGCAAAGGCCTACGCGTTCTACCAGCGCGCCGCCGATCTCGGCGATGCGACCGCCATCAACAGGATGGGCGAGCTTGCCGAGAAAGGACTCGGGGCCAAGCAGGACCTGAAACTGGCTCGGGCGCTTTACCAGAAGAGCGCCGCCATGGGCGGGCTGGATGCCATGGTCAATCTCGCCCGATGCACTGCCAACGGAATCGGCGGCCGGCAGGACCTTCCCGAGGCCAGGCGGCTGCTCGCCAAGGCGGTGCAGGCCGGCAGCGCGGACGCAAAGCGCATCCTTGCGCATATCGAGGAGTCCAAGCCGAAATAGACGGATTTGGGCCGGGAGTTTGTTTGCGGCTGAGGGTGGACTCGTTGATCAGCCGGGCCGCCTCGGTGATCGAAATCAGGTACCCAAGCTTGAACGGGATGGTGAGTTCTCAGGTTCTGCTGCCGGACCAGTGAGAGTGTGCAACGCCCGTTCTGCCTGCTCCCTCGTCAAATTGGCCGCCACGTCGTGCCCAATCAGCGCGGGCCCCCTGCGATCACGATCGTAAACCATCCATCCAATTCCTCCCATCCGAATGAGAAACCTGCTCACTGGCAGCATTCTTTCACTCATCCTCGCCTCCCGATCATCTGCTGTCGATCTGGTGAGTAGGCCGCCCTTTGCGAGACTGTATTCGCCCACACGAACCCGTTCGGGAAAAACTGGCAACACCGAAGGGGGTTCCTGCCGGAGCCGAGCTTAAGCGAACAGGATTACAATGGTGCAACCGACCAAACCCCGCGGCGGTCCGGCCTGCTCCACAGAAGCGCCCGGCCGGGGCGTCTCTCGGCAAGAGCATCGGCGCGTTTCCGCTTTGCGCTTATCGGGCTCTAACTCTGCCGGCTGATTGCGGCGACGCGACGCTGGATCGTCGAGGACTTCCGGCCGCCGTCGGCGAACTGCGCGAAGTAGCGGGCGACGGTGACTGCATCGAGATTGGCCCGCACCGAGCCCCTGAATGTCCCTAGCGTAGGGCGATTTGACGAAGCGGGGCCGATAGGCGCCAAGGCACTCGAACAAAGGCCGTCCAAAAATGTCACACCTTCGGTTCTTGTGACACTTTTCAAGGATGGAACCAAATCGGGCTGATTTTAAGTGATTGATATTCCGCCAAAAATGGCGCGAGAGACGGGGCTCGAACCCGCGACCTCCGGCGTGACAGGCCGGCGCTCTAACCAACTGAGCTACTCCCGCGTGACGCGTATGTGTCCGCGCGGAACGAGGGGGGAATTAAAGGCCGGACCATGTGAAGTCAAGGACGTTGGCACCTAAAGCCGGAATACTCCCGTCCCGCGCCGATCGCGTGCGTGGACAGCCCCTCCACGCTCCGCGACGTAGTCAGTTCGGCCCCGAATCGTCTACGCCTTCCGTCACTTGCGCGGTTCCCGGGCTCTCGCCCGGTGACCGTCAGGAATCGAGGAGACCAGACATGGCGAAGAAGGCTGCAGCTCCCGCCACCATCACCCTCAAGCACCTCGCCGCCGATATCGCGGAGAGCCAGGACCTGTCGAAAAAGCACGCCGAGGCGGTCCTGACCGACATGGTCGACCTGATCACCAAGCACCTCAAGAAGGGCGACCGCATCCGCATCGTGGGCCTCGGCATCCTCCAGGTCCGCAAGCGCGCCGCCCGCACCGGCCGCAATCCCGCCACCGGCGAGGCGATCCACATCAAGGCCAGCAAGAAGGTGGCGTTCCGCCCGGTCAAGGAGCTGAAAGAGGCGATCTAGCGGCTTACGGATCGTTAAGCCTGATCCAGCTTCGTTCCGGCCGCATCAAGGCCCGCTTTTCTGATATACCGCTGGCTCCCCCGAGATTTGCTTCTCCAAAGACGCGGCGGTTTGACCAGAAATGTCCTCCCTCTCCTTTTCGCACACCGTGACCGAGCGCTTCCTGCGCTACGTCACCATCGACACCCAGTCCGATCCCAACTCCCCGGCCTCGCCCTCGACCGAGAAGCAGAAGGATCTCGGCCGCGTGCTCGTCACCGAGCTGAAGGCCATGGGCGTCGCCGACGCCCATCTCGACGATTACGGCTATGTCTATGCGACGATCCCGGCCAACACGACCAAGAAAGTGCCGGTGATCTGCTTCTGCTCGCACATGGACACCTCGCCCGATGTCACCGGCAAGGACGTCAAGCCGCAGGTCGTGAAGAACTATCGCGGCGGCGACATCACGCTGCCGGGCGATACCAGCCAGATCATCCGCTTCGCCGAGCATCCCGCGCTGAAGAATCAGATCGGCAACGACATCATCACCACCGACGGCACCACGCTGCTCGGCGCCGACAACAAGGCCGGTGTCGCCGAGATCATGGATGCCGCGCATTTCTTCATCAACAATCCCGACGTGAAGCACGGCACCATCCGGATCCTGTTCACGCCGGACGAGGAGATCGGCCGCGGCGTCGACAATGTCGACATCAAGAAGCTCGGCGCCGATTTCGGCTACACCATGGACGGCGAGAGCGCGGGAAGCGTCGAGGACGAGACCTTCTCCGCGGACGGCGCTACCATCACCATCACCGGCGTCAGCGCCCATCCCGGCTATGCCAAGGGCAAGATGGAGCACGCGATCAAGATCGCAGCCGCGATCGTCGAGCGCCTGCCGAAGGAGGGCTGCTCGCCCGAGACCACGTCGGGCAAGCAGGGCTTTCTGCATCCGGTCGGCATCGAGGGTGCGCTGGAGCAGGCAACGCTCGCCTTCATCGTGCGCGACTTCACCGAGGAAGGGTTGAAGGAGAAGGAGGACCTGCTCGAGGGCATCGTCAAGGACGTGATGAAGGACTATCCGCGCTCGACCTACAAGTTCGAGGTGCGCGAGCAGTACCGCAACATGAAGCAGGTGATCGACCGTCACCCGCACATCGTCGAATATGCCATCGAGGCGATCCGCCGCGCCGGGCTGCGCCCGATGCGCACCGCCATCCGCGGTGGTACCGACGGCTCACGGCTGTCCTTCATGGGCCTGCCCTGCCCCAATATCTTCGCCGGCGAGCACGCCTTCCACTCACGGCTCGAATGGGTCAGCCGGCAGGACATGGAAAAGGCGGTGCAAACCATCGTGCATCTGGCGATGATCTGGGAGGAGAAGGCCTAGCGCCTCCCGTCGATGCGAAGGGGCCGGGCTCGCGCCCGGCCATCATCTTGAAAGCTTACGGCACCGGCATCGCCCGCGGGGTGCGATGGAAGCGGTTCGAGCTTGCCATCCAGTTCGGCAGCGGCGCGCCATCGCGGTGCCGCCCGCCGGCGACCGCCGCAGCCCAGGCCACTGCAGCGCCGACCAGCGCTGCCGCCGCCACCGAGAAGGCGACGATGACCGAGTTGCGCCGCGCGCGGTTGATCGCCGTTCGCGCGTCCGCGATCAGTGTATCGACCCGGCGCTCGGAATCGGCGGCCGCAAGGCCTGTCAGTGCGGTGACCTGCTGCACGAGATAGTTGCGATCATCGACGCTGACGCCGCTGTGGCTCGACGACGTCATCAGGATGCGGCCTGCTTCGGCTCGGGCTTCCCGAATGTCGGCAGGAGCCCGCCGTGGCGCGCGGTACAATTTGTCGAGCTCATAGCTGAGCAACGGCTCAGCGGAGCTCGCATTGCCGCTTGCGCTGCGCGTCGGCGAGCGATCGATCGCGGCCGCACCAAGGATCGCCAGCAGCACGGCGCCGATCAGCACGGCAAGCGCCCAGGACGTCAGGCCATGAAGCCCGTCGCGCCGCTCGGCATCGTCCTCGATCGTGGCCAGCTCGGGCGCCGGCCGCGCCGTCCTTCCGGCAATGTAGCCGCCAAAGCCGAAGCTGATAATCGCCTGGATCATCAGATACAGCCCCGACAGCAGCGCCAGCGCCGCCGACGCATCGCGCCAGCTCGGCGAAGCCGAACTGACGCCGAGACCGATGGCTACGCCAAAGCCGACCAGAATGAACGACATCGCGCCGGCGGCCAAAGCGCCGGCAATGACGGAGCTCCACTGGATGCTCCGCCGCTCCCCGGCGTCGATGAGGCTGCCTTCCATGACGTCTTCCCGCACGAGAGATTCGATCGCCATCGCTTTTCTCTCTATCGCAGGCCGAAGAACGACAAGATCGCCATGATCACGACGATCAAACCGATGAGATAGATCAGTCCGTCCATAGTCCCATCCTCCTCAAACACTCCGGGGCGCTAATGAGGAGGACTGACGAACGTTCCTATTTTGCATCACCTGCGGAACGAATCCGCAGGATGCGAATTGTCTGCACAAGTCCCAAGGATGAAGATTGTGAGCATAGGGCCTCAGCCGGTCAGCCCCCCGGCTGGGGCCCTTTCGTATTTCAACCGTGCGACATCAGTTCCCCACACGTAACATTATTGCGGGTCGACACTGTTCCGGCCGCCGTGCTACCGCAGGCGGATCAGAACGCCTGAAGTGACCTCGTGACGTCGATCCGCCGCCCCCACAGCATTCGCTCCCTGCGCAACTGGCGCGGGCTCGTGGCCGTGCTGGTGGCAACGATGTACCTGCTGTCGGGCATGCTCCACGGCGCGCATGACATTGACGTCACCAGCCCCTCCGGCGGCTCGGAGATCGCCTCGATCCTCGACGAGGGTTCCGCAGGCCATGACGATCACAAGGCGATCGGCGGCCATCACTGCCACGGCTGTTTCTCGATCGCCGTCATCCAGCCGCTGCAATCCGAAGCCGCCGCCGACGTCATCGCAGCACCGGTCGCGCAGCGCGAGCCCGCGCTGATCGGCATTGCGCCGGATACGGACTCCCCGCCCCCCAAGCACCTGACCTGAACTGATCAGCCGGGCGCCCCGCGCGCTCACGATGCTATTGTTCACAGGTCACCTTCATGTCTTGCAGACGGACTGCCGCGCGCATCGCGTGCGCGATGGCGATTGTCGTCGGCCCCTGGCTGGCGCAGCACGCACACGCCCAGACCCTGACCATGCGCGCCGCACTGTCTCGCGCGCTGGCCGCGAGCCCGCGCCTGACGGCGGCCGAGCGCGATGTCGGCATCGCGACGGGCCAGCGCATCCAGGCGGGCGCTCTGCTCAATCCGGAACTGTCCTATGAGCAGGATAATTCGTTCGGCTCCGGCATCTATCGCGGCACCAAATCGGCCGAGACCACGCTGCAGATCAGCCAGGCCTTCGAGCTGTTCGGCAAGCGCGAGGCGCGGATCGCCGCAGGCGCCGCCGGCATCGAGGTCGCCGCGATGCAGCGCAAGGCGATCAGGCTGGAAGTGCTGTCGGAGACCGCGATCGCCTTCCTCAGCGTGCTCGGCGCGCAGCGCCGCATCCAGATCCTCGACGAGCAGATCGCCGCCATCGACCGGTTGACGCCGCTGCTGCGCCGCCGCGTCGAGGCCGGCGCCTCCTCGCCGGCCGAAACCGGCCGCGCCGAGGTCGCCTCGGCGCTGGTGAAGGCCGACCGCGAGCGCTTCAAGGCAACGCTGGCCAGCGCCCGGCGCGAGCTTGCCGTGCTGATGGGCGATCCCGCGACCAAGTTCGGCGAGGTCTCCGGCCGGCTCGACAGCATGGTCAAGCCGCCGACCTTCCAGTCGGTGGTCGCCGCCATCGATGCCAATCCGCAGCTGGTGCGCTGGACCGCCGTCTATGCCCAGCGCAATGCCGAGCTGCTGATGGCGCGGCTGCGACCCTATCCCGACGTGCGGATCGCCGCCGGCTGGCGCCATTTCAACGAGACCAATGACGACGCGGTACGCCTCACCGTCTCGGTGCCGATCCCCGTGTTCGACCAGAACCAGGGCAACATCCTCTCGGCGCAGGAGAGCCTCGCCAAGACCAAGGCCGAGCGCGAAGCCAACCGCAACACGCTGATCGTGGTCGCCGGCCGCGCTTACGACTCGGTGCAAGGCTCGCTGCGCGAGCTCGCGGTGCTGCGCGAGACGGCAATCCCCAAGGCCACCGAAGCTTCGGAGGCGATCTCGCAGGGCTACGGCCAGGGCCGCTTCACCCTGCTCGAAGTGCTCGATGCCCAGGCGAGCGTGACCCAGGCGCGGCTGCGCGAGCAGGAGGCGCTGCAGAACTTCCACGTTGGCGTAGCCACCATCGAGGGCCTCGTCGGCAATCCCTTTGCGCTGGCCCGGGAGAGCGCGCGATGAAGACGTCCTCAGCCATCTTCGTTGCCGTCGTTGCCGCCGCGCTCGGCGCTTACGGCTATTCCCAGCTCGTACCGACGAAGGTCACACCGGCCGAGCATGCCGCGGAGAAGAAGCCCGAGAAGCCGAACGACCATGTCGAGCAGGACGAGCACGGCGCCGACCGCATCCGCATCTCCGACGTCAAGCTGGCCGCCGCCGGCGTGACCCTGGCGGAGGCCGCGAGCGCGACCCTGACCGACACGCTCTCCTTCAACGGCATTTTGCGCGCCAACCAGGAGGCGGTCGTTCAGGTCACTCCCCGATTTCCCGGAATTGCAAAATCGATCCAGAAGCGCATCGGCGACAAGGTCGGCAAGGACGACCTGCTCGCCGCCATCGAGAGCAACCAGAGCCTCACGGTCTACGAGCTCAAGGCGCCGATACCAGGCACCGTCATCGAGCGGCAGATCTCGCTCGGCGAATACGCCTCCGAGCAGAAGCCGGCCTTCGTCGTCGCCGACCTCTCGACGATCTGGGTTGATCTCTCGATCTACCGGCAGGACCTCCGGCGCGTGCGCCTGAACGACGAGGTGCTGATCGATCCCGACGACGGCCGCGGCGAGATCAAGGGCACGATCTCCTACATGGCGCCGATCGGCTCGAGCGAGACCCAGACCGCGCTCGCCCGCGTGGTGCTGCCCAATCCGGACGGCCGCTTGCGCCCAGGCCTGTTCGTCACCGCGCGGCTGATCCTCGCCGCGCGCAACGTCGCGGTCGCGGTGCGGCGTAGCGCGATCCAGACGCTGGAGAACAAGACCATCGTGTTCGTCCGCGAGGACGGCGACAAGATCGAGGCGCGCCCGGTCGAACTCGGCGATTCCGATCCGAGATTCGTCGAGATCCGCGCCGGTCTCTCGCCGGGAGAACGCTACGTCGCCGAGAACAGCTTCGTCGTGAAGGCGGAGATGGGCAAGGGAGACGCCGATCATGATTGACGCGCTCCTCGCCTTCTCGGTCCGCCAGCGCTGGCTGGTCGTCCTGCTCGCGCTCGCGGCCGGCGCGTTTGGCGCCTGGAATTTCACCCGCCTGCCGATCGATGCCGTCCCTGACGTCACCAACGTGCAGGTCCAGATCAACACGCGCGCGCCGGGCTTGTCGCCGCTCGAGGCCGAGCAGCGCATCACCTTCCCGATCGAAACCGCGATGGGCGGTCTGCCAAAGCTCGACTACACCCGTTCGATCTCACGCTATGGGCTGAGCCAGGTCACCGTCGTGTTCCAGGACGGCACCGACATCTATTTCGCACGCCAGCTCGTCAATGAGCGCATCCAGCAGGCGAAGGATCAGTTGCCTGCCGGCACCGAGGTCGCGATGGGGCCGATCTCGACCGGGCTCGGCGAGATCTATGTCTACTCCGTCGAGGCCAGGGACGGCGCCAGGTCGCCGACCGGCGCCGAGTTCACGCCGACGGAACTGCGCACCATTCAGGACTGGATCATCAAGCCGCAACTGCGCACCATTCCCGGCGTGATCGAGGTCAACTCGATCGGCGGCTATGAGCGGCAATTCCACGTGCTGCCGATCCCCGGCCGGCTGATGGCCTACAAGCTCGGCTTCCGTGACATCATGACGGCGCTTGCCGCCAACAACGCCAATGTCGGCGCCGGCTATATCGAGCGCAACGGCGAGCAATATCTGGTCCGCGCCCCCGGCCAGGTCGCCAATATCGCTGATATCAGCGATATCGTGATCGGCTCGCGCGGCGGCGTGCCCGTGCGCATCCGCGACGTCGCCGAGGTCAGCGAAGGCCAGGATCTCCGCACGGGCGCGGCGACGACGAACGGCAGCGAGACCGTGCTCGGCACGGCGATGCTGCTGATCGGCGAGAACAGCCGCACGGTCGCGCAGCGCGTGAAAGCGAGGCTCGCGGAGATCGCGAAATCGCTGCCCGATGGCGTGATCGCGCGCGCGGTCTATGACCGCACCTATCTGGTCGAAGCCACCATCCAGACCGTCGAGAAGAACCTCGTCGAGGGCGCGGCGCTGGTAATCGCGGTGCTGTTCCTGATCCTCGGCAACATCCGCGCCGCGCTGATCACCGCCTGCGTCATTCCCCTCTCCATGCTGTTCACGATCACGGGTATGGTCCAGAGCAAGGTCAGCGCTAATCTGATGAGTCTCGGCGCCATCGACTTCGGCATTATCGTCGATGGTGCGGTCATTATCGTCGAGAACTGCCTGCGGCTTCTCGCCGTCGAGCAGCACCGGCGCGGCCGGCTGCTGACGCTGGAGGAGCGGCTTCAGACCATCCGCGACGGCAGCAGCGAGGTGATCAAGCCGAGCCTGTTCGGCACGCTGATCATCGCCGTAGTGTACCTCCCGGTCCTGACCCTGACGGGGACCGAGGGCAAGATGTTCACGCCGATGGCGCTGACGGTGCTGATGGCGCTTGCGGGTGCCGCATTGCTGTCGGTGACCTTCGTGCCGGCGGCGGTCGCGATCTTCGTCACCGGAAAAGTCTCCGAGAAGGAGAACGTGTTCATGCGGGCGGCCAAGCGGTTCTATGTGCCGCTGCTCGACCGTGCCATCCGCTACCGCCGCAGCGTCGCGTTCGGCGCCGTGCTGATCGTCGCCGGCAGCCTGTTCGCTGCGACGCGCATGGGCGGCGAATTCATCCCGAGCCTAGACGAAGGCGACATCACCATCGAGACGATCCGCATTCCCGGCACCAGCCTGACTCAGAGCGTGGACATGCAGCTTCGGCTGGAGCAGGCGGTCAAGCAGGTGCCTGAAGTCGCGACGATCTTCTCCAAGATCGGCACCGCCGAGATCGCCAACGATCCAATGCCGCCGAACGTCGCCGACACCTACGTCACGCTCAAGCCGCGCGACCAATGGCCCGATCCCGCCAAGCCGAAGAGCGAGGTGGTCGCCGAGCTCGAGCACGCCGCCAACACCCTGCCCGGCACCGCTTACGGCATGACCCAGCCGATCCAGATGCGCGTCAACGAGCTCATCGCCGGCATCCGCAGCGACGTCGGCGTCAAGATCTTCGGCGACGATCTCGACGTGCTTGCCGGCATCGCCCAGCAGGTCAACGGCGTGGTGCACGGCATCGAAGGCGCGGCCGACGTCAAGACCGAGCAGATCGCGGGTCTGCCGATCCTCACGGTCAAGCTCGACCGCCAGGCGCTGTCGCGCTACGGCCTCAGCCTCAGCGAGGTGCAAAACCTCGTCGAGATCGCGATCGGCGGCAAACCGGCCGGAAAGCTGTTCGAGGGCGATCGGCGCTTCGACATCGTGGTGCGCCTGCCGGAGAGCCTGCGGGCCGATCCGGACGCGATCAAGTCGCTGCCGATCCCGCTGCCCCCTGGCGAGGATGTCGCAGCCGTCACCAAGACCGCATGGCCGGGCGGAAACACCGCACTGCGCTACGTGCCCCTCTCCTCCGTCGCGGCGATCGAGATCGCGCCGGGCCCGAACCAGATCAGCCGCGAGAACGGCAAGCGCCGTGTGGTGGTGATGGCCAATGTCCGGGGACGCGATCTGCGCTCCTTCGTCGCCGAGGCGCAGGACGCCGTCGCCGAGAAGGTCAAGCTGCCGCCGGGCTACTGGATCGGCTGGGGCGGCCAGTTCGAACAACTGGTCTCCGCCACCAAGCGGCTGACGATCGTGGTGCCGGTGGCGCTGCTGCTGGTGTTCCTGCTGCTGTTCATGGGGATGGGTTCGGCGGCGGATGCAGCGTTGGTGTTCTCCGGCGTGCCGCTGGCGCTGACCGGCGGTGTCATGGCGCTGCTGCTGCGCGGCATTCCGCTGTCGATCAGCGCCGGGGTCGGCTTCATCGCGCTGTCCGGTGTCGCCGTGCTCAACGGCCTCGTCATCATCGCCTTCATCGAGCGGCTGCGCAGCGACGGACGATCCGTTGCCGATGCCGTGCGCGAAGGCGCACTGACGCGGCTGCGCCCGGTGCTGATGACGGCGCTGGTTGCTTCCCTCGGCTTCGTGCCGATGGCGCTCGCCACCGGCGCCGGCGCCGAGGTGCAGCGGCCGCTCGCAACCGTGGTGATCGGCGGCATCATCTCCTCGACCATCCTGACGCTGCTGGTGCTGCCCGCGCTCTACGTGCTGTTCCGCCGTGACGTGGCACACGAAACACCTACAATGGCGCCTGATTTGGCCGCTTCCGAGGAGCGCTAGGTTTGGGCAACCACGACCATCACGATCATCACCAGCATGATCATGCCGATCACGGGCATGGCCATAGCCATGATCACGCCCAGGGCGCCGGACACGTCCACGCGCCCGCCAATTTCGGCAAGGCGTTCGCGATCGGCATCACGCTCAACACCGCGCTGGTCGTCGCCGAGGCGGTCTACGGCTATATCGGCAACTCCACCGCCCTGCTCGCGGACGCCGGCCATAATCTCTCCGACATGCTCGGCCTCGTCGTGGCCTGGGGCGCATCGATCGCGGCGCGGCGCGCGCCGAGCGGCCGCTTCACCTATGGCCTGCGCGCCTCAACGATCCTGGCTGCACTGGCGAACGCCGTATTCCTGCTGGTCGCAACCGGCGCGATCGGCTGGGAGGCGATTTTGCGCCTGCGCGAGCCGGAGCCGGTTGCGGGCGTCACCGTGATGGTGGTGGCCGGCATCGGCATCCTCATCAACGGTTTCACCGCGATGCTATTCGCGAGCGGCCGCAAGGACGACATCAACATCGAAGGCGCGTATTTGCACATGGCCGCCGACGCCGCGGTCTCGCTCGGCGTCGTGGTCTCGGCAGCGCTGATCATCTGGACCGGCTGGCTCTGGCTCGACCCCGTCACCAGCCTCGTGATCTGCGCCACCATCCTCTGGAGCACCACCAGCCTTTTGCGCGGCTCCATCGACATGTCGATGGCGGCGGCGCCCAAGGGGACCGACCTTGCCGAAATCAGGGCGTTCCTGCTGGCGCGGCCGGGCGTATCGGCGATCCACGATCTGCACGTCTGGCCGATCTCAACCACCGAGACGGCGCTGACCTGCCATCTCGTCATGCCCGCCGGCACCGTCGACGCGTTCCTGATGGAGACGGCGCAGCTCCTGAAGACGACCTACCGCATCGGCCACACCACACTTCAGGTCGAGACCCATCCGGACAATGGCTGCGCGCTGGCGCCGGATGATGTGGTGTGAGGGGGTGCGGATGATGCTCGCCGATTAGGGCGCCTCCGCATTCACACCGTCATTAGGGACGACGAGGTTGGAGCAGCGTCCCAAATCTCTCACCGTCACTCTGAGGTGGCCGCTTCTTCAGCGGCCCTCGAAGGGCGACGGCCCGGCTGCATCTCGGCCGTTCATCCTTCGAGGCTCCCGGCGCGATGCTGCGCATCGCGCCGCTGGATGACGGGTCTGATAGACACGCGCCTTACGAGGCCCTCGCCGTCACGATCCAGATCGCGCCCTGCAGCGACACGCTCTGCCCTTTCAGGAACGGCGCGAGCGTCTCGCGGATCGAGGCTTTCGCGGCGGCGTACGTCTCCGGCGGATGGCCCTGCAGCGCGCGGCTGGCGGGGCCGATCTGGAGCGAGCCGTCGACGGCGGCATCGAGCCCGCCACCGATGGCGATGTCCATCGGCAGATTATGCGGCGCCATCGCCACGTCCGCGAAGCCGGCGCCTTTCAGGATGCGCATCACCCGCTCTTCCGAGGCGAAGGCGAACGGGCCCGGCTCTTCCGGCCCGACCGGCGGCATCTTCGGCACGTGCTTGTAGACCGCCATCAGCGGCGCCATCATCCACGGATTTTCCTTCGGCTCGCGCCAGCAGGCGAAGGCGAGCCGTCCGGACGGCTGCAGCGCACGGCGCAAATTGATGAAGGAGGCGATGGGGTCGGCGAAGAACATCACGCCGAAGCGCGAGGCGAGCAAATCGAAGCTGGCCGGCTCGAACGGATAGACCGTCGCATCTGCCAGCACGAAATCGAGCGGCAGGCCCTTTGGCGCAAACGCGCGCGCCTGCGACAGCATCGGTTCGGATACGTCGAGGCCAAGCGCAAAGCCGTCGGGCGCCACCGCCTTCGCGAACGCAAACGTCGTCGCACCCGAACCACAGCCGACATCGAGAACGCGCTCGCCCGGCTTCGGCCTTGCGCGTTCGATCAGCACGTCGGCGATGGGTCCGAGCAGGCTCTCCTGTGCCGAATGACGCTCGGCCCAACGCTGGCCGCTCGGGCCGTTCCAATAGGCGATCTGGTCGGCGTTCTGCTCGTGCCCGCTTGGCTGTTCCATGGTGTCCCCAGTCTGTCGGATCCGCGCGATGCGTTCCGTCGCGGTTCTGCGACCGCACAGCGGCGATATCACGTCGGAATGACGGGTGCACCCTTCCGGGGGGCGCTCCGTCGCGTCGTCAGGCCCGGACTTACCAGAGTGCGATGGTCGAACCGCCTTGGCTCATGCGGCGCGCTTCGCGCAGGCACGCTCGGCAGCAATGGCGATAGATAAGATCCAGCAGCGCACACATTGGGCCAACCCTCCGCTGTGACTTGCGGGGATGACCTTGGCCCATACAGGCCCGGGCGGCTGTGACAATGATCACAAATGGTTCGGCCTCGCTTGGTCGAAGCTAGCCGCCCAACTCCCGCCCTCGCCTGTTGGGCTTTGGCGTGGCGGCCCGCATCGCTGCGCGAGCGCAAGATGGTGGGCGATCACGGATTCGAACCGCGGACCCTCTCGGTGTAAACGAGATGCTCTAACCAGCTGAGCTAATCGCCCCATGGCGCCTCTTTATCCTTACCCGCCCCCTAGGGGCAAGTGCGGAACGGCAATCCTGGCACCCTCAATCCCTCGGCCTGCCCGGCAGCAGCGGCACTGCATCGATCCAGACAGCGGCCGATTGGCACCAGATCTGCCTGACCGGGCGCAGGGCGTCGCGCTGGCGGATCGCGCCCCAGCGGATGCCCCAATCGTCGGCCTGGTCGCCCTCGCCGCTGGTGAACAGCGGGGAACCGCAATCGGCGCAGAAGTGCTGGAAGCGCATCCGGCCATTGTCGCCGCGCTTGCCGTAGACCATTGGCGTGCCGCCGGTGAGCCTGACGTCGGCAGCGGTGCAGATCGCCGTCACCCGGAACGGCGATCCCGTCAGGGCCTGGCAATCCCGGCAATGGCAGACCGAGACCGCATCAGGGTCGATCTCGGCCTCAAAGGTGATCTTGCCGCAATGGCATTGCCCGTCGATCTGCATCGCCCGCGTCCCTTGCCCCCAAACAAAAACGGCGCCCGAAGGCGCCGTTTTATCATCTTTTCGAATTGCGATCTCAGTGAGCGGTCAGGCCGCCGGCGGCTTCGTCGCCGTCCGGCTTCACCGTCACCTTGGTGTCCTCTTCCCAGACGATCGGCACGGGCTTCTTCACCAGCGCCTTGGCGACGACGTCGTCGAGACGGGAGACCGGGATGATCTCCATGCCGCCCTTGATCGCATCGGAAATCTCCGTGAGATCCTTGGCGTTGTCTTCGGGGATCAGCACCGTCTTGATGCCGCCGCGGGCAGCCGCCAGCAGCTTCTCCTTCAGACCGCCGATCGGCAGCACGCGACCACGCAGCGTGATCTCGCCGGTCATCGCGACATCATGGCGGACCGGAATGCCGGTCATGACCGAGATGATCGCGGTGGCCATGGCGACGCCCGCCGACGGACCGTCCTTCGGCGTCGCGCCTTCCGGCACGTGCACGTGGATGTCACGACGGTCGAACATCGGCGGCTCGATGCCGTAGTTGATCGCCCGCGAGCGGACGTAGGACGCCGCCGCCGAGATCGACTCCTTCATCACGTCGCGCAGATTGCCCGTGACGGTCATCTTGCCCTTGCCGGGCATCATGACGCCTTCGATGGTCAGCAGCTCGCCGCCGACATCGGTCCAGGCAAGGCCGGTGACGATGCCGACCTGCGGCTCGCTCTCGATCTCGCCGAAGCGGTACTTCGGCACGCCGAGCAGCTCTTCCAGAGTCTTCTCGGTGACCTTGACCGACTTCTTCTTGGAGATCATCAGCTCCTTCACCGCCTTGCGGGCGAGTGTGGAGAGCTCACGCTCCAGGTTACGCACGCCCGCTTCGCGGGTGTAGCGGCGGATCAGAAGCAGCAGCGCGTCGTCGTCGATCGAGAACTCCTTGGAGTCCAGGCCGTGCTTGGACACCGCGTTCGGGATCAAATGCTTGCGCGCGATCTCGACCTTCTCGTTCTCGGTGTAGCCCGCGATCCGGATGATCTCCATGCGGTCCATCAGCGGTCCGGGAATATTGAGCGTATTCGCGGTCGTGATGAACATCACGTTGGACAGATCGTAGTCGACCTCGAGATAGTGGTCGTTGAAGGTCCCGTTCTGCTCGGGGTCGAGGACCTCGAGCAAGGCCGAGGATGGATCGCCGCGGAAGTCGGCGCCCATCTTGTCGATCTCGTCCAGCAGGAACAGCGGATTGGACGACTTCGCCTTCCGCATCGACTGGATGATCTTGCCGGGCATCGAGCCGATATAGGTGCGGCGGTGACCGCGGATCTCGGCCTCGTCGCGCACGCCGCCGAGCGAGACGCGCACGAACTCACGTCCGGTCGCCTTCGCGATCGACTTGCCGAGCGAGGTCTTGCCGACGCCGGGAGGACCGACGAGGCACAGAATCGGGCCCGTCAGCTTGTTGGCGCGCGACTGCACCGCGAGATACTCGACGATGCGTTCCTTGACCTTCTCCAGTCCGTAGTGATCAGAGTCCAGAACGGCCTGCGCCGCTTCCAGATCCTTCTTCACCTTGGACTTCTTGTTCCACGGAATCGACAGCAGCCAATCCAGATAGTTGCGCACGACGGTCGCTTCCGCGGACATCGGCGACATCTGGCGCAGCTTCTTCAATTCATGCTGCGCCTTATCGCGCGCTTCCTTGGAGAGCTTGGTCTTGGAGATCTTCTCTTCGAGATCGGCGAGCTCGTCGCGACCGTCGTCGTCGCCGAGTTCCTTCTGGATCGCCTTCATCTGCTCGTTGAGATAATACTCGCGCTGGGTCTTCTCCATCTGGCGCTTGACGCGCGAGCGGATGCGCTTCTCGACCTGCAGCACCGAGATCTCGCTCTCCATCAGGCCCAGCACCTTCTCCAGGCGCGTGGTGACGGACAGCGTCTCCAGGATGCCCTGGCGATCGGCGATCTTGACCGCGAGATGCGAGGCAACGGTGTCGGCGAGCTTGGCGAAATCGGTGATCGCCTGCACGACGCCGACGACCTCGGCCGAGATCTTCTTGTTGAGCTTCACATAGCTCTCGAAGTCGGACACGACCGAGCGCGCCAGAGCCTCGGCCTCGACCGACTTCGCATCGGTGTCGGCGAGCGCCACGGCGGTCGCTTCGTAATAGTCGGCGCGATCGGTGTACTTCTGCACGCGCGCACGCTCAAGCCCTTCGACCAGCACCTTCACGGTGCCGTCGGGAAGCTTCAAGAGCTGCAGCACGCTGGCGAGCGTACCGGTCTCGTAAATCGCATCGGGCGCCGGATCATCGTCGGACGCGTTCTTCTGCGTCGCGAGCATGATCAGCGCGTCGTTCTTCATCACCTCTTCGAGCGCGCGGATCGACTTTTCGCGACCGACGAAGAGCGGAACGATCATGTGCGGGAAGACGACGATGTCGCGCAGCGGCAGCACGGGATAGGCGTGCGTTTCGCCGTGGACGATGGTTGGCCGGGGTTTTGGATTAGTCATGGCCTTTTCCTTTTGCTTTGCCCCCTTGCACGCAGCCCGCCGTCTTCATGCGCAACCGCCACAAGGTGCCGACGTGATCCGAAAAACCGGTCTACCATTCGTAGGTTGGACCGGGCTTGCCGGATCGGAACAGAGGCGAATCTTGAACAGAATTCTCGCTCGCCGTCGACATTAGGTGGCTATCGACCGGGGGGGTGTCAAGTCATTGAAAGACGCGCGCCATCAGGCGCTTACGCACGCAAATAAGCGACGCAACATCGGCTGCGGAAGAGCATTCCGCAGCCGCCACTATGAAAGACGGTTGGAGCGTGCAGCGCCGCAAATCAGGCGCTGGCATTCTCGACGGCGCGATCGGTCCGATCGGCGTAGATGTAGAGCGGACGGGCCGTACCTTCCACGACTTCGCGCGAAATCACGACTTCTTCCACACCTTCCAGGCCCGGCAGGTCGAACATGGTCTCGAGCAGGATCGCCTCGAGGATCGAACGCAGACCACGCGCGCCGGTCTTGCGCTCGATCGCCTTGCGGGCGACCGCGCCAAGCGCCTCGTCGGCGAAGGTCAGCTCGATGTTCTCCATCTCGAACAGCCGCTGGTACTGTTTCACCAGCGCGTTCTTCGGCTCGGTCAGGATCTTCTTCAGCGAGGTCTCGTCCAGATCCTCCAGCGTCGCCACGACGGGCAGACGGCCGACGAATTCCGGGATGAGGCCGTACTTCAGCAGGTCCTCAGGCTCGACGTGACGGAAGATTTCGCCGGTACGGCGGTCCTCCGGCGCCATCACCTGGGCCGCGAAACCGATCGAGGTGGACCGCCCGCGCGCCGAGATGATCTTCTCGAGGCCGGCGAACGCACCGCCGCAGATGAACAGGATGTTGGTGGTATCCACCTGCAGGAACTCCTGCTGGGGATGCTTGCGGCCGCCCTGCGGCGGGACCGAAGCCACCGTGCCTTCCATGATCTTCAGCAGCGCCTGCTGCACGCCCTCACCCGACACGTCGCGCGTGATCGAGGGATTGTCGGACTTACGGCTGATCTTGTCGATTTCGTCGATGTAGACGATGCCGCGCTGGGCGCGCTCAACATTGTAGTCGGCAGCCTGCAGCAGCTTCAGGATGATGTTCTCGACGTCCTCACCGACATAGCCGGCTTCGGTCAGCGTCGTCGCGTCGGCCATCGTGAAGGGCACGTCCAGGATGCGGGCGAGCGTCTGCGCGAGCAGCGTCTTGCCCGAGCCGGTCGGACCGATCAGCAGGATGTTCGACTTCGCGAGCTCGACGTCGTTGTGCTTGGTCTGATGGTTGAGGCGCTTGTAGTGGTTGTGCACCGCGACCGACAGGACCTTCTTCGCATGGCTCTGGCCGATGACGTAATCGTCCAGCACCTTGCAGATTTCCTTCGGCGTCGGAATCCCGTCGCGCGACTTGACCAGCGAGGATTTGTTTTCCTCGCGGATGATGTCCATGCAGAGCTCGACGCACTCGTCGCAAATGAAGACCGTGGGACCCGCGATCAGTTTGCGGACTTCGTGCTGGCTCTTGCCGCAGAACGAGCAATATAGCGTGTTCTTGGAGTCGCTCGTGCCGACCTTACTCATTCCTGTCTCCGTCCGCGGTTCGATCCCGTTCCGCTCGATCGCTCCATTCCGACACGACGGTCGGCATGAAGTTCAAATAGAGCAAATTCCGTACCAAAAAAGACCCTACGCGTTACATCCCGTGCGAATCACGGTCACTCGATTCTCCCGCGATCATAGCCGATCATTCGTAGCCAACCATGCTGTCACCCGACTATCAAGAATTCGCTAATCGGGGGTCGCCGGCTACCCGTGACAATACCGTGATTTCCGGTCTTGGCACGGGCGAAGTGATGGAAATCACCCCGGCGTTGCTGGATTGCCACGAAAAACAAGCACGAAAGCGGAACTTTCTGCCTGCCGCAGGGCGCAAATCAGCGTCTTTCAGCGCATACGCGCGCTCGAAACGTGAACGCCGCCCTGATGGTTACGGCGATCCCAAAGGTATCGCCGTAACAGACCAGTAGTGCTACGGGGCCTTCGCTGCCGCCGGTTCCTCGGCGCGCTTGTCGATGACCTTGTCGACCAGACCGAACTCCTTGGCGTCGTTGGCGGTCAAGAACTTGTCGCGCTCCAGCGCGTCCTCGATCGTCTTGTAGGTCTGGCCGGTGTGCTTCACGTAGATCTCGTTGAGCCGCTTCTTCAGGTTCAGGATTTCCTGAGCGTGCAGCATGATGTCGGTGGCCTGGCCCTGGAAGCCGCCGGAGGGCTGATGGACCATGATGCGCGCGTTCGGCAGCGAGAAGCGCATGTCCTTCTCGCCGGCGCAGAGCAGCAGCGAGCCCATCGACGCGGCCTGACCGGTGCAGAGCGTGGAGACCGGCGGGCGGATGAACTGCATGGTGTCGTAGATCGCAAGGCCCGACGTCACCACGCCACCCGGCGAGTTGATGTACATCGAGATTTCCTTCTTCGGATTTTCCGCCTCAAGGAACAACAGCTGCGCGACGATCAGCGTCGACATGCCGTCCTCGACCGGACCGGTCACGAAGATGATGCGCTCTTTCAACAGGCGCGAGAAAATGTCGTAGGCGCGCTCGCCACGGTTGGTCTGCTCGACCACCATGGGCACGAGGTTCATGTAGGTTTCAACCGGATCGCGCATGAGTCACCTAGGTTTTTCGGACGCTGACACCGCGCCTCTTGGCTGGCCAGTTGGGCTGGATTTGCCGGAGGGCGATGGACGTCCCGTGATGCAGGACTAGTTAGTAGAGGAACTCGGGTACAGGGCGTACCGACAGATATAGCCCAAATCGCGCCAGACAAGTGCGGAGCGAATTAAGGCTTAATCCACCGGGGAGTTGAAGCTGATTCTCGCAAGAAGGCCCAGCCAGCCACATGGCTAGCCGGGCCTGATCGCTGATCATCCTTAATAGAGGGCTGTCTCAACGCCTTCAGGCGGCGGTCTTTTCCGCCTCGTCATCCTTGTACAGGTCTTCGCGCGAAACCTTCTTCTCGGTCACGTTGGCGAGCTCGAGGATGAAGTCGACGACCTTGTCCTCATAGATCGGTGCGCGAAGCTGGGCGAGCGCTTGAGCGTTGTTGCGATAGAAGTCCCAGACCTCCTTCTCGCGGCCGGGCATCTGGCGCGCACGCTCGATCACGGCGCGACCCACCTCGTCGTCGGTCACGGTGATCTTGTTCTTCTCGCCGATCTCGGAGAGCACGAGGCCGAGGCGCACGCGACGGTCGGCGATCTTGTGGTACTCTTCCTTGGCCTTGTCCTCAGTGGTGTCCTCGTCGGCAAAGGTCTTGCCGGCGGAGTCCATCTCGGCCTTGACCGAGTTCCACATCAGATTGAACTCCTCCTCGACCAGCGAGGGCGGTGCCTCGAAGCGATGCGCCTCGTCGAGTCGGTCGAGCAGCGCGCGCTTGACGCGCTGGCGCGTCGCACCGGCGAACTCGGCGGTCAGACGCTCGCGCGCGGCTTCCTTCAGCTTGTCGAGCGATTCGAGGCCGAGCGTCTTGGCGAACTCGTCGTCGATCGCGACGTCCTGCGGCGCTTCGATCAGCGTCGCGGTGGTCTCGAACTCGGCCGGCTGGCCGGCGAGCTTCTCGCTCATGTAGTTCTTCGGGAACGTCACCTTCAGCGTGCGCGTCTCGTTCGCGCCGATGCCGATCAGCTGCTCTTCGAAGCCGGGGATGAAGGTGTTGGAGCCGATCACGACCTGGATCCCCTCGCCGGCGCCGCCCTCGAAGGCTTCGCCGTTGATGGTGCCCTTGAAGTTGATGGTGACGCGGTCACCCGACTCGGCCTTGGCGCCGTCGGCCTTCGCGGCATAGCCGCGGTTGGTGTCGGCGATGCGCTTGATGGCCTCGTCGACGTCGGTGTCGGACACGTCGGCGACCGGCTTCTCGACCTGGAAGGTTTTGAAGTCGGCGAGCGCGATCGACGGCACCACCTCGATGGCAACGGTGTAGGTCAGATCGGTCTTGCCGTTCAGCAGCTCCTCGACCTCGGCCTGCTCGCTCGGCATGGTGATCTTCGGCTCGGTCGCAAGGCGGAAGCCGCGCTCGGAGAACAGCTGCGTGTTGGTGTCGCGGATGGTCTGGTCGATGGTCTCGGCCATCACCGAGCGGCCATAGACCTTCTTCAGATGCGTCACCGGCACCTTGCCGGGACGGAAGCCGTTGATGCGGACCTTGTCCTTGAGATCGACGAGCTTGGCACCGGCCTTGGCGTCGAGATCAGACGCGGGAACGCTGATCTTGAACTCGTGCTTCAAACCTTCCGAGAGGGTTTCTGTGACCTGCATGGCGTCTAATCTTCTTCTCGCTCGGTCCCGGCACGTTGCGCGTCGGGACGCTGTCATTAATCGATCCAGCGCGAGGCGAATGCCTCAACGCCGGTGGTTCATCGAGCCCGGCTCCAGGCGGAAAAACATCCGCGCGGAGCAAGGCCCCTCAGTAATCCGTGCAAACGCTGAAAGCGCTTGGTGCGGGCGGAGGGACTCGAACCCCCACAACTTTCGTCACTGGAACCTAAATCCAGCGCGTCTACCAGTTCCGCCACGCCCGCGTGAATTTGCATCAAGACCGGCCGCGATGCCGCGGGCGGCCGGGCTTATAGCATGTGCCTGACTGTTCGCAGCAAAAAAATGGCCGGTTGGAGGCCCTCTTCAAGTAGGCACGATGGCTGGACTTGTCCAGCACATCATGGTCCGGATTTGCCCCATGAAAACGCGGATTCTCGACCCCGACAGGCGCGAGGTTTTGGCCGGGCTCGGAGCCTCCGTTGGCGCCACCCTCGGAGCCTCGGCGGCCGGGCTGGTTGCGGGCGGCGCGGCCCCGGCGATCACCGCTCAGCTCGCCCTCCAAGCGCGGCCCGCAACCCTCGCTCTCAAGCCGGGGCAGCCGGCTACACCAATCTGGGAGCTGGCCGCCGTAAGCCACGTCGGGGACGTCCGTCTCAAGCGCGGCGACCGCTGCGAATTGGTGTTTCGCAACGACCTGCCTGTGCCGCTTGCCCCAGCCTGGTACGGCCTCAATGGCCCGGCCGCTGCCGACCCGCTCCGGGGGCGCGCGCCGACCGCGCCGGACGCCGTCGAAACATCAATTATTTCAATACCAAACGCCGGGACCCTGCTGGCCGACTTCCGCCTGTTCGAGGACGGCCTCAAGCAACCTGCCCGCCCACTTCCCCTCGTCGCCAGCGAGGCCAGTCGCATCGCCGTCGACCGCGACGTGATCCTGCTGATCGAGGAATGGCGCCTGCGGCCGGATGGCACCGCGATTCCTCCCGGCCGCGAGGCGAAGGACACGACGGCGCTCTATACGCTCAATGGGCAGACTTCATTCGAAGTCTCAGCCACGGCCGGCGAACGGCTCCGGCTGCGCTTTATCAACGGCTCGCAACGCTCTGTTCTCGCAATCAAATTGGAGAATCACGAGGTCCAGGTCATGGCCCTGGACGGCCAGCCGGCCGAGCCGTTCCCGGCGCGCAACGGCGCCCTGGTGCTGGCGCCGGGCGCGCGGGCCGACGCCTTTGTGGACGCGACCACATCGGCCCCTTTCCTGCTCCATGACGGCAAGGAGGCGCGCCAGGTCGGAAGCCTCAAGATGTCCGGCAAGCTCGAGCGCGCACTGCTCTCGCCGCCTCAGCCGCTGCCCTCGAACGACCTGCCCGAGAAGCTCGACCTCCGAGGCGCCCTGCGGTTCGATGTCGCGCTTGGCGCGCCCGAGGCCGGCTGGGGGAGGCCGGCAAACTTCTCCACCGCCTCAGCGCCGACGTTCCGCGCCAGGACCGGCCGCACCGTCGTTCTGGCCCTGAAGAACCCCGGCCCGGCCACGACTGTGTTCCACCTGCACGGCCACCATTTCCGCCTGCTCGACAAGCTCGACGATGGCTGGAAGCCCTACTGGCTCGACACACTCGCGGTCGAGCCCGGCCAGACCCAGCGCATCGCCTTCGCCGCGACCTCGCCGGGGCGATGGCTGATCGAATCTGTTGTGACGGACTGGGCCGCACCGCGGCTGGTGCGTTGGTACGCGGTCGAGTGAGACTCTGTAGGATGGGTAGAGCGCAGCGAAACCCATCGCCGTCGCACCGAGTTTCGAGATGATGGGTTTCGATGCGCTCTACCCATCCTACTCGGCACCTCAGAACTCGATCCCGAGCGCGTTGTAGATCCGCCGGTGCACCGCCGGCAGCGTCTCGGTCAGGTCCTCCGCGATCAGGCCCGGCCCGGCCTCGCTTCCCGCCTCGCCATGCATCCAGACGCCGATGCTGGCGGCTTCGAACGCCGGCACGCCTTGCGCCAGGAGCCCGGCGATGATGCCGGCGAGCACGTCGCCGGCGCCCGCGGTGGCGAGCCAGGGCGGTGCGTTGGCGGCGATGGTGGCGCGGCCGTCGGGCGCGGCGATCGTGGTGTCGGGGCCCTTCAGCAGCACCACGGCGCCGGAGCGCTCGGCGGCGGCGAGGACGCGTTCGAGCTTCGAGCGACCCGGAGTCTTGTTGCTGAGGTCGGAGAACAGGCGCGGAAACTCGCCCTCGTGCGGCGTCAGCACGACGGAATTATCCTGCGACGACTTGATTGATTCAAACAGCCGCTCGGGATTTGCGGCGAAGCTCGTCAGCGCATCCGCGTCAAGCACCAGGTGCCGTTGCGCCGCGAGCGCGGTGCGAACAATATCGCAGGTGCGCTCGCCGACGCCCGCACCGGGGCCGATCATGCAGGTGTTGTAGCGCTTGTCACCGAGCAGCTCGCCGAACTCGACCACGGTGTCGACGGGGCGAACCATCACGGCCGTCAGCGCGCTCGCATTGATCGCGAGCGCGTCGCGCGGCGTTGCCAATGTCACGAGGCCCGCACCGGCGCGCAATGCGCCGCGTGCAGCGAGCCGCGCCGCACCGGTCGCCGCGGCATCGCCGGACACCGCCAGCACATGCCCCCGCGCGTATTTATGGCCGTCGATGCGGGGCACGGGAAAGGCCGCGCCCCAGAAATCCGGATCGTTCTCGAAGATCTCGGGCCCGATCTCGTCCAGCACCTGTGCGTCGATCCCGATATCGGCGACGCGCACCCGGCCGCAATGCATGCGGCCCGGCAGCAGCAGATGCGCCGGCTTCTTGCGGAAGAAGGTGACGGTCTCGGTGGCGTTGACGGCCACGCCCAGCACCGCCGCATGGGTGCCGTTGATGCCGCTCGGCAGGTCGACCGCCAGCACGGGCGCGCCGTTGGCGTTGATCGCCTCGATCATCGCGCGTGCCTCGCCCTCGACGGGACGGCTGAGGCCCGCACCGAACAGGGCATCGATAATCAGCGCCGGCTTTCCGATCGCCTGCGGATTGAACGGGAGCACGGGATGCTTCCAGCCGCGCGCGGCGGAGGCCGCGTCCCCCTGGAGCTGGTCGCGCTCGCACATCAGGATCACCGAGACCTCGCGGCCCTGGGCGGCGAGCTCGGCGGCTGCGACAAAACCGTCGCCGCCATTGTTGCCGGGGCCGGCGACAATCAGGATCGGCCCCTCCTCCACCAGCGCATTGGCGGCTTCCGCGACGGCCTGGCCCGCGCTCAGCATCAGCTTGAAGCCGGGCGTGCCTGCCGCAATGCTGAGCTGGTCAGCGCGCTGCATTTCAGCGTTGGTCAGTACTTCCATGCCACTTCCCTGGTCCAATCGCCTTTTCAACAGGCACGTTCCGTGCCGGCACATCCTACGGAACAGCGATCTGCACAGATATTGAACCGTTTGCCTATTTCGTAGTCTGCGGTATTTTGAGCCGGTCGACTCCACCTATCGGGTGCGCTCGTTAAAAGGCTGATAACGCTCCAATAATCAGGGCATTTGCAACTTGGCATAGACCCTGCTTTCGAGGAAGCCGCTTCGGTTTGTCGTGCTCACTGGCATCCATCAGGGTGTGGCCGGCCGTCGTTGCCGGGCTGGTCAGGCATCCCGGCATACCGAAGACAAGATCGTGCGTGAGACAAGCGCATCCTGACGAAGACGTTGCTATTTGATCGAAAGGCCGGGAGGCGCGCAGTGAAGAAAATCGAAGCCATCATCAAGCCGTTCAAGCTCGACGAGGTGAAGGAAGCGCTTCAGGAAGTCGGCCTTCAAGGCATCACCGTCACCGAAGCCAAGGGCTTCGGCCGGCAGAAGGGCCACGCCGAGCTTTACCGCGGCGCAGAATACATCGTCGACTTCCTGCCCAAGGTGAAGATCGAGATCGTGATCGGCGACGATCTGGTCGAGCGCGCCATCGACGCGATCCGCCGCGCCGCGCAGACCGGGCGCATCGGCGACGGCAAGATCTTCGTCTCCAACATCGAAGAGGCGATCCGCATCCGAACCGGCGAATCCGGGCTGGACGCTATCTGAGCCGGGTGCTATCCCGAATTTTGCGACACTCTGAAAGAAAAAAGGCTGCTTCGGCGGCCTGATTTCGTTTGTGCGGTTGCGCCAACTCGCCGAAAGCGAGAACGAATCTGCTCATCTGGAAACCGACCCGCAGAGCCAAAAGGGGTATGCATGAAGACCGCCAAAGACGTCCTGAAATCGATCAAGGACAACGACGTCAAATACGTCGACCTGCGCTTCACCGATCCGCGCGGCAAGTGGCAGCACGTGACGTTCGACGTCAGCATGATCGATGAGGATATTTTCGCCGAAGGAACGATGTTCGACGGCTCCTCGATCGCCGGCTGGAAGGCGATCAACGAGTCCGACATGTGCCTGATGCCCGATCCGGTGACCGCGACGATCGATCCGTTCTTCGCCGAGACCACCATGGTCATCACCTGCGACGTGCTCGAGCCGACCACCGGCGAGCCCTACAACCGCGACCCCCGCGGCATCGCCAAGAAGGCCGAGGCCATGGTGAAGTCGATGGGCGTGGGCGACAGCGTGTTCGTCGGGCCCGAGGCCGAGTTCTTCGTGTTCGACGACGTGCGTTTCTCCTCCAGCCCCTACAACACCGGTTTCCGCCTCGACTCCTCGGAACTGCCGACCAACACCGACACGGAATATGAGGGCGGCAACCTCGGCCACCGCATCCGCACCAAGGCGGGCTACTTCCCCGTCCCGCCGCAGGACTCCGTGCAGGACATGCGCTCCGAGATGCTCGGTGCCATGGCCAAGATGGGCGTCAAGGTCGAGAAGCATCACCACGAGGTCGCTTCCGCCCAGCATGAGCTCGGCATGAAGTTCGACACGCTGACGCTGATGGCCGACCATCTGCAGATCTACAAGTACTGCATCCACCAGGTCGCGCACATCTACGGCAAGACCGCCACCTTCATGCCGAAGCCGGTCTTTGGCGACAACGGCTCGGGCATGCACGTGCACCAGTCGATCTGGAAGGACGGCAAGCCGGTGTTCGCCGGCAACAAGTACGCCGACCTGTCGGAGACCTGCCTCCACTACATCGGCGGCATCATCAAGCACGCCAAGGCGATCAACGCCTTCACCAACCCGTCGACCAACTCCTACAAGCGTCTGGTCCCGGGCTATGAGGCCCCGGTGCTGCTCGCCTACTCCGCGCGCAACCGCTCGGCCTCCTGCCGCATCCCCTACACCGCTTCGCCGAAGGCCAAGCGTGTCGAGGTCCGCTTCCCCGATCCGCTCGCCAATCCCTATCTCGGCTTCGCCGCGATGCTGATGGCTGGCCTCGACGGCATCAAGAACAAGATCGATCCGGGTCCGGCGATGGACAAGGACCTCTACGATCTGCCGAAGGAAGAACTGAAGCAGATCCCGACGGTGTGCGGCTCGCTCCGCGAGGCGCTGGAAAACCTCGACAAGGACCGCGGCTTCCTCAAGAACGGCGGCGTGTTCGACGACGACTTCATCGACGCCTATATCGAGCTGAAGATGACCGAAGTCGAGCGCTTCGAGATGACCCCGCACCCGGTCGAGTTCGACATGTACTATTCGGGCTAAACCGCCCGAACTATCTGCGACAAGCAAAAGGCGCTCCGAAAGGAGCGCCTTTTCGTTTGTGGGGAATCGTAGGGCGGATTAGCCGAAGGCGTAATCCGCCCTACGGAAACTCAACTTTCGTTCTGCATCTGACTCCACTTCGTTCTCAAAGAACGAATCGGAATCGCGAAAACTGGCGCGCAGCAATTCTTGCTGATTGGTTTATTCGATCGCAGTTTGTAGGGGCCGAAGATCGGTCACCCCGCTGTCTATGCCTGGGGATTGTCGCGCCGCGGCATGAAATGGTCGAGCAAGCCCGTCGGCAGCGGAAAGACGACGGTCGAAGACCGCTCGCCCGCGATATCGTGCAGGGCCGCGAAGTAACGCAGCTGCATCGCCTGAGGCTCCTGCGCGAGAATTCGGCCAGCCTCGACGAGTTTTTCGGCAGCCTGCTGCTCGCCCATCGCATTGATGACCTTGGCCCGCCGCAACCGCTCCGCCTCGGCCTGTTTGGCGATCGCGCGCACCATGGTCTCGTTGATATCGACGTCCTTGATCTCTATGCCGGTGACCTTGATGCCCCAGACGTCGGTCTGCTTGTCGAGGATCTCTTGGATGTCGGCGTTCAACCTGTCGCGTTCGGCAAGCATCTCGTCGAGCTCATGTTTGCCGAGCACCGAGCGTAATGTGGTCTGCGCGAGCTGGCTGGTGGCGGCCATGTAATCGCCGACCTTGATGATGGCCCGCTCGGGATCGACGATGCGGAAGTACAAAACGGCGTTGACCTTGACGGAGACGTTGTCCCGCGAAATCACGTCCTGCGGCGGCACGACCTGCACCATCACGCGGAGATCGACCTTGACGAGTTGCTGCACGATCGGAACGAGGATGATGAGGCCGGGGCCCTTCACGCCGGTAAAGCGGCCGAGCGTAAAGATGACGCCACGCTCGTATTCGCGCAGGATTCGAATAGCCTGAGATAGAAACATGATGACAAGCAGCGCGAGCGCCGCATAAGTCACATATTCCAGCATCATGATGTACCTCCCTCGCCCGTTTGGGCCGGTGCGTGCCGGATCAGCAGCGTCAGGTCGATGACGTTGGCGACTTCGACCGTCTCTCCGGGCTTGAACGTTTCGGCGCCGCGCGCCTGCCAGCGCTCACCATGGGCGAAGACGTGACCTTCGCTCCCGTTCCAGTCGAGAACTTCGGCGGGCAAGCCTCGCATGGCCCGCGCACCGACCCGTTCAGGCGCCTTGGCGACGCGCCGAAGCGAACCAAGCACGACGAACGCAAAGCCGACAAACACAGCCGCTGTGATGCCGATCACCCACCATGAGAGGTGGTAGCCGGGCGCCTCGACCCTGAAGAGCATCAGCGCTCCCAACAGGAAGGCGATGATCCCTCCGAGACCGATCACCACGGTCGGATTGAAGGCTTCGATGGTGAGAAGCACGATACCGACCAACATCAGGGCCAGGCCGGCATAGCTGATCGGCAGCAAATTGAGCGCATAGAGGCCAATCAGCAGACAGATCGCGCCGACGACTCCCGGAGCGACGGCTCCGGGAGACATGAACTCGAAGATCAGGCCGTAGACGCCGACCATCAGGAGAATGAATGCCACATTGGGATCGGTGATGACCGCCAGGAGGCGGGATATCCATCCGGGATCGATGGCTTCAACGACCGCATCCTTTGTCGCGAGGCGCTGCGTCTTGCCCCCTGCAACCTCCACCACCCGGCCATCGAGCTGCCTCAGCAATTCAGCCTGATCGCGCGCGACGAGATCGATCGCATGGGCCTCCAGCGCGCCGTTGGCAGAGAGCGTGGCAGCCTCACGGACCGCCTTTTCCGCCCACTCCGCATTGCGGTTGCGCAACTCCGCAAGGCTCCGGATGAAGGCAACCGCATCATTGGTCACCTTTGCCGTCATGGCATCTTTCGGCTCGCTCTGCTGGTCACCATCCTTCTTGTCCTTGCCGCCCTTGTCCGGCGTACCGCCCGGCAGCCCCGGCAGCGGCCCGCTAAGCTGCACCGGCGTCGCGGCACCGATGTTGGTGCCCGGCGCCATCACCGCGATGTGGGTCGCATAAAGGATATAGGTCCCCGCGCTCGCCGCGTGGGCGCCGGGGGGAGCGACGTAACCGACGACAGGGATCGGCGAGGCCAGCACATCGGCGATGATCTCACGCATGCTGGAATTGAGACCGCCGGGCGTGTTCATTCTCAGAAGCACGACCTCGGCACGCCGTTCGTTTGCCCTGGTCAAGGCCTCCTTCACGTAGCTGGCCGACGCGGGGCCGATGGCCCCGTCGATCGAAACGACCAGTGCAAGATGGCCGTTCTCCTCCGCTGAACTGGGAAGGAGGCAGCAGATCAAAGCCACGACGCCAATCGCCGCAACGAGGGCCGCCTTCATGGTCTGCACGGCAGGGCTCCCTTGCAGAGCATATGGTGCGCGTCTTGCGAACCTCAATGTGGCCGTGCAGGCCGTTGGCGTGATTGTGCGATGCAATGGAAATCGCCGCGCAGATCGCCTGCGCACAGGACGGGGCGGACCACGCCTTGGGCTGATCCGCCCGCGAACTCAGCGCTGCTACGGCCGCGGGACCCGCACGCCATCCGCTCCGATCGTGCCGAACGTGCCGGCGATGATCTCCGGCGTCGGCTGCATCCCGCCGAGTGACCAGTGCGAGGGCTCCTGCTCCTCGATCCGGACCCAGACATTCCTGCGGAAATCCGGATTGCCCTGCCCTTCGACCTCGACCAGAAGGTCGGTGACGCGTTCGAGCAGCGTCTTCTTCTGCGCGGCATCCAGAATGCCGCGGACGGTGGAAATGGTGACGTAAGGCATGTCTCTCTCCAATCATGTCGGGTGACGACGGCGGCAGATTGGACCGGAGACTGCCGGCGAGGCAGCGGCGGATAAGACAGAGATCGGGCAATTTCCGCCATGCGTCGGCGCGCCGATCGGATAGGATCGCGGCATCCACCCGGAGGTCCCATGAAGCTCGCAATTCTGGCGCTGGAAGGTTGCATGCAGTCGGCGATCGCCGGCGTCGCCGACGTGCTGTCGCTTGCCAATCACGTCATGCAGCAGAGCGGCGCCAAATCCCGCTTCACCTGGCAGACGCTGTCGCTCGACGGCAAGGCCGTGCGCGCCGGCGGCGGCCAGACGGTCGCGGTCGACGGCGCGATCGGCAAACGCGCGAGCTTCGATGCCATTCTCGTCCCCGGCAACCTCGTCGATCACGTCACGGCCGAGCGGCTGCAACCGCAATATGCCCGCGCCGGCGCCTGGCTGCGGCAACAGCACGCCAACGGCCGGCTGGTCGGCGCGTTTTGCAGCGGCGTCTTCCTGCTGGCCGGAGCCGGCCTGCTCGACAATCGCCGCGCCACCATCACCTGGTGGCTGCAGGGCGAGCTGCGACAGCGCTATCCCACCATCGATCTTGCAGCCGACGCGGTCATCACCGCGACGGATCGCATCGTGTGCGCGGCCGGACCGATGTCGTGGGTCGACCTCCTGCTCAGGCTGATCGAGATGGTGGATGGGAAGGAGATCGCCAAACTATGCGCGGACTACGTCGTCATCGACACCGCGCAACGCACCCAGTCGATCTTCATGCCCGTCGGCTATCTGCTCTCGCAAGACCCGCTGCTGACCAGGGCCGACCTGCTGGTGCGCCGTGCCGGCAAGAGGACGATGACGGTCAAGCGCCTTGCCGTCGCGCTCGGATTGAGCGAGCGCACGCTGAACCGGAAATTTCAGGAACTCACCCACGAACCGCCGCAGGCCTTCATCATGCGCCGCCGCGTCGAGCATGCGCGCACGCTGCTGGAGACGACGACCCAGCCGGTCAAGACCATCGCGCGCGCCGCCGGCTATGAGGACGAGAGCAGCTTTCGCAAGGCATTCCGCAAGCTCACCCTGATGTCGCCACAGGCCTATCGCGCACGGCGGATGGAGCGGGCGGCGTGAGGCTAACCGCTCGTTTGGAGCGCGCGCGGATGATCCGGCATAACTCGAACGGCGTGGCGCTTCAGCTGAGCAACACTCTATCACCGTCACCCCCGCGCAATGGCGAAGCCATTGTCGCTGGAGGCGCCGGAGCGCAGCGGAGGCCTCGAAGGGCGACGGCTCGGCCGGCACCTCGGCCGTGCATCCTTCGAGGCTCCCGGCGCAGTGCAGATGCACTGCGCCACTCGCACCTCAGGATGACGGAGTTGGTCGCGTTAGGTTGAAAGCAACTCGTTGACGCTCACGCCAGACGCCTACGCCGTTGCGCGCTGGCGTTCGACCATGGCTTCGCCGAACGCCTCGAACAGCTTCCGGTTGATCGGATTGCGCTGCGGATCGTATTCGGCGTGCCACTGCACGCCGAGCGCGAAGGTCGGGGCTTCCGCGATGCGGATCGCCTCGATGGTGCCGTCCTCGGCGACGCCTTCGATCAGCACGCGCTTGCCCGGATCGAGGATGCCCTGGCCGTGCAGCGAATTGACCCTGATCTTGTCGCAGCCGAGCAGTGTCGCGAACGCGCCGCCGGGCGTCAGGTCGACGTCGTGCCGGTCGGCGAACACCACGGTCGGATCGGGATGGATCTCGCCGTTCTCAAGTCTCGGCATGCGGTGGTTCATGCGGCCCGGGATCTCGCGGATCTCGGGGTGCAGCGAGCCGCCGAAGGCGACGTTCATCTCCTGCAGGCCGCGGCAGATGCCGAACAGCGGAATCCCGCGGGAGACGCAGGCGACCGACAGCGCCAGCGCGACCTCGTCGCGGTGGATGTCGTAGGGCTCGTGCTTCTCGCAAGGGTCGACGTTGAAGCGCGTCGGGTGGACGTTGGCCCGGGCGCCGGTGAGGACGATACCGTCGACGGTATCGAGCAGCGCCGCGATATCGGTGATGTCGGGCGCACCCGCGAACATCACCGGCAACCCGCCGGAAACCTCGGCCACGGCGCGCAGATTGCGCTCACCGACCATCTGGACCTGAAATCGATTTTCGACGCGATGGGCGTTCCCGATCACGCCGACGACCGGCTTTCTCATCTCCCGTTCCGACCTCCCGCCGAAGAAGATTCTCCAAACATGCCCTCGGCATGGAACAAATTCAACAGAGGGGATTGCGGGACGGCAATGCTATTTTCGCGCAAATGCCTCCCGGGCGTCGGCCACGCCCGGCAGGCCTGCGGCCTTCAATGCGGTTGCAGCGGGATCGCCCGGCGCGGCCAGCCAAGGCAGTTTCGCCTCGATCCCGCGGGTCACGGCCTCCCCGAGCACCTCGCCGAAATCGATCGGCCAGAACCCGTTGGGCACCACCTCGGCGGTGAGGCCGCGGATGGCGTGGCCGTCGCCCAGAACCAGATTCGCATGGTCAGCAGCACCGTTCGCGCGGCAGCGTCAAACCAGCGCGTTGACGCGGTCTTGATCGGAAGCGCGTTTGCCGAAAGAGTGCCCCGCCCGCAGCCGCCGTAAAGGACACGATGTGACCATTCCCGCAGACCAACGCCCCCGGACCCGCGCCGATCTCGCCTGGGCCATCTCGGTCGGCGGCATCGGCGTCGTGCTGTTCACGGCCATGCTGGTCTTCACCTGGTATTTTGCCGCCACCCTGCTCCTGATCTTCACCGGCATGCTGCTCGGCGTCGGCCTCAACGCGCTGACGAACGCGCTCGGCCGTCGCGTGCACCTGCCCCATGCGGTGCGGCTTGCGATCGTCTGCATCGTGCTTGCGGTGCTGCTCGCAGGCGTCGCCTATCTCGGCGGCGCCACCATCGCCGAACAGGCCTCGGTGCTGAGCAAGACCATCAAGTCCCAGATCACCAATGTTCGGTCCTTCCTCGAGAGCCATGGCATCGACACCAGCGTGTTCGATCTCGGCAATGCCCCGCCCACCACGACCGCCGAGCCCGGCTCTGCGCCCGCTCCGAGCCAGGCCCCGCACGGCGGATTGCCTGGTGGCGCCGGCGCCCTCGCCTCCAGCGGCGGTGCGATCGTGAGCCAGACCTTCAAGCTGCTGTTCGGCGCAATCAGCGCCGTCGGCAACATCTTCATCGTGCTGTTTCTCGGCCTCGCCTTCGCGGCACAGCCGAGCATCTATCACGACGGCCTATTGTTCCTCGCGCCCGCAAAGCATCGCACGCGCGCCGCGCTGATCATCGACCGCATCAGCGAGACGCTGGAGCGCTGGCTGATCGCGCAGATCGTCGTGATGATTGCGGTCGGCGCCGTGACCTGGATCGGGCTTGCCATCATCGGCATCCCCGGCTCGTTCATCCTGGGGATTCAGGCCGGTCTGCTCGCCTTCATTCCGACCGTCGGCGCCATCATCGCCGGTGTCGTCGTGGTGCTGGCGAGCCTCGCCTCGGGCTGGATCCCGGCGCTGTCGGCCTTCCTGCTCTTCATGGGCGTGCACGCCATGGAGAGCTATGTGCTGACGCCGATCCTGCAGCGGCAGGCGCTCGACATCCCGCCGGCCACGCTGTTCGCGTTCCAGATCCTGCTCGGCGTCGTGTTCGGAATCTGGGGCCTGGCGCTGGCGCTGCCTCTGGTCGCCATCGCCAAGGTCATGATCGACCATTTCAAGACGTATGAGGCACCGCCCCTTGCGGAGGCGGCCTGACCCAGCTTACGTCGTCAGCACGGTCTCGGTGTGCTCGACCTCCGGGGGCGCGGCAAAGTACTGGCCGACGAGGCCGCGCCATTCGGTGAAATTCTCGGAGCCGCGGAAATCCACCGTGTGGTTCTCCAGCGTCGCCCACTTCACCATCAAGCGGTAGCGCTGCGGCTTCTCGATCGACTTGTGCAGTTCAAACCCGTGAAAGCCCTTGGCGCGGCCGAAAGCGGCCTTGGCCTTGGCGACGGCGGCCTCGAAATCCTTCTCGCTGCCCGGCTTGACGTCGATTTGCGCGATTTCGGTGATCATTGGTTTCCACCCATCTTGTCGTTCGATGGGCGTGTCTACCGCAGACGCAGGCAAAGAAAAAGGCGCCGAAACGGCGCCCTGCCGGTCAGAAATGCGGCGCTCTCAGGAGAACAGCAGCGCGGTGCCCAGCACGATCAGCGTGCAGCCGACAAACAGTGCGACCGGCCAATAGCTGCGGGCCTGGGTGTAGCGACCCTGGGCGCGGCGCTCGCTGATCAGCGCGCTCTCGTATTCGTCCGCGGTGGAGAACAAACAGGCGAAACCGCCGCGTGCCGAGGTGGCAGCGGCTTCGAGCGACATCAGGGCGGCCTGGGGGTTCTGTCGAGGGATCGATTCCATGACCACGATGGTATGGATCGAACGGTAAACAGGAGATTACCGCAAGGCCGCCCTTTGTCTCACGCCGTGATCGGACGCGCCGCGCCGACCCGCGCGGCACTCTGGCGGCGCCAGTTCTCCAGCGACAGCGGCAGCTCTTCCGCGGCCTCGACGCGGTTACGACCACCGCGCTTCGCCTGGTAGAGCGCGGTGTCGGCCGAGGCCAGCAGCACCTCGAGCTCGGTGCCGGCCGGACCGCCAGCGACGCCGATGCTGACGGTGGTGTCGACCGGGCCTTCATCGACGACGATACCGGAGGTCTCGAAGGCTTCGCGTACGCGCTCGGCGACCAGCACGCCTTCCTCCAAGGCGCACGGCAGCAGCGCCGCGAACTCCTCGCCGCCGATGCGGCCCGAGAGATCGGAGATGCGCAGATTGCTGACGACGACGGTCGAGAACAGTTTCAGCATCTCGTCGCCGGCGGGATGGCCGAAACGGTCGTTGATCGACTTGAAGTGGTCGATGTCGAAGATCATGACGGTAACGGGACGTCCGGCCTTGGCCTCACGCTCGATCACGCGGCCGCAGGCTTCCGAGAAGCCGCGGCGGTTGAGCATGCCGGTCAGGGGATCGGTGGATGCAGCGGTCCGGTGCGCAGTGACGGTGCGCTCGGACACCAGCATGAAGATCACGAATACGGTGCCGACGGCATAGAGGATCAGCTCGACGGCAAACACCGTGACCCAGATGCTCGACGAGAACGCGGCATCGTGCGGGCGCAGGAAGCTGCCGAGCAGGACCGGCAGCATCAGCACGCAGCCGTGCATCACCGGCACCACGAAGGCCGGCCAGCGCCGTTGCAGGCTCTTGCGCCGTTCGACCCAGAGCTCGCTCGCGGTCAGCGCCGCATAGACCGAGACGATGCCGGCGCCGATGATCATGCGCAGCATGGACGCCGCGGGATCGATCAGCGTCACCGCGGCGACCCAGGCCAGCGCGCCGAGCACGAGGCCGGGCCAGTTCGGCTTGCGGCCGTGGAAAACGCGTGCCGCATTCCACACCATGCCGCAGGCCACGAATCCGACGGCATTTAACGCCAGATAGAGATGCGGCCCGAGCTTGTCGCCCGCCGCAGTCCACAACGCGACCGAGGCCGCCCCCAGCAGATACGCAGTGCCCCACCATTTCAGCGCAGGACTGTTTTCCTGCCTGCCGAAAAACACCATCATGGCGCCGAGCAGTGCGGCAACCATGGTGGCGACCAAATAGAGCGTGATGCTATCGAGCGACATCATGTCGGCCCCCTTGAAAACATAGCAGTTACGCGATCGGCACATCCGATTTGCGCGCCCTTCCAAATGCGACGCTATGTCCCGCGGGTTCCATTCAGGTTTTCACGCGAGGCCAAGTTTTCGGGAAACACGTCATCAATTTGCATACAAACGAACAACAAAAAGGGCGCTGAAATCAGCGCCCTTTTGCATCTCATTGAAGCCGCTTTCGCGGCGAATGTGACCGAAGCGATTAACGCTTCGAGAACTGGAAGGACCGGCGGGCCTTGGCCTTGCCGTACTTCTTACGCTCGACCACGCGCGAGTCGCGGGTGAGGAAGCCGCCCTTCTTGAGCACCGAGCGCAGCTCCGGCTCGAAATAGGTGAGCGCCTTGGAGATGCCGTGACGGACGGCGCCGGCCTGGCCGGACAGACCGCCACCGGCGACGGTGCAGATCACGTCGTACTGGCCCGAACGCTGGGCCACCGAGAACGGCTGCTCGATCATCATGCGCAGCACGGGACGGGCGAAATAGACCTCGACCTCACGCGCGTTGACGGTGACCTTGCCGGCGCCCGGCTTGATCCACACGCGGGCGACCGCGTCCTTGCGCTTGCCGGTGGCGTAAGCGCGGTTGAACTTGTCGACCTTCTTCTCGTGCTTGGGCGCGTCGGGCGCCGCCGCGGTCTTGAGCTGCGAGAGCTGGTCGAGCGACTGGATGGATTCGGCCATGATTATGCGGCCCTCGTGTTCTTGCGGTTCAACTTGGCGATGTCGATCTTCTCGGGCGTCTGAGCCTCGTGCGGATGATCCGCGCCGCCGTAAACACGGAGGTTGCCCATCTGGACGCGGCCGAGCGGACCACGGGGGATCATGCGCTCGACGGCCTTCTCGAGCACGCGCTCGGGATGCTTGCCCTCAAGGATCTGGCGCGCGGTGCGCTCCTTGACGTGGCCGACATAGCCGGTGTGCTTGTAATAGGTCTTCTGCTCGCGCTTGCGACCGGTGAGGACCGCATGCTGCGCGTTGATGATGATGACGTTGTCGCCGCAATCAACGTGCGGGGTGTAGGTCGGGAGGTGCTTGCCGCGCAGGCGCATGGCAACGATGGTGGCGAGGCGGCCGACGACCAGACCCTTGGCGTCGATCAGCACCCACTTCTTCGTCACCTCAGCCGGCTTTGCCGAAAAGGTTTTCATATCGGAGTTTCCGTGGACGGGAGATATCGGCGCGAACACCGCACCGGACTGCGCGGGTTTCTAGAGAAGAGACGCGCAACGGTCAATGCCCGACAATGGAAATTACATCAGTAAAATCAGTTATTTAAAAATAAGGTGCGATATTACCTGCGAAAAGCTCAAACATTTGGAATGGAATAGGTCGAAGTGACATGGGCGATTGGATCGGGTGAGGTACCCGACAGGAGCTTCACCTCCCCGACCGCCAGGCGCTTGCCGAGCTTGAGCAGCCGGGCTTCCGCCAGCACGTCCTGCCCCGGCAGCCCCTTCCGCAGGAAATTGATGTTGAGATTGGTGGTCACGGCGAGCCCGATCGGGCCGATTGCGGACAGCAGCACCACATACATGGCGAAATCGGCCAGCGCCATCAGCGTCGGCCCGGACACGGTTCCACCGGGCCGCAGCATCCGTTCGCTGTAGCTCTGGCGCAGAAGGCAGGTCTGGCCGTCCGCGCTCTCGATCGTGATGTCGTCGCCGCTGAAGGCCTGGGGAAACTCGTCGCGGAGAAACTGCTCCAGCTCCGCCACGCTCATTTTCGCTGCCGCCATGCTATTCCCCACCCTCGCTTCACCTGGCCTGTTACATTAGGTTATCTGCGTCATCCAATTGCAATCATTCAACGGAAGTCGCGTCAATGTCCGTCCAGGCCGCCCGCGTCCCCTCCTCGCAACCGCCGATCCTGCTGCGCGAGACCGTCGGCCCCATCGCGTTGCTGACACTGAACCGCCCGGCCGCGCGCAACAGCCTGTCGGCGGCGATGATCGCAGAGCTGCATGCCGCGCTGAATGAGATCCGCGACGACAAAGCAGTCCGCGGCGTCGTGATCGCCGCCAACGGCCCCGCCTTCTCCGCCGGCCATGACATGAAGGAACTCACTGCGCGCCGCACTGATCCGGATCGCGGCCGCGCCTTCTTCGCCGAGATGATGAATGCCTGCAGCGCGATGATGCAGGCGGTCGTGCACTTGCCGAAGCCTGTGGTCGCATCCGTCCAGGGCATCGCGACCGCGGCCGGCTGCCAGCTGGTGGCGAGCTGCGATCTGGCGATCGCCTCGGAGGACGCGAGGTTCGCCACACCCGGCGTCGACATCGGCCTGTTCTGCTCGACGCCGATGGTGGCGCTGTCGCGCAACGTGCCGCGCAAGCAGGCGATGGAGATGCTGCTGACGGGCGAGCCTGTTACCGCCGACCGCGCCCGCGAGATCGGCCTAGTCAACCGCGTGGTGCCCGCCGGCACCGAGCTCGGCGCCGCGATCGAGCTTGCGCAACAGGTCGCGCTCAAATCCGCCTACACCATCAAGCTCGGCAAGGAGGCATTCTATCGCCAGGCGGAGATGAGCCTTGCAGAGGCCTATCGCTATGCGGCAGAGGTGATGACCGAGAACATGATGGCGCGCGACGCCGAGGAAGGCATCGGCGCCTTCATCGAGAAGCGCGAGCCGACATGGCGGGATGAATAATTCCGTCACTGCGAGCCAACGGGTCCGCGCGAAGCGCGGCCCGATGACAGGCTCCGCAAAGCAACCCAGAATACCTCCTCGGTGACAGTCCGGATTGCTTCGTCGCTTCGCTCCTCGCAATGACAGCAGCAAAGAAGACCCAATGAACCACGACGCCTATCCCGACAATTACATCCGCAGCATTCTCAACAGCGTGAAGTCGATCGCGATGGTCGGCGCCTCGCCGGTCAATGTGCGGCCGAGCTATTTCGCGTTCAAATATCTGGCGCAGCGCGGCTACGACATGATCCCGGTCAATCCCGGCCATGTCGGCAAGGAGCTGCTCGGAAAGCCGTTCGTCGCCTCGCTGTCCGACATCGGCCGTCCCGTCGACATGATCGACATCTTTCGCAACTCCAGCCACATCATGCCTGTCGTCGAAGAGGCGCTCACGCTCGATCCGCTGCCGAAGGTGATCTGGATGCAGCTCGGTGCGCGCGACGACGCGGCCGCGGCGAAAGCGGAATCGGTTGGCATCAAGGTGGTGATGAACCGCTGCCCCAAGATCGAATATGGCCGTCTGTCGTCCGAGATCTCCTGGATGGGCGTGAATTCGCGTACGCTCAGTTCCAAGCGGCCGCCGGCGCCGACGCAGGGCATGCGCCTATCCCTCAATCGGATGAGTGTCGGCGGCGGCGACACCGCGGCCTCGGACCGCGCTGCGAAGAACAAGACCGAGCAGAGCTGACGCACTAAATTTCCGCCTCCGTGAACGTGACGATGCGTAGCGTCGATGTGTGAAGCGGTGGCTTGACGGCGACCGCGACGCCGATCAGCATGCCGCGCGATTTTCAGACCACAAGAAACAGGAACGCCCCCAATGAGCGATCGCCTTCCGGGATTTTCAACCCTCGCCGTGCATGCCGGTGCACAGCCCGATCCCACCACCGGTGCGCGCGCGACTCCGATTTATCAAACCACCTCTTTTGTCTTCAACGACGCCGACCACGCCGCTTCGCTGTTCGGCCTGCAGGCCTTCGGCAACATCTATACCCGCATCGGCAACCCCACCAACGCGGTGCTCGAAGAGCGCGTTGCGGCGCTCGAAGGCGGCACCGCCGCGCTCGCGGTGGCCTCGGGCCATGCCGCGCAGGTCGTCGTATTGCAGCAACTGCTCCAGCCCGGCGACGAATTCATCGCCGCGCGAAAACTCTATGGCGGCTCGATCAATCAGTTCACGCATGCGTTCAAGAGCTTTGGCTGGAACGTGGTGTGGGCCGATCCCGATGACATTGCGAGCTTCGAACGCGCGGTGACGCCGCGCACCAAGGCGATCTTCATCGAGTCCATCGCCAATCCCGCCGGCAGCATCACCGACATCGAGGCGATCTCGACGGTGGCGCGCAAGGCGGGCGTGCCGCTGATCGTCGACAACACGCTGGCTTCGCCCTATCTGATCCGGCCGATCGATCACGGCGCCGACATCGTCGTGCACTCGCTGACGAAATTCCTCGGCGGTCACGGCAATTCCCTCGGCGGCATCATCGTCGATGCCGGCACGTTTGATTGGTCGACCGGCGGCAAATATCCGATGCTGTCGGAGCCGCGGCCCGAATATCACGGCATCCGCCTGCAGGAGACGTTTGGCAATTTCGCCTTCGCGATCGCCTGCCGCGTGCTGGGCCTGCGCGATCTCGGCCCCGCCCTGTCGCCGTTCAATGCCTTCATGATCCTCACCGGCATCGAGACGCTGCCGCTGCGCATGCAGAAGCACTGCGACAACGCCAAGGCGGTCGCCGAATTCCTCGCCGGCCATCGGGCCGTGGCCTCGGTCAGCTATGCCGGCCTTGCGAGCGACAAGTACAACCAGCTCGCGCGCAAATACGCACCGAGGGGCGCAGGCGCGGTGTTCACCTTCAGCCTGAAGGGCGGCTATGACGCCGGCGTCAGCCTGGTGTCCAAGCTGCAGCTGTTCTCGCATCTGGCCAATGTCGGCGACACCCGCTCGCTCGTCATCCACCCGGCCTCGACCACGCACAGCCAGCTCGACGACGCCGCGAAGGTGAAGTCCGGCGCCGGCCCCGACGTGGTCAGGCTCTCGGTCGGCATCGAGGACAAGGAAGACCTGATCGCCGACCTCGAGCAGGCGCTGGGGGCGTAACTGGCCTCGTTCCAGGGCGGTGCACGAAACCGCCCCGGAACAACGCCCCAGTTAACAGTCATTAACCACACCTGCCCCATACATCGTCCCTGGATCGCCCCTTTGATTCGGAGCCGACGATGCTGCGCTGGATGCTGCCTGCCCTTGCGGCCACGCTGACGGTTTCAGCCGCATTTGCCGCCGACCTGCCGGCCACGCCGAAACGGCGGGCCGCCGCGCCGCCGCCCAAGGTCTATGTCGAGACCGATCCGGATGCGCTGATCTCGCCGGCCGATGGCATCGGCAGCTATGTCGCCAACCTGCCGGGCACGCCACTGCTGCCGGGTTCCAACACGCTGCCAGGCTATTACGGCCGCCCCTGGGACTACGATTACCAGGGCCCGTATTACGGCGGGAAGCAGGTCGACTATTTCTGGCGCCTGCCCTACGCCTGCGGCATCTACGGCTATTGCTGATCAGCCGGGCTGACCGACCGGAACCGCACGCGCTTGCGGGGCCGCCGAATGCCGCGACGCAAGCCGCTCCACCTGCATCACCGCAAGCGTGAGGACCACGATCGCGACCGCCTGATGCGACAGGGCAAGGTCGATCGGCACCTGGTTGAGCAGCGTGAGGATGCCGAGCACCGCCTGCAGGCTCACCGCAGCAAACAGCCAGAGCGCGCCGCTTGCAGCAAGGCCCGCGCGCGAGCGCACCGCATCGAACGCATGCAGCGCGGCGAGTGCGAACAGCGCATAGGCGGTCATGCGATGCTCGAACTGCACCGTCAGCACGTTGTCGAACATGTTGCGCCACCACGGCGTCTCGAACCACAGCCGCTCGGGCGAGGGAATGAACGCGCCGTCGATCTGCGGCCAGGTGTTGTAGGCGCGCCCGGCCCGCAGGCCCGCGACCAGCGCACCGAAATAGATCTGCACGAAAGTCACGATCAGCAGCAGCGCACTGGTGAAGCGCAGCCGCGCGGGCGCTGCGATCTGTGGCCGCTCCCTAAGCCGCCGCACCGTCCAGACGATGCCGGCGAAGATCAGCAGCGCCAGCACCAGATGCGTCGCCAGCCGATATTGCGAGACCTCGACACGTTCCGTCAGGCCCGAGGCCACCATCCACCAGCCGATTGCGCCCTGAAGACCGCCGAGCGCGAACAACAGCCACAGCCGCCGCTTCAGCTCACCCGACAGGCCGCCGCGCCACAGGAAGAACAGGAACGGCAGCAAATAGGCGACGCCGATGAAGCGGCCGAGCAGCCGGTGGCTCCATTCCCACCAGAAGATCTGTTTGAACTCGGACAGGCTCATGCCCGCGTTGAGCTCGCGATATTGCGGGATTTTCTTGTAGGCCTCAAACGCGTCGGTCCACGCCGCTTCCGACAGCGGGGGAACGCTGCCCGTGACCGGCTTCCATTCGACGATCGACAGGCCGGATTCCGTCAGCCGCGTCGCGCCGCCGACCAGCACCATCAGTGCGATCAGCGCGGCCACGGAGATCAGCCACCAGCGCACGGCGCGATGCGGGTTGGTCGGGGCGGAATTCGTCGTCATTTCAGGGGCAAAACCAAGCCTTCGACCTAAGAGCCTTGAACCTAAGAGACTTGAACCGGACTGCGTGCCCCTTATAGTCCCCCGCTCCCGCAGCGCAAGTTACGCGAAAGCCGCAAGTCCACGCCATGACGATCCGCACCCGCAAGTTCCTCGGCGCCATCCTGCTCCTGGTGCTGGCCACCGTCTGGGCCCTGCTCGGCATGGCCTTCGCGCAGATGCCGTGGATCGCCGAGTCCGGCTGGCGTCAGGCGGTCTACTACGTGGTGGTCGGCATGGGCTGGGTGCTGCCGGCGATGCCGATCGTGAGCTGGATGCAGCGGCCGGACCGCGTCAAGTCGAACCCGTAACACTACTCGTCGGCCTCACCGGCGCAAAGGCCGCGCCCGACACCAGCACGCGCAACATGCGCACCGAGCGCACGCGCCCGTCCCAGGAAATCCGCGGCAGCGCGCGCAGATTTGTGCGCCCTTCGGCTTCGACGATGCCTGATATGGTCGACACCGCGCTGGCAAAGCCGGCCTGCTCCGCCATCACGACGTGGCTGCGCCGGAACGAGGCGCGATCGCCGAACGGAAAGGCGAGATGCCTGATCTCGCGATCGAAGGCCGATTCCGCCACCACCTTGCCCATTGTCATCTCACGCTGCGCGGCCGCGTCCTTCATGTTGGACAGGACAGGATAGTTCACGGTCGCACTGCCGATCGTCACGAGTGGATCTGCCGCAAGCTTCGCCAGATCCTCCCAATCCATCGACGCCTCGCGCGAGAGCGCCGCAAGATCAATGCGGTAGCGCGTGCAGAGATCGGCGATCGCGGCCGACAGATCCGCCGGCGGCAGCGAGCGCAGCCAGTCCTCCAGATGCGAGTACAGCGCCTGCTTCTCGGCACCGCCGGTGACGGTGAAGCGCTGCTCCCTCGCGCCCATCATCAGGCTGACGCGGCTCTCGCGCGCGATCACCTGCTCGAGCCCGAGCCACCAGGCTTCGCCGACACCGTCGGGAAACGCGGTGGGCACGTAGATCGTGAAGGGTACGGCGTGGCGCGCCAGCACCGGATAGGCGAAGCTGATGAAGTCCTTGGGTGCGCCGTCGAAGGTGAGCGCCACGAAGCGCCGCTTCTCGCGCAGCGTCACCGCGCGCCGGCAGACCTCGTCCATGCCGAGCATGTCGTAATTCCAGCGATTCAGCGCGCGAATGGCGCGGTCGAGGAATTCTGGCGTGATCTCGTGCGCGCGCTGCGGCTGGAATCCGCCGCGCCGCCGTGGCCGTACATGCGTAAAGCGCAGGATGGCGCCGGCCCCGCGGCTGCGCAGCGCAGCCTGACCAGTGAGCCAGGTCAGTTCAAGGCGCAGCCGTTCCAGCCATCTGTCGTCGGATGCCAATATCCCACCTTCGTGCTCGCCGGCGGCCCCCTTCCCTCTCTCATAGTCATTACCCTTTATTGACATTTCTTTGCAAAGGTCGGCCACAGGCCGAAATACGAATTTTTCGTTTTCTCGACAGGTTTCGCGAATGACCATGGCTGCGGCGATGCAAAGCCGGACGGCAGAATCGCCAGCGCGGTCGAAAGCGAGCCGGATCGCGCATGTCGATATCCTCGGTGACGTCGGCGAGGCCGAGACGGTCTGGCGCGCATTCGAGGAGCCCGGCCATCTCTTCACCCCCTACCAGCGCTTCGACCTGCTCGGCCCCTGGCAACGCCTGGTCGGCGGTTGCGAAGGCTCGCGCCCCTTCATCGTGATTGCGCGCGATGCCGAGCGCCGGCCGCTCATGCTGTTGCCGCTCTCGCTCCGCCAGGGCCACCGCGTCCGCACCGCCTGCTTCATGGGCGGCAAGCACACCACCTTCAACATGGGCCTGTGGGACGCCGAGTTCGCCGCGCAGGCCGCCACCGCCGACATCGACGCCCTATTTGCTTCGCTGCGCGAGCATGTCGACGTGCTCTCGCTGACGCAGCAGCCGCTGCGCTGGAACGACCAGGACAACCCGTTCGCAGCTCTGCCGCGGCAAAGCGCGATCAACGGCTGCCCGCTGCTGGTGATGGAGCCCGGCGGTCCGCCCGCATCGCGGATCAGCAACTCGTTCCGCCGCCGTCTCAAGAGCAAGGAAAAGAAACTCCAGACGCTCGCCGGCTACCGCTATCATCTTGCGACGACGGATGCGGACGTCACCCGCCTGCTCGACTGGTTCTTCCGCGTCAAGCCGGTGCGGATGGCCGAACAGAAGCTGCCGAACGTCTTCGCCGAGCCCGGCGTCGGGCAGTTCGTCCGCAGCGCGTGTCTCGCGCCGCGCGGCGAGGGCCGTGTCATCGATATCCACGCGCTCGAATGCGACGAGGAAGTCATCGCGATCTTCGCCGGCGTTGCCGACGGCCAGCGCTTCTCGATGATGTTCAACACCTATACGATGTCCGAGCACGCCCGCTACAGCCCGGGCCTGATCCTGATGCGCTACATCATCGATCGCTACGCCGAGCGCGGCTACCGCTCGCTCGACCTCGGCATCGGTTCGGACGAGTACAAGCGGATGTTCTGCAAGGACGACGAAGCCATCTTCGACAGTTTTGTGCCGCTGACCTCGCGCGGCAAGCTCGCGGCGATGGCGATGTCCTCGCTGAGCCACGGCAAGCGGCTGGTGAAGCAGAACCAGATGCTGTTCGATCTAGCCCGCCGGCTGCGGCAGGCGTTCGGGTAAGCGCGGAAGACCCCGAATCTCTCGACTTGCGAGCTGCCCTTCCCTTCTCGCCTTGTGGGAGAAGCTACGCCGCAACCACGCGCGGCGTCTCGGCGGCGTTCGACGGCTGCACCGGCCTGCTCAGCATCGTCACCTCGCTGAAGCCGACGGCCTTCAGTTGCTCGCGCATCAGCGCCCGCGCATCAGCCGCCATCGACGCATCCGGCACCACGACGGCGCGGGCATGCGCCGTCAGCAGTTCTGCCGGGAGGTCCGAAGCGCTGCCGGCGTCGAGCAGCACGTGGTCGTAGGCGCGCAGCAGCGCGTCGATGGCCAGCGTCACACGCGGCGACTGCAGCAGGCTGCGATCGAAGCCGGGACGGCCGGCCATGACCAGGTGCAGCCGCGACAGCTTGTCCCTCGTGATCACCTGCGCGAACGAGGCCTCACCCTGCATCAGCTCGGCGATGCCGGGAGCCGCAGCGTCGACGGACACGGCGGCAATGGTCGGCGAAGACGCGGCGAGATCGACCACGACGACCCGGGCGTCGCGCGCCAGGTGACGGGCCAGCGTCAGCGTGGACAAGGTGACGGCCTCGCCCGACGCCGTGCCGAGCACGGTGACCTTCTTCGCCGCCGCACCCGCGGCGCGCAGGCGCTCGGCCAGACGCTCGATCTCGGTGAATTCGGTTACAGCCGCGTCGGCCGTCATCTCCGGCTGCAACGGTGCAGGCTCGTCAATGAGCGGTTCAATAACCGGCTCGACCATCGGCTCATGGTGCACCGCCGCCTGCGCTTGTACTGGCGTTTGCGTCGGCGCCGGGGCGAATACAGCCATCGCGCGCGGCGCGGTCTGGCGCAACAGCTCGCCGGTGACCACGACGCCGGACGAGAGCAGCAGCGTTGCGATCGTCGCAATCAGCACGATCGGCAGCTTCTTCGGATAGGCCGGCGTGTTCGAGACGATGGCGCGCGAGATGATGCGGCCTTCCGCAGGCGCGGTGTCGATGGACTCGCGCGCACTCGCCTCGCGATACTTCCCGAGATACGTCTCGAGCAGATCGCGCTGCGCCTTGGCTTCGCGCTCGAACGCGCGGAGCTGGACATCCTGACCGTTGGTCGAGGTCGCCTGCTTCTTGAGTTGCTCGAGGCTGGTGGTCAGGCCGTCGACCCGGCCGCTGGCGATGCGCGCGTCGTTTTCGAGCGAGCGGGAAATCTTGGCCGCTTCATCACGGATCTGATTGTCGAGGTCGCCGAGCTGAGCCTTCAGTTCCTTGATCCTCGGGTGATTGCCGAGCAGCGTGGACGACTGTTCGGCGAGCTGCGCACGCAACGTGACCCGCTGCTCGGACAGTCGTCGCATCAGCTCGGAGTTCACGACTTCGGATGCCTCGATCGGTTTGCCGCTCTGGAGCATCTCCCTGATCAGCCGGGCCCTGGACTCTGCGTCGGCCTTCATGGCGCGCGCATTGTTGAGCTGGGTGTTGACCTCGCCCATCTGCTGGTTCGACAGCGTGGTGTTGTTCGTTCCGACGAAGAGCGACGACTTGGAACGGAAGTCTTCGACCTTGGCCTCGGCGTCGGAAACCTTCTTGCGCAGATTTTCGATTTCGCCGGAAAGCCACTGGCTGGCGTTGCGGGCCTGGTCCTGGCGCGCATTCTGCTGCAGCACGAGATAGCCGTCAGCGATCGAATTGGCGACGCGTGCGGCGAGATCAGGATCCGCGGACTGGAATTCGACCACGATCACGCGCGACTTGTCGACGGCGTAGGCCTGGAGGCGCTCGTAATAGGCATCGAGCACCCGCTCCTCCGGCGTCATGGAGAACGGATCGCGGCCGATGCCGATCAGCGCGGCCAGCGACTTCAGCGGCGAGATGCCCTGCAGCACCGGATCGAATTCCGGCCGCTCCGCGAGCTTGTTCTTCTTGATGATCTCGCGCGCGAGATCGCGCGACAGCACGAGCTGCACCTGGCTGGTGACGGCCTCGGCGTCGAGCGCCTGCCGCTCCTCGGTGCTGCGGTCGCTGCTCGGGCGCAGGAACACGTTCTCGCGCCCATCGATCAGGATGCGTGATTCCGACTTGTAGCGCGGCGTGACGAAATTGACGGCAGCGATGGACGCGACCAGCGCCAGCACCGTCGGCACGATGATCCAGCCGCGCTTGCGGGCGAGCGCGCCACCGAGCGCATGGAGATCGATATCGCCGGATTCGACCGCGGCCTGCTTCGCAATAACGGGCGCAGGCTTTGATTCAACCTTGGGCGCGGCCTCGGCCGCCTTCGCCTCGGCCACCTTTGCCTCGGCTTTGGACTTCGAAACAGCCCGCTCGACCACAGCCTTGTCCTTGCCGGCACGCCAGAACGCTAAACGCATCGAACACTCCCGCAGGGCAACGCTGCGACTCTACCTCAACCGTCGCGATTACACTCCATTAAGGTTGCCGCTGGGTTAATCGCACCGCGATGAGACAGGCGCCTGCGCGCTCGTCACCGTTTGTTAACCACGAGGGCCCTTAATCGATCTGGATATTTCGAGAATTGTCCGAGCATTCGCCGTCGAGCGCTGGTTCTGATCATGCCCCCCTCTCCCGACCGGCCGCTCCGCATCCTGCACGCCGTGCGCGCGCCCGTCGGCGGCATCTTCCGCCACATCCTCGATCTCGCCAACGGCCAGGTCGATCGCGGCCATCACGTCGGCGTCCTCGCCGACAGTCTCACCGGCGGCGAGCGCGCCGAAAAGGCGCTGGCCGAGCTTGCACCGCGCCTGAAGCTCGGCGTGCATCGCCTCGCGATCCGCCGTGAGCCGTCGCCCGACGATTTTCTGGTGTGGCTGCGGATGCGGCGCCTGATCGGCGAGCTCAAGCCCGACGTCATGCACGGCCATGGTGCCAAGGCCGGCGCCTTCGTCCGCATGCGGCGACGCTCCGACGATACCATCCGCATCTACACCCCGCATGGCGGCTCGCTGCATTACCCGCTCAACACCTTCAAGGGCGAGTTCTACGCCCGCCTCGAACGCACGCTGATGGATGCGACGGACCTGTTCCTGTTCGAGAGCGCGTTTGCCCGCGATACCTATCAGCGCATCGTCGGCACGCCCAAGGGCGTGGTGCATTGCGTCTTCAACGGCGTGACGCCGGAGGAATTCGAGCCTGTCACCATTGCCGAGGATGCGACCGACCTCGCTTATGTCGGCGAGTTCAGGCACATCAAGGGCGCCGATCTGCTGGTCGACGCGGTCGCGCGCCTGCACGAAGGCGGCAAGAAGGTCACGCTCACGCTCGGCGGCGACGGCGAGGAAACCGCGGCATTGAAAGCGCAGGTCGAGAAGCTCGGCCTCACCAATGCGATCCGATTCATCGGCCACGTCAAGGCGCGCTACGGCTTCTCCAAGGGACGGCTGCTGGTCGTGCCCTCGCGCGGCGATTCCATGCCCTATGTGGTGATCGAGGCGGGCGCGGCCGGCATTCCCATGATCGCGGCCCGCGTCGGCGGCATTCCCGAGATCTTTGGGCCTGAGAGCCCAGCCCTGTTCGGTGCGAGCAACGCCGAGGCGATGGCGGAAGCGATCGCGGCCGCACTCGACGATCCGCGAGGAACCGCGCAGCGCGCATCGTCCTTGCGCGAGCGCATCTCCGCGCATTTCTCCCAGCAGGCGATGGTTGACGGCGTGCTCGCGGGTTATCGCGACGCATTTACCAATCACTAACCATCCTTAAGGCCGGCTTTAGAGAATCTTCCGATTTATCCGATAATCGAGGCGCCAGGGGATGCTCACCCGGGGCGCAAAGTCGCGACCCACGGGCTTTTTGGAATGGACGTGGACGCCCGTGGAACAGCTCAACGCACGCTCGATGCTCGACGCCGCCACCAGCGCTGCGGCCAAGCCCGCTGACCAGCCCTTTGTAGAGCGCCGCCGCCGGCTCTCGCCCGCCGCGCTCGACGTCGTCAATCAGAAGGTTGCCCGCGCCTATTCCCCGATCGTGATCGCCGGCGTCGTGCGCGCGCTCGATTTCACACTGCTGAGCCTCGTCGGCATCGCCGTCTATGTCGGTTATGTCATGCCGCTCGCCGGCTTCAGCTGGATTTACCCCGCCGAGATCGTCGCCGTCGCGGTCGCCGCCGTGGTCTGCTTCCAGGCCGCCGACATCTATCAGGTGCAACTGTTCCGCGACCACCTCCGGCAGATGACACGGATGACCTCGTCCTGGTCGTTCGTCTTCCTGATGTTCATCGGCATTTCCTTCTTCGCCAAGTTCGGCAGCGAAATGTCGCGGCTCTGGCTCGCCGCCTTCTACTTTCTCGGGCTCGCCGCGCTCATCGCCGAACGGCTTGTGCTGCGCTCGCTGGTGCGTGCCTGGGGCCGCGAGGGCCGGCTCGACCGCCGCACCATCATCGTCGGCTCCGACAGCAACGGCGAGCAGCTGGTCGAGGCGCTGAAGGCGCAGGAGGATTCCGACATCCACGTGCTCGGCGTGTTCGACGACCGCAACGACAGCCGCGCGCTCGACACCTGCGCCGGCGCGCGCAAGCTCGGCAAGGTTGACGACATCGTCGAATTCGCCCGCCGCACCCGCGTCGATCTCGTGCTGTTCGCGCTGCCGATCTCGGCGGAGGCGCGCATCCTGGAGATGCTGAAGAAGCTCTGGGTGCTACCGGTGGACATCCGCCTCTCCGCGCACACCAACAAGCTGCGCTTCCGGCCCCGCTCCTATTCCTATCTCGGCGAGGTGCCGACGCTCGACGTGTTCGAGGCGCCAATCACCGACTGGGATCTGGTGATGAAATGGCTGTTCGACCGCGTCGTTGGCGGCCTTGCGCTGCTCGCGGCCCTGCCGGTGATGGGACTGGTGGCGCTGGCCATCAAGCTCGACAGCCCCGGCCCGGTGCTGTTCCGCCAGAAGCGCTTCGGCTTCAACAACGAGCGCATCGACGTCTACAAATTCCGCTCGATGTACCATCACCAGGCCGACCCGACCGCCTCCAAGGTCGTGACCAAGAACGATCCGCGCGTCACCCGCGTCGGCCGCTTCATTCGCAAGAGCAGCCTCGACGAGCTGCCGCAGCTCTTCAACGTGGTGTTCTCCGGCAATCTCTCCCTGGTCGGTCCGCGCCCGCATGCGGTGCAGGGCAAGCTGCAGAGCCGTCTGTTCGACGAAGCCGTCGACGGCTATTTCGCCCGCCACCGCGTCAAGCCCGGGATCACCGGCTGGGCCCAGGTCAACGGCTGGCGCGGCGAGATCGACAATCAGGAGAAGATCCAGAAGCGCGTCGAGTTCGACCTCTATTACATCGAGAACTGGTCGGTGCTGTTCGACCTCGTCATTCTGCTGAAGACGCCGGTCTCGCTGCTGACCAAGAACGAGAACGCGTATTGAGTTGATTGCGCCGAAAACGCGCTGTCATCGCCCGGCTTGACCGGGCGATCCAGTAAACGCCGGCGGCGAACGTCGCCACTTACAGCGCGGAGTACTGGATGCCCCGCCCCAGTGCGCAAGTGCGCACAAGGCGGGGCATGACAGCGGAAGTTGTGTTTACGAGTAGCGTGAGCGTGTGATGGCGTATGCGGCGACAGCCGGTGGAGTGAAGATAGCCGCACCGGCCGCGCCCGGCGTGCTGGCGCTCCAGCGTGCGCTGGTGTGGCTGGTCGGCGCCTCCGGTGCGATCGTCTTCATCGAGCCGAGCCCCTACGAGATCGCGACGCTGCTCGCCGCCGTCACCTTCTTCGCCACCGGCCTGCGCCTGCGGCTCGTGCTGATGCCGCTGATCCTGATGCTGGTCGTGCTCAATGTCGGCTACACCATCAGTGCGATCCCGCTGTACGACCAGCCCGAGGTGGTGAGCTGGATCGCCACCTCGTGGTACATGGCGGTGACCGTGGTGCTCTTCGCGATGGTCACCTCCGAGGACACCGCGGCCCGGCTCGACATGCTCCGCCGCGGCCTCGTGGCCGGCGCGATGATCGCCTCACTGCTGGCGGTCGCCGGCTACTTCCACCTGGTTCCCGGCGGCGACGACCTGCTCACGCTCTACGGACGCGCGCGCGGCACATTCAAGGACCCGAACGTGCTCGGCGCCTTCCTGATCCTGCCGGCGCTGTTCGCGCTCCAGAGCGTGGTCTCCGACAAGCTCGCCAAGGCGTTCCGCAACGTCATCGCCTTCGGCATCATGTCGCTGGCGATCCTGCTCGCCTTCTCGCGCGCCGCCTGGGGCGGCCTGGTGCTGACCTCCGCCTTCATGCTGGCGCTGATGGTGCTGACCAGTCGCACCAATGCGCAGCGCTCGCGCATTATCATCATGGCGATCGTCGCCGCGGTGCTGGGTATCGCGCTGATCGCGGTGCTGCTGTCCTTCGACGCCACCGCCGAGATGTTCAAGCAGCGCGCGAGCTTCGACCAGAGCTATGACGAGGGCCGCTTCGGCCGGTTCGGCCGGCACATTCTCGGCGCGGAGATGGCGCTAGACCTGCCGTTCGGCATCGGGCCGCTGCAATTCCACCGCTACTTCCCCGAGGACACCCACAACTCCTACCTCAACGCCTTCATGTCGGGCGGCTGGCTGTCCGGCGTGTGCTATCCCGCGCTGGTCTTCACCACCGTCATCATGGGCTTCCGGCACATCTTCGTCCGGGTGCCCTGGCAGCGCGCTTATCTCGCGATCTTCTCGGCCTTCGTCGGCACCGTCGGCGAAAGTTTTGTGATCGACACCGACCACTGGCGGCACTTCTGGATGATGCTGGGCGCGATGTGGGGCATGATCGCGGCCGCGCAGATCTACAAGGTCACGATTTCGGACGAAGCTTCTTCAGCTTGAGATCCGGCCGCTTCTCCGGCGGCGTGTCGAGCAGGCTTTTCAGCGCTTCGGTTGCCGCCAGCACGCCCCTATAGCCCTCGGTCGCGAAGCGCAGCAGCAGCCGCAGTTCCTCGTCGGAATAGGCGCCAAACACCTTCGCCATCGCCTGCTGCATCGGCACGTAGAGCTGGCCGATCTTCATCGCCCTTTCCGGCACGACGGAAATGAAGACCTTGCGGCGGTCTGTCTCGTCGCGCTCGCGGCGCACCAGGCCCGCCTTCTCGAGCCGGTCGATGACGCCGGTGATGGCGCCCGTCGTCAGCCCCGTGACCTCGGCGAGACGGCCCGCGGTGACGCGGCCCTCGAGATAGAGGATGTCCATGCATTCGAGATCGGAATTGGCAATTCCGGCAACGTTCGCAACGGTTTGGCCGTAGAGCACGCCCTGGGCGGACGACCGCCGCATCGCCTCTTCCAATTCCGCGAGCAGCGCCGCGCGCGCCTTCGTCCTTGACAAGGTCGGCCCCTTATCTTAGTCAATCGATATCTTAGTCACTAAGAGATTTAGCGACCGTAATTTCTCCTAGCACCACGGAAACGTCGGGAGCAAGCCATGTCCACCCGTCCCCGCAAGGCCCTGATCATCGGCGCCGGCATCGCCGGGCCCGTCACCGCGATCCTGCTGCGCCGCGCCGGCATCGAGTCCGCGATCTACGAGGCCTGGCCCTACTCCAAGGGCATCGGCGGCGGCCTTCAGCTCGCGCCGAACGGCATGCATGTGATGGACGAGATCGGCCTTGCGAACGAATTGATCAGCCGCGGCTCGGTCGCGGACGCTTTCGACTTCTATTCGCAAGGCGGCGAGCGACTTGGTTCGATCAACCGCGACATGGCGCGGCGCTTCGGCCAGCCGGCCGTCAACATCTCGCGTGCCGCGCTGAACGAGATCCTGATCGACAAGGCCTGGTGCGCCTGCGTCTCGCTCTATTTCGAGAAGCGCCTGATCAAGATCGAGGATCGCGGCGACCAGCCGATCGTCGCCTATTTCGCCGACGGCACCACCGCCGAAGGCGACTTCCTGATCGGCGCCGACGGCGTGCACTCGATCACACGGCGTCAGGTCGTGCCGGATGGGCCGCAACCGTTCAACACCGGCCTGATCGGCTTCGGCGGCTTCGTGCCGCACGCCGTGCTCGACGGCCGGCCGATCGGCCGGCATGTCGAGACCACGTTCGGGCAGAGCGGCTTCTTCGGCTACGGCTATTGCAGCCCCGATCCGACCGACGGCGTGATGTGGTGGAGCACGCAGCCCGCCCACGGCATGGACGCGGCGATGTTCCGCGCGCTCGACCAGGCGACGCTGAAGCAGCATCTGCGCGGCTTCCACCACGGCTGGCACGACCCGATCCCCGATATCATCGACGCCGCCGAGAACATCATGGTCACCGACACGCTCGACGTCGCCACCCTGCCGACCTGGTCGCGCAAGCGCTCGCTGCTGATCGGCGATGCCGCGCATGCGACCAGCCCCCATGCCGGCCAGGGCGCTTCGCTCGCGCTGGAAGATGCGATGCGGCTCGCTCGTCTGATGCAGGAGGGCCAGGAGCTCGGCGCGACTTTCCAGGCTTTCGAGACCGAGCGGCGCCCGCGCACCGAAAAGATCGTCGCCATCGCTCGCCGCAACGGCAACAGCAAACGCGAGTTCAGCGCCACCGGCGCATGGATGCGCAACCAGATGATAAAATTGCTGTTGCCACTGGGCTCGAAGAGCATGGAGTTCATGTACGCGTATGACGCGCGGGCGGCGTAACGGCTAACTCAGTGTCATCGCCCGCCTTGTGCGCAATTGCGCACTCGGGCGGGCGATCCAGTATTCCAGAGACGGCAGTGATTGAACCGAGAGGCCGCGGCGTACTGGATGCCCCGCCTTCGCGGGGCATGACAGCATCCGTGATGCAGCCGTCTACGCTTCCACCGCGAACGTCAGCCCGGCGTGATCGACCAGCCGCTTGATCAGCTTGTGCTGCATCGCCGCGCCCGGCGTCCAGAGGCCAGCCGGGACATCGGGCGTGTCGCGCAGCAGGCAGATCGCGCATTCGGAGACCATCTTCGCTGTTGACGCATAGCCCGGATCGAGATCGCCCTTCACCACCGCACGCACCTGACGGCCATCGGGCGCGATCGCGACATAGAGCAGGTCGTAATGGCCGTTGTCGCGCTCTTCCTTCGACGGTCCCTCGCCGGGCTTGAGCGCTTCAGGGCCGGTCTTTTCGCTGTTGGCGGCCATCACGAGCTTGGCGTTGGCCTGCCCCCCGTCCCCCGCTCCCGTCAGCACCATCTCGTCGTAGACGAAATCCCTGCCATACGGGAATCCCATCAGCATGTTGGAGCGATGGACATTACGCGTGTTGAGCGTCGCCATCGCGAACGGCGCGGACCAGGATTGCAGGTCTTCCTCGAAAACAGGCTTGTTGCCGCGCGGTTGTTTCGGCCCTTCGAAGCCGGGGGTGAATGCAAAGGGATCCTTGAGGATCGACACCAGGCTGAGGTCCTGCGCAACCGCCGCGAACGTGACCCTCGCGCTTGCCGAGGTGCCGCCGGAGAACTTCCAGCTGAGGTCGCGAACGCGTCCCTTGACGCGCGGCACTGGCGCTCCAAACACGCGCCTTGCTTCCTCCTGGACGAAGAACGCACCGAGCTCGAACGGAATGGAATCGAAACCGCAGGAGAAAATGATGCGCGCACCGCTCGCCTTGGCGGCGGCCTCATGCCTGTCGATCATCTGCTTCAGCCAGATCGGCTCGCCGCAGAGATCCATGTAGTCGGTGCCCGAGGCGACGCAGGCGGCAAGCAGATCGGAACCGTAGAGCTGGTAAGGACCAACGGTAGTGATGACCAGCTTCGCCTGATCGACCATCGCCTGCAGCGATGCAGGATCGGCTGCATCCGCGACGATGAGTGGCGTGTCAGCGGGCGCGCCGATCGCATCGCGAACGGACGCGAGCTTGTCTCTGCTGCGCCCCGCCATCGCCCATGTCGGTGCGCCCGCACCGACGTAGTGCGCGGCGAGATATTCGGCGACGAGCTGGCCGGTGTAGCCGGTCGCGCCGTAGACGACGATGTCGAACTTCGCTGACACGGACCGCGCTTCCTGCAACACCGCGGACTTTACGACTCGACCCTGAATGTCAGCCCGGCATTGTCCTGCAGCCGCTTGATCAGCTTGTGCTGCATCGCTGCGCCCGGCGTCCAGAAGCCGGCTGCAACGTCCGTCGTGTCGCGCAGCATGCAAACGGCGCACTCAGAGATCATCTTCGAGGTCGAGCCGTAGCCGGGATCGCGGTCGCCGGTGACGCCGGCGCGGACCGCGCGGCCGTCGGGCGCGATCGCGACATAGAGCAAATTGAAGAGCCCGTTCTCCCGCTCCTCCTTCGACGGCCCCTCACCCGGCTTCGGTGCGCCCGGACCGGTCTTCTCGGCGTTGGCCGCCATCACGCGCTTGGCGTTGGCCTCGCCCTTCTCGCCGGGACCGGTCAGAACCATCTCGTCGTAGACGAAGTCCTGGCCGTAGGGAAAGCCCATCAACATGTTGGAGCGATGGACGTTGCGGGTGTTGATCAGCGCCATCATGAAGGGCGCGGCCCAGGATTGCAGGTCTTCCTCGAGCAACGACCTGTTGCCCTTCGGCTGCTTCGGACCGGTGAAGCCTGGCGTCAACGCGAACGGATCGTTCAGGATCGCGATGAGGCTGATGTCCTTGGCAACAGCATCGAATGTCGCCTTGGCGCTCGCCGCGGTACCGCCCGAGAGCGTGCCGCGCATGTCGCGCACGCGGCCCTTCACGCGCGCAGCGGGTGCGCCGAACACGCGCTTGGCCTCTTCCTGCACGAAGAACGCACCGAGCTCGAACGGCACGGAATCGAAGCCGCAGGAGAACACGATGCGCGCGCCGCTCTCTTTCGCTGCGGCCTCGTACTTGTCGATCATCTGCCGCATCCAGATCGGCTCGCCGCACAGATCGAAATAATCCGTGCCGGTGTCGACGCAGGCCGCGAGCAGTTGCTCGCCGTAAAGCTGATACGGACCAACCGTCGTGATCACCGACATCGTCCGCTCCGCCATCGCCTTCAGCGAAGCCGCATCGGACGCATCCGCCACGATCAGCGGCGTGTCCGCAGGCGCGCCGATCGCATCGCGCACGGATTTCAGCTTGTCGAGGCTGCGGCCCGCCATCGCCCATTTCAACGACTTGTCGGCCTTGTAGTGCGCCGCCAGATATTCAGCGACGAGCTGGCCGGTGAAACCGGTCGCGCCGTAGACGACGATGTCGAATTTCTCAGAGCTCATGGTCGGGCCTTCACTTCTTCGCGTAACTCACGCCCATGCCGGCACGGACGTCGTTTTGAATACCATAGGGCGGGATCGGATAGCGCAGGCCGTTCCTGGCCAGCGCCTTCATGCCCTCGATCGCCTTGGCGAGATGATGCGGCTTCAAGGCCATCAGCATCTCCTCGTCCGGCACGCCGCCATAGCGCCGTTCGGCATAGCATGGCAAGGACAGGCTGGGCTCGCCGGTTTTCAGCGCCCGCCCCCAGGAATCCGCGCAAGCCGTCTCGCCGACCACGCCCCATTCGAACTTCTTGTAGCCGGTATATTGCAGCCCGTTGATCAGGATGATCATTTGCCCCGGCGTCGCATAGACGAGGCAGATATCGGGCGGATCGAGCCGGCCGCTGGCGAGCGGGCTGACCGCGAGGGCCTGATAGTGTCCGAACGGAACCACGTCGAGCGCCTCCTGGCGCTTGCGTGCGTCCTCCGCGGTGCCGTGCCAGACCCCGACATAGTTTTCGCCGGCGAGCCATTTGTCGTCCTGCGGTGCGAGCCCGATCACCGCGCGGCACTGCGCGCCGACGAGATCGTCACCGGTGATGCCGACGGTCCAGCCGAGCCGCGAGGCCATGCTGACGATCTGATCGGTGGTGTGAACCGCATTCGGCCGCCGGATTTTGGGGATCGCTTCCATGTCCGCGGCCTGCGCAAACAGCTTCATGCCGATCACCGTGGTCTTCAGCCGCAACAGGCTGTTGAGATCGGCGACGAGGCCGGCAAGATCGATCCTGTCTGCGCTTTGCTGCTGCATGGCGTTCTCCCGGCCGGCGATCCACGCGCCGGTGCTGTGTTGTTGTTTCCCTCGTTCTAGTCCTTGCGCGGTCCCGGAAGCAACTCGCCGGTTCGGCCCATGACGCGGTACGCCAAGAGCCCGATACATTCCCGCATCGCGACGTCGGTCTTCTCGAGCCCCTCTCGTCCGTTACGGGTAAAGGCGAAAAGCTCGTCGCGCCCGCCCATGCGCCAGTCGACGGGATAGGCTTCGACGTCGAATCCGGCCTTGCGAAAGATCCCCATCGAGCGCGGCATGTGAAAGGCCGACGTGACCAGGAGCCATCGCTCGCCCGGCTTCGGCGCCACCAATTGCTTCGTGAAGATCGCATTCTCCCAGGTGTTGCGCGAGTCGCGCTCGAGGATGATGCGCTCTTTCGGGATGCCGAGGTTCTCCAGGATCGGCGCGGAATAGTCGGCTTCCCGCGCCTCGGTCGCGACCAGGTTCGACGTGCCTCCGGTGAAGACGATGCGCGCTTTCGGATAACGGCGCGCGAGGTCGGCCGGCGCCAGCATCCGATCAGCCGCGTATGCGACGACCGGCGTGCGATGCGCCGCCGACAGATCGGTGTCGACGGAGCCGCCGAGCACGATGATGCCGTCGGGCGCGCCGCGCGACGGGTCCCATGCCGGAAAGCGCGACTCCAGCGGATACAGCAGGAGATTGCCGAGCGGTGAGAACGCGGACAGTGCCAGCAGGATCAGCGTGGCCACGGCAAGCCTGCGGCCGAGCGCGACAAAGCGCGTGACCATCAACAGCAGCGACAGAAGCCCGAGCTCGACCAGGAGATTGATCGGCAGCAACGCCGTGCCGAGGGTCTTGGAGAGAACGAAATACAGGGGAGCCTCGCTGGAATGACCGTATCGGGCTTGACCGGCCCGTCCATCTTCAGAAATCCTTTGAAAGAGGATCGATCGCCTGGTCAAGCCCGGGCATAACAGGTTCTCATGACGAGAGCTGATGAAACCGGACGGACGCGGCAAATGACCCATCACCACCTGCAATCCAGCCCCGAGACCAGCCATTGGGGCTTCTTCGAGGCCGCGCTCAAGCCCGTGCTTACAGTCAAGAGTGGCGATGAGGTGACGGTCGACACCATCAGCGGCGGCCCGGACGTGCTGCCCGACCGCGACAAGTTTCACATTCCGCCGGAGATGCACGACGTTCACGCCCGGAGCGAGCGCATGCTGCCCGGCCACATCCTCACCGGCCCGATCGCCATCGAGGGCGCCGAGCCCGGCGACGTGCTCGCGGTCGAGATCCTCGACGTCCAGCTCCGGCAGGACTGGGGCTGGAACATGATCAAGCCGCTGTCCGGCACCCTGCCCGACGATTTTCACGAGACGCGCGTCCTCAACATCCCGCTGGACCGGACGCGGATGGTCGGCCGCATGCCCTGGGGCCTCGACCTGCCGTTAAAACCGTTCTTCGGGGTGATGGGCGTTTCCCCGCCGCCGGCCTGGGGCCGCATCTCCTCGCTGGTCCCGCGCGCGATGGGCGGCAATCTCGACAACAAGGAGCTTGGCACCGGAGCGACATTGTACCTGCCGGTGTTCGTGCCGGGCGCGATGTTCTCCTGCGGCGACGGCCATGGTGTGCAGGGCGACGGCGAGGTCTGCGTCACCGCGATCGAGACCGCGCTGCAGGGCCGCTTCCGCCTGACGCTGCGCAAGGACCTCAAGCTCAATTATCCCCGCGCGGAGACGGCGAGCCACTACATCACCATGGCGATGGACCCCGACCTCGACCAGTGTGCGGTGCGCGCGCTGCGCGACATGATCGTGCTGCTCGGCGAGAAGCGAAATTTGTCGCGCGAGGACGCCTACACGCTGTGCAGCCTGGCCGCCGATCTCAGGGTGACCCAGACCGTCAACGGCTCCAAGGGCATCCATTGCATGATCGAAAAGGCGCTCGTGCACGGCTGAGCCGGCCCGGCATTTCCTGACCTGTTGACGCCACGTCGCTGCCCGGACGTCCGCGCGGCGCGCTGAGTCGCGGCCAATTTCATGTGTGATTCCAACAGGCTGAGCGTCAAGCAAAGGCTGTAATTGACTTCTGCCTTCGAACCTAAATAGAGTCTTAATCGTTACTTTTATGTACCCGAGTAAGAGGCTAGCGTTCGGCCATGGCCACCGAAAAAGCCGAGACTGACCGCATTCCCGTAACCTTGGCGCTCTCGACCATCACCTATCTGGAGAAATTGGTGAGACAGGGCACCCACGGCACCAGCGTTCCCGGCGTCGCACGTACCTTGATCGAGGAAGGCATCCGTCTCGCCATCAAGGACGGGCTTTTGTCGATTCGCGACAATGGCAGGACGTGAGCGCGCGCCGAACGTGAAGCGGACGGATCTCGAGACGCGGATGGCCGACATCTGCAACCTGGGACCGTTACAATGCCTGTTCTCTCACCAACCTGGACTGACGAACGAATTGAAATTCTGAGGCGGCACTTCGAGGCCGGCCTCACCTGCAGCGAGATCGCCGCCGACATCGGCGTCAGCCGCAACGCCGTGATCGGCAAATTGTCCCGGCTCAATCTCACGCGTGGACGTACGCTCGACGAGCGCAAGGTCCAGGACAAGAGCATCGCACACGCGCGCGCTTCAAGGGCGGTGCCGCGACTGCAATATGAGATGCTCGCCTCGATCTATGGCGAGGCCGATGCGCCCGTCGCCACAGGCCCGATCGACGAGGCCAATCGCTGCTCGTTGCTCGAGCTCGCGGAGAACCGCTGCCGCTGGCCGATCTCGACGCCAGGCGCGGAGGATTTCTGCTTCTGCGGCAACAGCGCGCCCGACGGGCAATCCTATTGCGCCGGCCACAGCCGTCTCGCCTACCGGCCGAACTCGCGCGCCCGCATGATGCGCGGCTGGAGTCGCGTTTGAGGCGTTTTCTTGATGCGAGCCTTTATCGCTTCGCGTGAAAACGTCCTGTCCCAAAACGAAAAACCTCCGGCGGGGCATCACCGGAGGTTTCTGGAGGCTTAGCGTGAAGCTAAGAGCCGCAACTTTCGTATTCGGCTGAGAGCTATATAGCTGATCAACTCAGGTAAGTAAATAAATTTGAGTGCGATCATATCGCATAGCTCGTCTTCGTCTCGCGCACGGGAAAAACGGATTTTCCGAACTCTCACCTTCGCAAGAAAAAGCCCCGGCGGTTTCCCGCCGGGGCTTCATCAAAGTCCGAAGACCTCTGGGCTTACCAGTTGCGCTGGGCGCGCAGCAGCAGGCTGTAGGTGTCCTGGTCCTTCAGCTCGTACGTGGCTGCCGGCTTGGCAACCGACGTCAGTGCCGGGGTGGTGATCACGCCCGAGTACTTCTGGTCGAGGTGGCTGTAGGTGAAGTCAGCCGAGAAGGTCAGGTTCTTCACAGGAGTCCAGCGGGTGATGACACCGACCTGACCGATGTTGAAGTCCGGGTTGCAGGTGCCGGTCAGGGTCGCAAACGCGGCGCTACCGCAGATCAGGCCCTTCGCCGTGCTGCTGTAGTTGACCGCAGCCCACGCGCCGTACAGCGCCGTGTTCCAGTACGGGCTCCAGTTGTGGGTGTAGGCACCACGGAAGCCGTAGGTCTTGGTCAGCTCGAGGCCGCCGCCGGGAGCGAACACCGCATCAGACACGCCGGCAAAGCCGATGCTCTGATAAGCGGCGTTCGAGCTGCCGAACATCGAGTAGCTGGTCGCAGCCAGCTCCTGGAAGTTGTAGCGGCTCGCACCGTCGGTGTAGACGCCCGAGATGTTGATCACGTCGCCAGCACCGGTCGGGATGTTCTTGATCTGCAAGGCGAGCTGAACGGCCCAGCCCCACTTGTCTTCGGGGTGACCGGTGACTTCGCTCGCGCCGTAGTAGCCGACGTGGTTGTCGTGTGCTGCAACCGACGCTTGGAACAGACCCCAGGCCTGGTCGACGCGGACCATGCCGACGAGGTCGGGAGACCTGGTGCCGCCGAGATTGTTCGAGCCGTAAGCACCGCCGAGGACACCGGTGGTGGACATGCCGGCGGTGTTCCAGAGCGCGGTCTGGAAGACCTGCGTCTGGTCCTGCGCCGAGAACGCAGCCGTGATGCCCTGGCCGAAGTCAGCGGTGTAGGTGAACTGGGTAACACCGTTGGTGGTGCCGCTGCCGCCGACGAGCTGGTCGAAGTTGTTGCCGGGGTAATTGATCCAGGGCGCGTCGAACTGCGACACCGCCTTACCCATGGTGAAGCCGGCGAACTGGATGAAGGCGTAGTAGACGCCCAGCGCGCCGCCCGAGAGGTTGCCGTCGGTACCGTTGACGTTGCCGCTGCTCGAACCGATGAGGCCCGTGCCGGCCGCGTTCAGGCCGAGCGTGCCGCTGTACTGGGTCGCGCCGGTGCCCGAACCGGCGCCGACATAGTTGCCGGTCGTCCAGGTGAAGACCGCATCGAAATAGGTGCGGACCACGCCGTACTCGGTGGCGGTGCGCGTGTCGATGTTGAGATCTTCACGAGCGCGCATCGAGTAGTAGTTGGTCAGGCGGTTGTTGGCCGCGAAGACGCCGTTGTACTGGGCGCTGTAGTTGCCGCCGGCGTTGAGCGCGACTTCGGCGCGCAGATAGCCGCCGAGCTTGATGCAGGTGTCGGTGCCCGGGATGTAGTAGAAACCCGCGCCGTAGAGCGAGCAGATCTTCACGTATTCGACCGCCTTGGCCTTGACCGGAAGATCAGCCGCCTGCGCTCCACCGACGGCGATCAGAACCGCCGCAGTGCCGAGCAAAAGGCTCTTCACCACTTTCATTTAAAACCTCCAAGTTGCTCATTTTACGGAGACCGGACCGCGAGGCCCCCCAGATCCCCATCTCTTCAAATCCGCTCGGCCGCTTCGCGCTTTCGGACGTACCCGCATTCGACGCGAGGGACGTGAGCGAACCACCTGCAACGGGACGATCGAGTACCCCCCACCGTCACGGATCAATATGCCTGCGCCGTTCCCTAATCAAAATAGTTTATTTGGTAAGCCTTGTGGTTTCGCCGAGCCTGTGCCCCGCGGGCAACACCAGGGGGCGGCCAGAATACTGACCTGCTCATCTTTGTAATTTTAGTGACAAAATTACCCTGCTCTGCACTTGCGTCAGGGCAGGCTTGCGTGGACTATGACCTCCACGACACCGGCCGGAAGAATCTAGTTCACGGGAGTGACGCTGTGTCCGCGACGAGGAAGGAAGGAGCGCGCATGCGCTCCGTCGGCAACCTGGATATCATCAGGCGCTTCACCTGGGAGATATCGTCGATCAACATGCATCTCGAGGAGCTGCGTCAGTTCTGGGCGAGGACGCTCGGCATCAGCGGCCCGCAATGGCTGATCCTGATGGCGATCTCCGACCTCGACAAGGACGACGGCGTTCCGGTCAACGTGGTCTCCAAGCTCCTCCACGTCGACCCGTCCTTCGTCACCACCCAGTCCAAGCTTCTGGAGAAGAAGGGCCTGCTGCGCCGCCGCCCCTCGCCGACCGATGCCCGCGTGGTGCGGCTGTCGCTGGTCGACAAGACGCAGAAGCACATCGCGAGCCTCAACGAGCAGTACAAGACGATTCGCGAATTCGTCTTCCAGGAGTTCGACGAGAACGAGCTGACGGAATTCACCGCGAAGCTCGCAACGCTCAAGACCCGCCTCGAGAAGGCCTGCGTCAGGATCTCCCTCGACTTCTGAACCAAAAGGCCGCGATCAGATTCGCCGGCCGGCGGCGCCGAGCCGCGTTTCCAGCCAGTCGAAGATGTATTCGTTGGCAAGGCTCGGATTGTCCGCGTGGGCCTGCGCCGCGCCGGTCTCCGCCGCCGTGAACACCTTCAGCACGATATCCGTGCTGCCGAACTGCGATTTCTGCACGATCTGGCGCGCCCGGTCGGCCTTGAGCCAGCCGTCCTCGCCGAGCGTGATCAGCACGGGGCAGTCGGCGCTGGAAGCCATCAGCGGCGTATGCGGCACCGGGACGATGCTGAGATCGCTCATCGCAAAGCGGCTGGCGAAGAAGGATCGTTCATGCAGATCCCACAGCCCGCCGTCGCAGACGGCCGCGGCCAGCCGCGGCTCCTGCAACACCGCGCGTGCCACGAAGGAAGAGCCCCACCCATCCGCCACGATCGCGACGCGATCGAAATCGACGTCGCCGCGCGTCTCCAGATAATCCATGGCGGCGGCAATCGCGCTCTCGAGATCGCGGCGCTGCAGAAGCGTATCGGTGTAATCGTCGCGCTCAGTGCCGAGCAGGTCGAGCGCAAGCATCGACAAGCCGCGCTCGCGCGCGTGCGGCGCCAGCTTGAACAGAAACTCTTCCTTGCGGTGACCGGGCTCGCCGATGCAGATCACGGTCGGTGCCCGACCGCCCGACGACGATGCGGGCAGGAAGTAACCCTGCAACGCATGATCCTCGACCCAGGGAATGGTCACGACCTCGCCGCCCGGCGCGCGCGCCGTGAGATAACGGCGGGCGCATTCCTGCATCGCCAGCACGGCGACCCAGCGGCGCTCGTCCGCCTGGTCGAGCGGCATTGCGGCGGCACCGTAGTAATTCAGGGCGCGCAGCCAGTTGCGCTGCGCGGTCGCCATATGGCCTTCGGCGAACGCCGCCTCGGCACGATGACGGTTGACCCGCGCCAGCTTCTTCCACTCGCGATGCCAGGATTGTTCGTCGCCGCGCTTGAGCTGCCGCGCGATCATCAGGCATTCCGCGATCGTGGCCCCGCCCTCCTGGGCTGCGGTGAGGAGCCGCGTAAATTCAGCGGAGATGTCCTCTCTCTCCGGGCAAAGGATCCAGTCGTCGGAGAGGCATGCGGGTATCATCGGAGCTACGCTCTATCATCGCGTTACCCCTGATTCACTAAACTATTTTGGTTCCCTAACCAAGCCGCCGTGCGCCGAATGAGAGCCGTTTGCCATCACCATCGCTTGAACGATGCTTGATGGCCAACGCCGTCGCATGCGTGACATTCGAATTTGTCATGTGACGGCAACACTGGCAGGAAACATTGGCAAGGTTGGCAAGAGATGGCACGCAAAAAGACCGGCGCATCTCTTGCCATGATGATCATCATACCTACATCTGCGCGCGTTCGTTGACGATCTCAGCCAACCGTTTCAGCCGAGTCGCCAGCCGACCTCCTGCGTAAAACTTTCGTAGAAGGCGCGGTCATAGGCCTGCTCGGGTGTTGCCCGCACGCGCTCGTCAAGGCGTTTTGCGTCCTCGCCCACAAGAATGCGCCAACGCTCTGCCTTGACCCCGTCGAGAATGATTTTGGCGGCCTGCGCAGCCGTCGTCGGCGCATCCTCCAGGAAGCTGCGGGCACGCTCGGCGAACACTGCCTGGATGTCCTCGTCCGACATCTTGTCGGCATCCGGCGCACCAGCGGCGACCATGCGCTTGCGCGTCAGCGCGACCTCGTCGTCGCTCAGCCGTTCCGAGCCGTCACTGCTCTGGACCTTGCGCGAATTGGAGACGATCGAGGTGCCGATATGGCCGGGCATCACCACCGAGCATTTGACATGCGGCGCGTGCAGGCGGAGGTCGTTGATCAGCGCTTCGGTAAATCCTTTCACCGCGAACTTGGCCGAGCTGTAGGCGGTGTGCGCCTGGTTCATGCCGATCGAGGCCCAGAAGCCGTTGACGCTGGCGGTGTTGACGATGTGGGCCTCGTCGGCTGCGACCAGCATCGGCAGGAAGGTGCGCACGCCGAGATAGACGCCGCCCCAGCAGATGTTGAAGGTGCGCTCCCATTGCTCGCGCGTGTTGGTGAACAGGCTGCCGCCGCCACCGATACCGGCATTGTTGAACAGCAGATGGATCCGGTTGGTCTTCTGCTGCTCGGCGAGCTCGTCGCGAAAACGCTTGAGATGATCCTCGATCGAGACGTCGGCGACATGCGTGGTGACGCGCAGGCCCTGCGGCAGCTTCTCGACCTCGCAGAGGCGCCTGGTCTCGGCCATCGCGGCTTCCGAGACGTCGCACATCGCGACATTGCAGCCCTCGGCGACGAGCTGCCGTGCGAGCTCGCGTCCCATTCCCGTGCCGCCGCCGGTGATCACGGCGATCTTTCCTGCAAAATCCTTCATGGGACTTCAGTCCCTCCCCTTGTCGGTATGTTTCTTCACAGCTGGCGCGGTTGGCCGCGGCGCGCGCAAAATGTAGCAGCGCCGCATCCGCAGGTAAAAGCGGATCGGCGCTGCTTATCGAGATCAATTATTTCGGCGGACGGACTATTCGGCCGCTTCGACGCGCGGCCCGCCCAGCGCACCGAGCGCCTCCAGCGCCTTGCGGGTCGCGGCCTGCTGCGCGCTCGATGCTTCCGGCATCGGCGCCCGCGGATACGTTTTCGGCAGACCCTGGAGCGTCTGCGCGTAGCGCGTGCAGGCCGGCAGATTGTCGGCAATGATCGCGTTCCACAGCGTCAGCAGCTTCTTGTGCAGCTCGAGCGCACGCGGATGATCGCCCGCCTTCACCGCGTCCCACAGCGCGACCGAGGCATGCGGCGCCGCGGTCAGGATCGCAGCGATCGAGCCATGAGCCCCGAGCGTGTAGGACGGATACATCAGGGCATCGACGGCGCTGTAGATCAGCTTGTCGGGCGCCATCATCATGAGGTCCGCGAACAGCTTGAGATCGCCCGCGCTCTGCTTGACGCCGACCACCAGCGGCACCTCGGTCATGATCCGCGTCAGCAGTGCCGGCGAGAGATACGACCACGGCACGACGTTGTAGATGATGATCGGCATGCCGGTCTCGTCAGCCATGGCGCGGAAATGCGCGACCATCGCCTCGTCATCCGGCTTGAACAGATAATGCACCGGCGTCACCTGGAGGGCGGCGACATTCATGTCACGCACCAGCTTGCCGCGGCGGATCGCATCGCGCGTGGAGTCCACGATGATGCCGGCAATGACGGGAATGCGCCCGTTCACCGCCTCCACGGTCGCTTCCATCAGGTCGCGATATTCCTCGTGATCGAGCGTGTGGCCCTCGCCGGTCGAACCGCCGGCGGCAACGCCATGCGCGCCGGCGCCGATCATCCAGTCGACCTGGGGCGCCACGAGCTTGGTGTCGATCTCGCCGTCTTTTCGAAACGGCGTCGTCATCGGCGGGATCACGCCGGTCGGTCTCACCTTCATGCTGCTGCCCTCGCGTTTCCATCGTCGTGTGGCGGTCCCGCTCTTTTGACGAGTATCCGCAACGCTTTGAAGCGTATCGGGCCTGCCAGGCTTGTGAAGGGGCTGCTCGCGCAGCACTGCCCCCACAATCGCTCATTCCAGCGCATTTTGCCGGTGAACTTTCCTCGGGTTCCCCGTATTTGCCCGGCTTCGGTTTAAGGGCAGTTTTTTTACAATCCGAATCGCCGAATGGGGGTGGACGCTGGGGCGAGTCGGCCAGGCCAGCGTGTTGTTCGTGTCACAGGCTCTGGCACTCCACTTGCATCCTCTTCGTGGTCTGAAACTACCGATGAGGTGACTGGAATGTTCGTGACCGTCGTAGCCGTGCTCTGCCGGCTTAGCGCAGCTAGCTCAGGCAGTTGCGTCGAGGAAATCGTGACCGACAGCAACATGACGCCCGAGATTTCGATGATGCAATGTGCGGTCGGCGCACAGGCACCGCTTGCGAAATGGATGGGCGAGCATCCGATCTATCACGCCAACTGGCGCCTCGAGCGCTACAAATGCGTGCCGGGTCACTACGAGATCAAGGGCCACGCCTAAGGTCCCGCAAAACTACTGGTTCCAGGCCTACTGATACCAGGACCAATCGAGGAGACGCCCGGGGGCCGCCTTATCCCTCCGCGCGGATACGCCGGCGCCGGGCCCATCGCGGCGGCGCGGCCTGTGACATCGGTCACATCTTTCCCTCAAGCCACCGCACGCAGGATCATCGCACGCGCGCGCCGCCCCTCCGGCGTCGGCATCAGCGCATAATTATGCGGCTGGTCGCGAAGCAGATGCAGCTCGACCGGCACGCCCACCGCCCTCGCCCGCTCCGCAAGATCGACGCTGTCGGGATGCAGCAGATCGCGCGTGCCCGAGAAGATCGTCATCGGCGCGAGCGCGCGGAACGCGCCGTTGAGCGGGCTGACGAAGGGATGGCCGAGATCGAGGTCACCGGCATAGAGCCGTCCCGCTTCGACGATCCCCGGAATGTCCTGGAGCGGATCGCGCGCCGCGATCGCAACTTGCTCGGGACGGCTCACCGAGGCCTCGGCCGCGGGCGAGATCAGCATCAGCCGGTTCGGCTGGCGGTGGCCGCGATCGCGCAGCCACTGGCACGCCGCGAGCGCAAGGCCCGCCCCGGCCGAATTGCCGACCACCGTGACCTTTGCAGGCCCCGCATCCTCCAGCAGCATCCGCAGCAACTCGGCCGTCGCTGGCACAACATCCTTCGCAGTGGCGCGTGGCGCCAGCGGATAGATCGGCACGACGCAGACGACGCCCGCCTTGCGCGTCATCTGGCTGACGAAGCGCCAATGCGCCGGCACGATCTCGTTGATGTAGCCGCCGCCATGCAGGAACATGACGAAGTTGCAGCCCTCATGGCCCGACGACGGCGCGGTGTAATAGACCGGCCATCCGCCCATCTTGGTCAGCGTCGCCTCGACGCCCCGCCCCAAGCCTCTCGGCTCGAACGAGGCGGGCTCCAATGCGAGCTTCTGCACATGCGACAGCACGGCCTCGGCGGAGGCCAGCTGCTGCTTGTACGGGAGCCGTTGCAGCAGCATGTTGAAGGCGCGGCTTTGCAGGCTTGGTGCCGGATCGCGCGGCGCCTGTGCACCAAACACACAGCCGCCCGGGCAAAACTGCAAAGCCGACACAATCCTGGCAACGCTCATCGTCACATCCCCATCTGACGCAGCTTTTCATATGGCGACAAACCGGCTTGCCGAAAGGACGCCGCACGCGGATATAATGCGAGCATTCACTCGCTTTTCCTACTCGCATTCAGATCACAAGGCCGTGGCCCGCAAACCGCCCACAACACCCCGGAAAAATGCCTCGCAGGAGCGATCCCGCGCCACCGTCGACGCATTGGTCGAGGCGACTGCTCGCATTCTGGTCCATGACGGTTTCGAGAAGACGAGCACCAACCGGATCGCCGAGGTCGCAGGGGTCAGCGTCGGTTCGCTCTACCAGTATTTTCCAAGCAAGGAGGCGCTCGTCGCCGCCGTGATAGACCGTCACAACGAGGAGATCATGGGCATCGTCCGCGCCACCCTCACGGAAGTCGCCGATCTGCCGGTCGAGAAAGCCGTGCGAAAACTGGTGACCGTTGCGATCGAGGCCCACCTCATCAACCCGAAACTGCATCGCGTCCTCGCCGAGCAGATCCCGCGCACCGGACAGCTCGCCGACGTCGAAGCCTTCAACCGCGAGGTCCACAATTTAGTGCGCACCTATCTCGAAAGCCGCCGCAAGGAGATGCGCAAGATCGACCTCGACATCGCGACCTTCATCTGCGTCAGCACGATCGAATCCGTCGCGCACAACACCGTGCTGAACCAGGCCGAGATGCTGACGGAGAAGACGGTGAAGGTGCTGGTGGACGAGACGACGCGGATGGTGGTGGGGTATTTGAGGTAGGCGAAAGCCAAACTTCGCTGCAGCCCCTCGTATTGCACTATTGGCGGCCGCTAAACGGTATTGCTCTAAGTGGTCCCTCACGCTTAGATTGCGCGGAGAAAATCTCCCTTAGATCAGTAGCGGCATCCAAGTACATGATGGCTAAAATAGCCAATGGAGCTTTGAAATGGATAACGATCCCTAGGCGAGGTCGGCTGTGAGCGATCCCGACCCTACCGAGCTATCTCGACTTTGGGCTTTACCTTACAGCGTCGAAACGGAGACGAAGATCGCTCGGCTGCTCGCCGGAAACGAAAACGCGTTAGCAACCGAACTAAACTTCGAACTGGCCACCACGACGCTTTCTTTGATCTCTTCAAAGATCAAAGGTAATCCCATGTCTCTGAACCGTTCCTACTCGACCGCAATTCTCGGTCGCATGTGCATCACAGCGATGAGCACTCAGGCCATCTTTAGACAACATGAAGCCGGCACACTTCCATTCATGGACTCGACATCAATTGCCATTCTCTGCCGCGCGCTCATTGAGGCCGGCATAATGTACTGGTATTTGACCGAAGAAGGTAGCGACGAGGAATGGGCCTTTCGTTTGCAGGTGATGAGAGTACACGATGCCGCGGCTCGCGTGAGGTTTCTGAAGGTTTTGATTCCGGAAGAAGCTGACGAGGCGCGGCTAGCTCTAAGTCATCTCCGAGATGAGCTTAAGGAAATGCCGCTCTTCAAAAAGAGGCAGGAAGCAGAGCGGACGCGATTGCGGTCCGGAGAAGTTGTCTATGTCAACGGCATGCGCTCGGTCGTAAAGCAAATAGGTATTGATCAAGACTATTATGACGGGCTCTACAATTACCTTTCGGCTCAAGCACACTCCACGCCGATTAGCTATTTCAGAGACAGCGACGATCCAGCCCAACAAGTTTTGTGGCCGCGACTATTTTCGCAGTACTCATTGCTGAACGCGATGCAGATGATGTTCCGGATCGCGCTTCGGGAAATTGAGTTGAGTAAGCTGGAAGACCAGTTCGACGCGGTCTCATTGGAGCAATGTCGACAATTGATTGAGGGAAAAACACCCCCGCTTCCGACCTAAGAATTCCGACTAGACCCCGCTGCGGCGAGATAGGAGCGCAGAAGCTCTCAAAAAAATGGTCGGAGCGAGAGGATTTGAACCTCCGATCCCTAGCCTCCCAGGCGAGCGCTGAGAATTGATAACATTAGTCTTTCTGCAAAACGCCAGATTCTACCGGTCCCGAAACCACAGCGCTTTTGACTTTGGCTGCAAACCAGCACCCGGCTAGCTTTCTAAGCTCTCTCCTTGAGGATAAGCGGATACTGCTGCCTGAATTGCAGCTCGAATTCATGCACATCGCCCAGTGCTGGCGGACTGTATCCCAAGCCCTCAGGGTCCTCTAAACCTTGGTCCTTCGCATTGGCCAAAACTTTAATGCTGTCGGTTCTTATCGATGGTGACCATTCGGAATAAAAGCCCGATACACCACTGAGCCGCAACTCGGCACTCGTCGGCCTAGGAAACTTCACAAAACTCATGACGTGCTCAAATTTCTCCGCCGATAGCTGAACGTAAACCTGTACGGAGTCCTCTTGGACCGTTTGCTCGAAATCCCATTCGGATGAATATCCAATAGTCCCCCACAGCCGGCAGCTATCCCCATCACCGTCTTTCGCCTTGTAAATAAACAACCCGAAGTCGGTTATCTGACGTTGAGCACCGAACATCGAATACAGGCCGGACTGCCTCTTTTCGATCGAAGGCCGCAGCTTCCCGTAAATGTGCTCCGAAACCTCAGCCTTTGTTGTCGATTCGGTGTCGGCGCTGTTGCCCTTCTCCATGCGCAGGCTGCAGGACGGAATCAGTTCGATCACCTCAAAGCGCTGGCTCCATCCCCACGGGACTTGATCCTGACCTACCTGCTTTCCTCTTCCATCGAATTCTTTTATGGACCAGGAATAGAGATTCTTATGCTCTCTCTCGGTGCTCACCACGACGCGGTGGTCGACGCGATAGTCCATCAACAGCCCCCATGAACCACGGCAAAAGTCCTCCGCACAATTTAAGCGCGAGGGATATCGTGGGGCAACATTGTGCAGCTACTTGCGCACCAACTTTCGTATTAGATCGCGGGCGAGCCACCCCGGCGAGAGGCTTCCGAGCTGGTTGCGTTCGGTGCCCAAGCCGGGAACGGTGACGGTCAGCATGTCGCCGTTTAGCTTCCATTCGCCCGTGTAGGAGCGACCACCGATCTCAACGCTTTCTGTTCCAGTCTTTGCGCTCATCGGCCCGACTCCACCGTTGCCAACAGCGCTGCACCATAGATTTCCTTGGGCCAATAGTCCCCGTGCTGTCCCAGGCAGTGCTTGACCTGATCACCCGTCATGCGACCGGTGACAGGACACGGCTCCAGATGGGCGAGGCGTTCCCCCAGTCCCGACCGATTGTGCAATAGCGGTCCCATCGCGACGTTGATCAATTCAAGGTCACCCTGCCCGGCAACCTTGGTCACGCGCTCGACAACGATCGCGCAAAGTGAATTCGGCAAGTAACTTTTCGGTGGTCATGTAAGCCCATGTGATGATGCAACGGGAACCGAATGCGCGATTGAGCGACGCGCGACAAGACCACCGATTTCGCCGAAAACGAAAAGTAAGTTAAAGCTGATATCCGGTGGTGAATCTCTTCAACGGCTTAGGGCACGCAAAAATATTTCATTGTAAGTCATCACTTACGCTAGGGTGATTGAGCAGAAACAGGGGGTTATGCATGAGCGAGAGGCAATACCGCCTAGAGCGGCTTTCTTCGCCTTTTACAGATGGCGATGCTGATAGGGCAGAACTCTTCAACAAGCTCGAAAACATTATGCAGGGAGGAAAAGACTCCCCCTCTACGAATCGCGGCATCAGGAGGCGACTCGGCCAATCGACCGATCCAGAGACAGCGGAGGATCATCTCAATCACTTTGCGAAGGATGGCTGGAGACTTGTCACGGTTTTTGTCGATCCCCAGAGCGGCCCGATCGCAGTGCTCGAAAAGAAGTCGAGCGACACCTAAGCCATCAAGAGCGTGACAGGGTGATACGGTTGAGGGTGATACGATTTCCGGGAAATTACGGTGACACGTATTTGGATCGAGGCAGACTCGCGCGGAAGCCGTCGCGCGCAACACGGTGCTGAACCACGCCGGGATGCTGTCAGGAGAAGACGGTGAAGACGCAGGTGGACGAGTTCGGCACGATAACATTATGCCCCTGTTTTGCCCGACACGTCAAATCGATTCGGAAAAACGAAATCCGCCAATGACCTCGCTACTGTGCATGGGGTTGTTTTCGGCATTTTAGTTTGCTGGCCCCCGAAGCTGCCCCCGCCACTGATCGTCGCGCATGCGTCCCCGGCGGGAGCGCACTCCACGCCGACCGTCAATCGACCCGATCGATGATTTGGAAAAAATGGTCGGAGCGAGAGGATTTGAACCTCCGCCCCCTAGTCTCCCAGACGAGCGCTGAGCTTTGATATTGTTGATCTTTTCTGCAAAACGTCAGATTTCAGCGGGATTGAATTCACAGGGCTTTGGCTTCGGCTGCAAACGAAATCCCTGGGGAATTCCACGCCAAGGCGACGACCACCGGCAGATACGGCATCATACCGGAAGGCCCGTTGCAGGACCGCGTGAAGATGATCGAGGCGATTAACTACGACCAATCACTTGAACCGATCGGTGATCAATGTGGCAACGATGCCGGTTGCGACGGCCAGTCCAACCCCGACAAAGACTAGATTGCGCCAATAGGCGGCAACACGGATTGAATCTGCCGATTTGCCAAAATTGAATAACAGCTTGGGAAAGAGCCGATTTCTAAAGAACGCACCTATTTGATAGAAAAAAGGAGTTAGAATCAGCGCCTCCCCAGCTTGGGTTAGCGCATCTCTTTGCGAAGCCGGAACACCGCGCAGCAAAGTGTAGGCAGCAAAGATGCTGACGAAAACAGCAACCGCCGCCAAGCACATCCGAAATGCAAAGAACCCGGGTCCGATCGGCCGGAATAGCGGCCAATACCAAAGCAAACAGCCCTTCAAAATTTTCTCTATTCTGTCACGCGCAATGACCGCCGCATCCCGGTCTCCCCTCAGCGTAACATTTACTGTCCCCAAAAATCCCCACTCTGGATCAATATCGATGGTGCACGACCGGTATGGCTTGGCCGCGTATTGTGAGCCATCGATCTTGAGCTTCATTATCCGAAGCGATCGCATGTATGGATCGTCGAGTAACTGGCTCAAGTCGTCGCTCGAAATCTTGTGATCGCCAACGAATTCGATCGCTATCGTGGGAGTCGCTCCCAAGTAGTCGCGCGCCGCATATGCAAGATCAATTACGGTTTCGACGTTAAATTGGAACGCTCCTCCCTCGCGAAAAGACGCAGAATATTCAGCCATAGCGGTCAACCCCAGCGCGCAATTGATTCGGGTATTCAACCGCGACCGGGAATGTATCGCAAACAAAAAGCGCGCTTTCTGGCGCCTATGCAACGGAAAAGGGCGCGGATCACTTTCCGCGCCCTATGCCGTCTACCTAGGTCGCCCAGTCCCCAGCTTTATTTCGCGCTCCAGCTCTCGCAATAGCCACTCAGCGTTGCCCTCATTCGACTTGCCCGGCAGCAACTTCATTGGCGACTTTTTATAGCGAGGATGGTCTAGGTGGACCATGCCATCTGCGACCCACCAATCGACTGTTTCGCCCGAGCAAGACTTCAACGAACCGTCAGTCATCAATTACCCTTCCAAGCTTGTTGCGGAGGGCTGTTCACGTAGAACAGCAAAAATAGGATTGCTGTAGGATTCTTTGGTCACACAGCATGTTCGGCGCGATCCGTTGCTCAGCTGCAACGCTTTTCGCCATGGCATGCCATGGCCTCATCCTCAACCGACGCCAAGAGCGCGGCGCCATATATTTCCTTCGGCCAATAGTCCCCGTGCTCGCCTAGGCAATGCTTGACCTGATCATCGGTCATCCGTTCGAATTACGGTGACAGTGCACGTATTTGGATCGGGGCAGAATCGCGTGGAAGCCGTCGCGCGCAACACGGTGCTGAACCACGCCGGAATGCTGTCTGCTGCCGGGAGACGATGAGGACGCCGGTGGACGAGTCCGGCACGATGACACCGTACCCCTGTTTTGCCCGACGCGTCAAATCGCTTCGGAAAAACGAAATCAACCAATGAGTTCGCTACTGTGCATGGGGTTGTTTTCGGGATTTTAGTTTGTCCGCCCCGAAAGCAGCCAACCGCCACTGGTCGCCGCGCATGCGTCCCCAGCGGGAGCAGGCTCCACGCCGACCGCCAGTCCACCCGATCGATGATTTGGAAAAAATGGTCGGAGCGAGAGGATTTGAACCTCCGACCCCTAGTCTCCCAGACGAAGGCGATACCGTAACGAAGCGTAACGAGACTGAACGATCGAACCCACTGTAAACTCTTTATTGAACTGGATTTTTTGCGATTGTTCTGGCACGTTACTAACGTAGGGTAACGGGCGCTAACAGGGCAAAAGCGTTACCCCACGGCACCTCGGGGTAACGGCATGGCTAAGGCTAGGGCACTCAGCATCCAAGCGATTGAACAGCTCCGGCCGCGAGCGAAGCGGTGGGAGAAGCCAGATCCCGGCGCCCCCGGCTTGGGGATCGCGATTTACCCCAAGGGCAACATGTCTTGGGTATTCCGCTTCCGCTCGCCCAAGGAGACCGCGAACGGGCAGCGAAAGCCCAAAAAATTGACCCTCGGCACCGTGTCCACTACGCCCTCGAAAAGCGAACCGCAGATTGGGCACGCCCTCACCCCCGCGCAAGCGCGCGCCCTGGCGACCGCCGCGATGCTCGACGTACAAAGGGGCATCGATCCCACCCAAGTCCGTCGCCAGGAGAAGGCCGAAGCCAAGCGCGAGGCCACCCGCGACGACACGATCGACGCGGCCATGGTCGAATTCCTTAAGCGGTATAAGGGCCGAAAGCGCCAAGGGCTGCGCGATTCGACACGCCTACTCACTGCCCATTATTTTGGCCTGAAACCGGATCCGGAAAAGCCGGCCGAATGGATCAAGACCGGGAACGGTGTCCTTGGGAAGTGGTCGAGCCGCCCGCTTGTTTCCATCGCCAAACACGATGCGATCGTACTGCTCGACGGTTTGGTCGATTCCAGCCGCGGCGTTACCGCCAACCGCACGCTGACGGTGCTCAAGACCTTTTTCGACTGGTGTGTCGACCGCGACATGCGAGAGGCCTCCCCTGTCGCATCGCTCGACGCGTTTGCTCACGAGACCGAGCGCGAACGCAAGCTGACGGCGGTCGAAATAGTCGCAGCTTGGAAGGTCGCCGACCGGGAGGGCTATCCTTTCGGACGCCTCGTGCAATCTTTGATCTTGCTCGGTCAACGGCGCGATGAGATTCGCGAGTTGCCCCGCACCGAATTGGACTTGCAAGGCAGTCCCATCGTGCTCGACGACGGCGGCCGTTGGAATGAGCCACTATGGACCATTCCCAAGGATCGTACGAAGAACGGGCGCGAACACCTTGTGCCGCTCAGCCCGCAGGCGGTTAAGCTGTTGAAGTCCATTCCCACCATCAAAGGGAAAGGCTTGCTGTTCACGACGACAGGCAAAACGCCGATAAGCGGTCTTTCCAAGTCAAAAAAGCGCTTCGACACCGCCATGCTCGCGGAGCTGCGTAAGGACGATCCGAACGCGCAAATGGAGCCGTGGACACTGCACGACCTTCGACGGACCTTCTATTCCGGACTGCAAGCACTCGGGTTCTCCATCGAGATCGCCGAAGCATGCGTCAACCATTCATCCGGCGCCATTCGAGGTGTGGCCAGGGTCTATGCTCGCCACAAGTATCTCCGCGAAAAGACGCAGGCGTTCACCGCTTGGACTCGATACGTGGACGATCTCGTGAATGGACGGGTGGCCAGCAACGTTTTCCCGTTCCAGAGAGAGACGGCATGAGCACAGCTCCAATCGTCGAATTACTAATTGAAGTCGAGTCCATTGTGCCGACGCTCGATGGCGACGGTTTAGCGGATTGGGCGGACAAATGTTGTGACGAAATCCGCGACGCACTGATGGCCGGGAATGCTTCCGATGCAGCATGGGCCGCATGCCAGCTCGGTGAACGTCTCGCCGAGATCCGGCACCGCGGAGAAATTGTGCGACGACTGGAAAAAGCCGAAGACGAACGCGGTCGTTGGCGGCGTCGCAAGCGTGAACGGACCGCTGAACGGCGCGCGATTTTTGAGGCCGAACGCAAACGGTGCTTCTCAGATGCCGAGGCCTATAAGCGGACTGCGGTGAAGCTTGGAGTCACCGCGAAGACCATTCGTCGCGACGTGACCAACTCTTAATTAAGAACTAACGCAGACAAAGGCCTGTCAACACCAAAGTGCACTTTTGTCCCGATTGATGGCCGAATGGGACGCAGCGTGAGACCTTGTGAGTAACACATGAGGTCGCGATGTCCGCTGATGATCCCCAAGTCCTGATTTCCGCCGCGAAAGTCCGCGCGCGCTATGGCAACGTAAGCCATATGTGGATCGAACGTCGGTTGAAAGACGATCCCGACTTCCCTCCCCCTCTCTACATCGCGAAGCGTCGCTTTTGGCGTATCGCCGATCTCATCGATTGGGAGCGCGCAGTTGCCGCGCGCCGTCAGCCCATCGCGGCCTGACGTTGACAATTTCCATTCACTGCAAACCAGCAACATAAGGCTCAACATGAATTCCCGCTATTTCGACTTCCTTGAAAGCCAAGCCGCCGGCGTTTCGGACGTTGCCGTGCGCGGCGCGATGACTCGCGTTGCCAAGCTGCATCGCGAGATCCTGGCGACTACCGCCAGCGTCCGCAACAACAACGATCTGACCGCGCAGGGCCGGACGAAGGAAGCCCGTTCTCTGCTCGGCAAGCAGGCCTGGGAATTGATCCGCGCCAACGCGACCGTGCAGCGGCTCGGTGCCCGCATCAATGAGAAGCGCGCCAAGGTCCAATTGCCGGCGATCGACAAGACCGACGCGGCTGGCGCCGTGCTGCGCGGCCAGGTGCGTGACAGGCTGCCGAAGACGAGCAAGGAACTGCGAGCACTGATTCCGACCATGTCGGCGCTTTATCTGCAAACGCTGCTCGAAGCGCCCGAACTCGTCGGCGCCGATTCCGAGACGGTCGAAGCCGCACGCAGCCGCGCAATCGAACTCGTGCAGCCAGGCGCGACGGCTGCTCTGGACGCCGAGCGCGACGCGGTGCGGCTGCTGGCGAACGCCACGGGCGAATTGAGCAAGGCCGCGTGTGACTTGGCAGAGCTGCCGAACACCCGTGCGCTGACCGAATTCCTGAATCAGACCGTTCCGGACCAGCGGCACATCGAAGCCGACGTCGAACGCGAAACCGCGATCGCGGCGTAACCGAGGAGACCACCAACATGATCAAGCGCGTCACCCCCGAGCAGATCGCAACTCAGATCCCCCAGGCGCCCGCGGCTGGAGTTAACGCCGCAGCCGGCGTCACGCAACCGGAGCCGCCGGCTCAGCAGCAAATGGCAGCGCCGCTGAAGCGAGCCCTCGGGATTGACCAGCCCCGGAAAACGCCATGAACCGGCAACAGCTCGAAGCCGAACGCGAAGCGGCCGGCGCCGCCTATGTCGAGGCGGTAGCAGCGTTCCGCGAGGCGTGGGCACGCCTGGCCGCGATCGACCGCACCTTGGCAAACAGCAACGTCGCCGGGACTGAGTCTCCGCCGCGCAGTTTCCATTTCATGCGCAGCAACATGGAGCAGGCGTTGCGATCATTCCAGCACAGCGAATTCGTGCCGCGAATTTTGGTGCACGACTTCCATGACCGGGCGGTTCAGATCAGCGACAAGCAGATTGAGGAGTATAAGTAGTGCAATATTTCGAGAGCAATCCCTATCGCGCGAATGGCAACCGCCCGAACGTTCCGAGCACCGTAAAGGCTGGCCAACCAATTTGGGTCGAGCTTACCCAAGGCGAACGTGTCATCGCCAGGTCGCCAGCAAGCGACTGCGCCGGGGAAATCGCCGTCGATGCCATGGGATATCCTGGCGCTGGCGTGCAGCAGATCACCGTTCCGGCCAACGGCGTAGCGTCCCTAGGTCCGGTTGTTGACCGGGATATCGTGAAGGTCAGCGCGACGGCCGGATATATACAGGTGTCCGTGACGTGACCGAAACACTCGAAAAGATCGTGAAGGACTTCGAGGCCGAACTTCTCGCGTCCATCGCTCGCACGGCCGATGAAGCCCCGTTGCACTCGGCGGAGAAGCGCGCAACGGACCGACTGCTTGCCATCAAGGAATCGTTTCGGCAGGATGGCCGATTAGAGGAATTCTTTTCGGCATGTATCGAGATCAACGCCAAACTGAACATGGCGTTGAAAGCGGTGCGGTCATGACCGCCAACAATCTGGTCGCGTCTCGCAAGCACAATTGCATCTGGATCGCGACGGATGCCGCGGCGTACTACGACAACGGTGTCGTGAGCGAATTCCGCTCTAAAGTGCATGTCATTCCCGAGTGGCCGGCGGTGATCACCGGGCGTGGCAACACGTTCGGCAAAGATACGGCGGTCCGCGAGCTTACGCGCCGTGCTTCGAACTTCGATGAGCTGGTCGCCATCGCATCACGCGAGCTGCCTTTGATCGTCGAGAAATTCAAGCTTGATCGTCCCTTCGAGCTGAACTTGGCCGGTTTCTTCAACGGCCGACCGATGGTGTTCTTTATCCGGACTGCCGGCGGGAATGACAGCAGCGGCAGCAATTGGCCTCCCTATTTCATTCGCCTAGTGGGCTCGACGATGTTTGGGCCTTGGCCGTCCGACGAACTGATTGCGGCTTCTGGCTACATCGAGCCTGATCCTGAGGATACGCCGGAGAATATCGTGCGGAGGCTCCGCGAGTTGCTCGAACTCCAGCGGCGCACGCCGGCAGAGGACGGCTTTCCGCGGGTTGGCGGCTGGGGCGATCTGACTGTCATCAGGCCCGACGGAATCGACCAGCAGATGTTGTGTCACTGGCCACAGGACCGCGTCGGTGAACGAATGTCGGTTGAGGAGCACGCATAATGGCGCAGATCGGAATTTTCCGCGTGCGAGACGCTACGAAAGCCGCGAGCGATCAGCTGCGCGCCTGGCAGGCTCAAGGCCTCATGGATCCCAAGAATGTTGACGAATTCACCGCCGCGCTGAATTTTTCCACGAAAGCCATGGAGGATCTGAACGACCAAGCGAAGGTGGCCGGCTCCCTCCTACCGCAGTTGCAGCAAGCCTTGAACGACGCCGGCAACGCCCGCAAGCAGCTCGACTCGCTCATGGTCGAGGGCATGAGCGTGAACCGTGGGTTCTTCACCACGTTCGGCCAGCAAATTCGCCAGGGCGCGAGTGCATGGGACGCGTTCAAGTCGTCCGGCCTCGATGCATTGGGTAAGATCTCAGACAAGCTCATGCAGATGGCGGCCGACAAGCTATTCGCGTCGGCGTTCGGCGGCTCGGCGGGCGGCATCGCGTCGCTGTTCGGACTCGGCGGCACGCCCACCATGTCCGCCCCTGGCGATCTTGGAGCCGGCACGGGTGGTCTATCGTTCCCGATGTTCGCCAACGGCGGAACGCTGCGTGGCGGTTGGGGTGTGGTTGGCGAGCGCGGCCCCGAACTGATCAACGTCCATAGAGACGGCGTGACCGTCATTCCGAACAACGTCAGCAAGCCATTCATACCTGGCTTTGCTGATGGCGGCACGCTGGACAGCAATGGCGGCGTGCGCCGAATCGGCTTCGGTCAGAATGGCGCTGTGACCGTCAATGCCGGAGATACTCACATCAACATTGAGGGGAACGCGGACGAAAAGACCGTGGCCTTGATGCGCGAGGAATTGGCCCGCGATCGCGCCGCTCGGTACGCCGAGACGGTCAAGATCGTGAAGGACGCTAAGAACAGGCGGGATCTGCGATGAAACCTCAACGACGGAACGTCGAGCAGAATAGGCCGCTGAGTCAGGGGACGCTCAGACTTAGCGGCTGCGGCGGCAAGCTCGGGAGGACACTCCCCGCTGGTCGTTCGGGTAGCTGACGCGGACGCGCGTCGGTGCCCCTCTGAGGCTGATCAGAGACCACTCATTCCTTTGATCCAGCCGAGCGCTACCGGAATGAGCTGCTTCATCAGATCTTTCGCTGCGTCTGAGCTTATGTCTTTGGCGGTTTGCTCAATCTTGGCGCCAATGGTTTCCCCCGGTCCCGTGAGCGACCCCGGCGTTTTGCGGAGAGCTTCTAGTCCTTTCGACGTAAGCACCACGTCGAAGAACGCGACGCTATCATCGTCGTCTTGATGAGCAGCCTGTCCAAATCTCAGATACCCCTCGTCGGACAGCCATTGCACGGTGTGGCCATATAGCGCTTTCATCCGGTCCGGATTGTCATCGATCTCCTCTTGACCGCCGAGCGTCGGAAAAATCCCGTCGGACGTTAGGTCGGTCGGCGCCGGAAATGCATGGTAGAGGCGAGCGAAAATGTCACCTGCCAGAAGATCGAAGAACTCTTGGTTCGCGCGTATAGCCTTAGGCGATGGTCGCTGGTCCAAAATGATCGTCTCCTGCTTCGGCACCCGCGACCTTAGAGAGGAGATGCCGCGGTCCAAATATCATCGTAGGACTGCATCTTTAACGCCGAAGTCTCCTTATCGACCTCAACGAAGCTGGTCGGCGCGCGGGCGGCGAGATCCCTGAACGACTGACCAACGGTCCAAATTCTCCCGGAGTCGATCACGATAAGGCGATCATGCAAGCTCCGCTTTGGTGCAAGCTTAGCCATAACGGGCCGCGAGGTGCCGTGTTGCTTCTGCCAAGCAGCTACTGCCGGAGCGAGACTCGCCTTCACCGCCGAAGCATCTGCCAACAGTCTGATTTGCACGCCTTCGCGAATCAAGTGGGCAAAGTCAGTCAGGATCTTCTCGTCCATATAGGGATCAACGACCAGAACATCTTTTTTGAGCCAGGTCGAAGATCCGCTGGATTGCCTTTAGAGCATCGAATGCATTGCCAGCCGGAATGAAAGCTCCGGTCGCAGGCGCTGGCAACTCCATCTCGACGACAGCTAAGGCGCGGTAGAGAATGCGTTGCACTTCACCCGCAAACCAATCCCTAAACTGCGCTGCTTGGTTGATTGCGGACTTGAATTCAATGTCACCTTCGGTGCCAAGAGCCTCACTGACGAGCGCCTGCGCGCGCCCGAGCCATTGGTGCTCCACAGGCCCAAAGGGCAGATGTCCACGCGTAGGGGGAGGAAGTTTGACTGCCAGATTTGGCATGCTCTCGATGACCCTTCCCAACTGTGCATAGAGCGCGTCGGCAGACATCTTGCGGAAAGGATTCTTCATCGGGTTTCGGTGTGCGTTCGAATTACGTCGCCGGCTTAGCGGGCTTGCGTGCCGCTGCGACAGGTGCGCTCGGCGGAGTTGCTGGCGTTTCCATGCTGGCTTTCAACTCATCGAGCGTCTGCTGTGTCCGGGTTGCACCGTCGCCGCCGTTGACCGGCGTTATGCGTTCAAAAGCCGAGCCTGGGTTGGTAACGAACATGCCAGCTGCGACCACACGAGTCGTGTCGCCGATCGGCGCAAACGTGAATACGATCCGCTCGGCGGGGATGCCGTCATATTTAGATCCGAGCAGGAGAGCGGCGCCGAAGTTCTCCGAGGGCTTCTCCACCTGCAACAGGTACTCGGTATCCTTCGTTACGTTGAAGCGCTTGTCCATCGCGAGCGATAGGAGCCGCGCTTTGATTGCGGCCGTCGACGCGCGGATGGTCACCTCGGGCTTTCCGCTCGCCGTAGTCGGGCCTTCCGCGGCGGTCTGACAGCCGGCGAGAGCGACGGCCAAAACGGCCGCCATTGTGCAAGTGCGAAACATAGATGCCCCCCTAATTCGGCCATGAAAGCGCAACTTATGCGAGAAATCAACAAAAAGTCTGTGAAAATAGGGCTTTTGGAATCTGTCAACATAATCCAACGCCCGCCTGTGCTACCACTCGGTTGTGACCCTCTGGCCAGATCAAATCGCATACCCGCCCCGGGGAATGTCGCGCGACGAGGCAGCCAGATACGTCGGCGTGAGCACGACCACTTTTGACCGAATGGTGCAGGCCGGCTGGATGCCCCGGGCCGTCCGGGTATTCTCGCGCCTGATCTGGGACCGCTTGCAGCTCGACGCCGCGTTCACGGCCCTTGGTGAGCAACAGGCAAATCCGCTCGACAAGATCCTTGCCGCCGAAGACGCCTGGGAGCGCAAATACGAGGCTCGCAAGGGACGCCGCACTGCCGCAGAGGCTCAGGCTGCCGCGCTCAGCAAGCTAGACGACCTTTCGAAGGCGGCGCTTGATCAGGCCCTCGCCGAGTTGAGGGCAAAAAGCAAAGAGGCGGCGCGAGCAAAAGCCCGGCCGCCCCGCAGATCGGATAAATGAGCGACTTACTCTGGCTTTGGCAGTTTTACGCCGTGCTCTTTGGCGAGCACTTTGAACATCGCAAATGAGCGGTCGAACGCACTCTTTGCGTTGACCATCTCCTGCGCCATCGCCATGACCGTGCGGGTCGTGAATTCCTTGTCAGTTTTCGATGCCATCAGTCTTCCCTTTCCCCAAAGTGGACTCAATCCGTCCTGCAGATAACTGTAGGGAAATGTTTTCCATCGTCAACGATATTTGTTGGCGACACGTCAACTTTTTCTGTTGACGATTGTCGGCGCCGTCAGTTCAATGCCGGATAGGTAGTGGAGTGAGTAACGATGCAAATAACCGGTGCACAGGTTCGAGCCGCGCGGGCCTTCCTGAAATGGACGATTGCCGACCTTGCTACGGCGGCCGATGTTGGGATCTCCACGGTTCAGGAAATCGAGAAGGTCGAACCGCGCGCGGTATCTGGTCATTGGCGTGTCAATGCCCGCGAAGAAGCACTTGAAAAGATTCGACGCGCCTTAACCGCCGCTGGCATCACCTTCTTGCCGGCCAATGCTCAAGGTGTGGGAATTCGGGGGAGCTTACCGCCCGTTCAGTGATCGCGCGACGACCTGCGACGTTAAGCGACTTTTTAGGAATCGAGCGCATCGTTGCGCTGTCAATGAACCCGCCAAAGGCTGCCTGCCTGCGGCGGGATTTTTTGCGTTCGGAAACAGGAGTGCATCCATGCTGACTGTTGAAGAATTCTGCCGGCGATATCGCATCCACCGGGCCACTTTCTATCGGCGGTGCGCAGAAGGCAAAGGCCCGCGTGTCGTCAAGATCGGGAAATGCACCCGCATCAGCGAGGCCGCGGCAGCCGATTGGTTAGCGGCGCGCGAGTCTGCTCCCGCAGTCTGAACTCTCACAAAGGAAAACGGAAATGAAAATCGGACAAGTCAAGAAATGGAACGCCGAACGAGGCTTCGGCTTCATCGTGACCGACGGGCATGATGTCTTTTGCCATGTCACCGCCCTGCCCGTTGGTGTCAAGTCACTCGAAATCGGGTCACACGTGGGCTTCGAAATCGAGATCGGCTCGCGGACCGGCAAGCCGCAAGCGGCAAATGTGCGGATCGTCTGACGTGAGCAGCGAAATCGATCTCGCCATCGAGCACGCGGTCGAGCTGCTGCACCGTCACTGCGAACTCTATCGCAAGGAAATCGTGTGCGAGCCGTCGGCTTGGAATCGCCGCGCGAAAGAACTCGCCGAAAATCTGGCTTGGCTCACCTTCTGTCGAGAACAGCGGTTGCCTTGGTCGCCGAAGACGCTTCCGCCGAAGTGTCCCCCGCCGCCGCCATTGCTCCGTTGAAAACGAAAGAGCCCAACGCGGTGGCACGCGCCGGGCTCTGTATTCACCTGACCGCGCCATTGGAGGGCGCAATCAATGAATCTACAGTATACTGTCAGTCTGGAAACCGCAACCGATTTTCTCAACTTCGCCGAACAGTATGGATTGGCGCTGCACGAGGTGCACGCAGGTGATAAGAACCCGGTCGGCGCCGGGTGGCAGCATCTCCATTCGTCAGATTCATCCGCCTGGCGTGGTTGGCTGACCGCTGGCCGCAACATCGGTCTGCATCCGGGGGCGTCACGGATTGCGGTGCTCGACATTGAAGCTGGCAAGCAAGAAATCGCTGAGGCTTGGTTTCTAAGGATCACCGGCTATGCGCTGCCGGAGCCGCATGTGCGGACGCCATCAGGTGGAACGCACACCTATTTTCGTCTCGCCGACGCCACGGGACTGACTACCCTGCGAGAAAAGGACACCGGTTGGGGTGATTTGATCGTCGGCAACGGCAACGCAATGTGCGCGCCGAGTTACTTCGCCAATCCGAAAAATGACAATCACAAAAGAGCCGGCCATTACGAATGGCTAGAAAACGAAACGCTCTACGACGGTGAAATTCTCCGCTCCGCATGGCCGAAGCGTGTAGAGCGCGCCGCCGTGGCTCCCGCGCTTGACGGTTATCGCATCGAGGAGGTGGCGTGGTGGATAGATCGCAAGACAGCTTCCGGCGAGTGGGATTTGTCTCAGCTTGATTGGACGATGCTCGGCGCCGCACTGAAGCTACATTTCGGCAGTGCCGGCCTCGAACTGTTTCAGCGAATGAGCCACGATCCGGACCAAGCAGCGAAGCGTTTCGACAAATTCCCCGCCGAGTATTCCGAAAGCGACCGGACTCTCTACTGGTATCTAGAGCGCGACCGGGACATCACTTGGATGTTTCGACACTCATTCGGCTGCCCGCGCCCGCTGCTTTGTCCCGTTCCGTTTCCGATTCCCGCCGAGATCCTCGAACAACACAAACGCGAGCGCGAGCAGTATCATGCGGCGATGCTTGGTCCGCTGCCGGATCATCCCGAATTGCCGATCGACCAGGCGAACGCGCTCACCGATTATTGGGCGCATCTGCCGTCGGGTAAAATGATCTACGAGCGCACAGGCGAGCTTTTCAACGCCGGCAGCGTCGATAAGCACATTGGCCGCGTCAAAGATGCCATGAAAACGGAAGGCCCCGGGACGCTGGCGACAACCTGGCTGTCTCAGCATCGCTTCGTCAAGTCGATGGGCTGGGCGCCCGGTGAACCCAAGGTGATCGATGGGATGGTGCTAACCATCGATGGCTGGATCCGCAGCCCGGGAGATAAAACGTTCAATCGCTACGTTCCGCCTCACATCGACCGCATCGAGGGCGACGTTTCGAAGTGGCTGAATCACATCAGCGCGATCTATCCCGGCGAAGCCGATCACATCGTCCGGTGGCTTGCTCACCGCGTACAGCGGCCCGGCGACAAGGTGAACCACGCTCTCGTCTTCATCGGCCCACAGGGTATCGGCAAGGATACCATCCTAAAGCCGGCAGTCACGGCGATCGGATCGCACAATTTCAAGCAGATCACCGCAAAGACCTTTTTCAATTCGGAATGGAACGATTACCTACAGTCGGTCATCCTCCGAATTAACGAAGTCCACGACCTCGGCGGCGAGTCTCGATACGGGTTTTACGACGCCACCAAAGACGTGATAACCAACCCGCCGGAAGCTCACCGGATCAACACAAAGCACGTTCCGCAGTACGCCGCGGTGAATGTCTGCGGCGTGATCATGACGTCGAACCACATCGACGCGCTGTATCTCGCTCCCGACGATCGTCGGCACTTCGTCTGCGTCTCGACGCGGACACAGGAAGATTTCACTCCAGCATATTGGGACGACATCAACGGGTGGTTCGAGAACGGCGGTAACGAAGCGGTCGCTCACTACCTGGCCAATCTTGACCTGCGCGCGTTCAATGCGAAGGCGCCCCCGCCGAAGACGGCGGCATGGCACATGGTTGTTGCGGCCGGCGTCGCGCCGGAGAGCGGCGATCTCTCGGACGTGATCGAAAGCATGGGCAAACCAGACGCGCTCACGCTACAGATGGTCAAGGCTCGCACGCCTGGTGACAGTCAACTCCGCTTGCTTTTCGAGGACGCCAAGCTCCGTCGGGCGATCCCGAAGCGTCTTGCTGAATGCGGCTATGTGGCCATTGCGAACCCCGAGGCGCGCGACAGCGGCGGCCGGTGGCGTATGCCCGGGTGCAAAACAACGATCTACGCTCGTCAAGCGCTGGCCGAACCGGATCGACTGGCAGCAGCCCGAGTGCTCAGTGCAAGCGCAGTGGCGCCGCCGCCGATACCGTTGAGGCAGTGAACTGGGCGGTTGGGCGTGGTGGGCGCGGTTTGTTATGTTGTCAGAGTCTGAGTTCACTAATGTGTAGACAGAGAAATAGAGAGAAAAATAAGCACAAGAGAAACCGTGCCCATTGCGCCCAACCGCCCAGCGATACGGCGTCGGTGGTGAGCGCTGATTGTAGCATTCCTGAAAATCTACAGCGCGAATTACCTGTTGGGCGCCGCTTTGATTACTCGCGATGCTCATCCTTGCTTGAAATGCTGGAAGCAATGCTCACGACTTCTTGCTTGGCCTTTTCACGACACTGGCCAATGAGAGGACAAGTCACGGTCATGATCTTCGACGCGGCAACTATGGGCTTCGTCACTATCTTCGACACTGAAGAAACAATGGATTCCAGGTCGCTCGTAAGACCTGCCGCGCGTTTGACCGCAGCATCCCAAGATGAGGTTTGGGATTGAGGGTCCAGCTTGTACGCAGTGCTGACACGGCTAGCAGCCGAAGCTTTTTGGCTGGACTCCCAAGCTTTAGCAATCAGTGCCTGAACTTCGCGCTCAACTGCAGGTGATGCGGCGCGCGCCGTCGACCATACGGAGGTGCAGAGTATTAACGCGAGAACAAAGCTAAATGCCCTGAACATTCGACCCTCCCGCTTCTGTATTTCGCTATTTGGCGATCTTACTCCCGGTGACCGGTGTCGAAGGTGAGGTGGATCACAGTGCGTCGCAACAGCGCATCAATTCGCGCGCTCTTGCTCACTCGATCGCGCCGCTTTGCTCACTTGATTCGACGCGCTTTAGTTTTACTGACTAGTGCTCCGTTATGTCTCGTTACTAACGTTGCAGCACTTTTGCTGATTCACGAATTTTTCGGTATGCTGGGGTAATCATCAGGGTAATCGAAACGCAATTCGCGTGGCCAAATCGCAGGTGAGTTGAGTAATGGGCAAGACCGGCCCGAAGTGTTCTATCTGCTCTCACAAGTCCCGGCATCAGATCGAGATTGGACTCGCGCACGGCATTGCGCATAACGCCCTCGCCCGCCGCTTCAACGTCAGCGCCGATGCCGTCGGCCGGCACGCCGCCAACCATGTCAGCCCGGCGCTGCGCGCGGCGATCCTGACCGCACAGAAGCCCTCCGAGATCGATCTAGACGCCCTACAGGTGAGCGAGCAGGAAGGCTTGCTGTCGCAGCTCGTGCACCAGCGCGCCAGGCTCCAGCAGCATGTAGCCACCGCGATCGATTTCAGCGACATCAAAGCGGCGATCAGCGCGGAAGGCGCCATCACCGCCAATCTCGCCCTGGTCGGTAAGCTGCTCGGCATGATCGTGCAGCGCCATGATGTGCGGTCGACGTCGCTCCTGATCAGCGCGGACTACCTGGCCACGCGCCAGGCGATCGTAGCCGCTCTACGACCCTTCCCTGAGGCTGCGCGCGCCGTGGGCGCGGCCCTCCACAGGATGGAGACGGACGCGGCCGCTGCGATCACCGCACGCGCTAGCAAGCCGCCCCTGCTCATTGAGGCTAAACCCGCCGTACCACCCTGCCCGGTACCCGCTCCATGCTGATGGCACGCGACATAGCACGCGCATTGGATCCGGCTTTGCTCGCTGTCGACGCGGATATCGAGCTGGACGACTGGCAAGCCGAGTTCGTGCGCTCCGAGGCGCCGCAAACGGCCATGCTGATCCCACGGCAGCACGGCAAGACGGAGGCCGCAACGATCAAGTCGCTTTCCGTCGCCACCACCGAGCCGGACAGCCTAATCTTGATTGCGTCGCCAGCGCAGCGCCTTTCCGATGAGTTTGTTCGTCGATCGCGGAAGACCTATGGCCGCCTGGCTGACGCCCCGGCTCTTGTGGGCGATGCAGCGCGCCGTATCGAATTCGAGAACGGGAGCCGCATCCTTGCCCTCCCCGGCGACAACGACGGCGACACGCTCCGCGGTCTCGCGCGCGTGCGACTTGCGATCATCGACGAAGCTTCGCGCTGCTCCGACGAATTGATCACCGCAATCCGCCCCATGCTGGCCACTCACCCGCGCGCGCAGCTCGTCTATCTCTCGACGCCCGCCGGCAAGCGCGGCGCCTTTTACGAGACATGGTTCGCGAACGATCCGGACTGGCACCGCATCCGCGTTGAACTCGGATCCTGCTCACGCATCACACCCGAATTCTTGGCACGCGAACGCAAGAACCTTGGCGAGACGAAATTCCGGCAAGAGTACCTGTGCGAATTCCTCGACACAGAAGACGCAGCATTCTCGGCCGCGATCATCGACGCAATATTCACCAATGAGGTTCGACCGCTATGGACGTGATCACGACCCCCGACGGATGGAGGAGCATCTACGCCCGCCCGGTCGACCGCTGGTTTGTTGGCGTCGACCTTGGCCAAAGCACGGACCCGACCGCAATCAGCGTCATGAACCATCGTGTTGTGCCTCTTGACGGTTGGGATCTGAACGAAAAGACGCAAACGCGCCGCCAGAAAAGAAACGCCCGTTTCGATGTACGGCATCTAGAGCGCCTACCGCTCGGCATGTCCTACCCGCAGCAAATTCAACGCGTGGTCAATCTGCTAGCGCGGCCGCCGCTGGACGCACTCAAACCAAAGCTGGTCATTGATGAAACGGGCGTTGGTCGACCGGTTGGCGACATGTTCGATGCTGCCGGGCTTCACCCGAACAGGATCACGATCACCGCAGGATTGGAGGCGACGCAGCACGGCGCCAAGACCTGGCACGTGCCCAAGGGATTGCTGATCTCGAACCTTGAGGCCCACTCGCACAGTGGAGAACTGCGCATTGCCGCGACGGCGAACGATGCAGCGGCCTTGAAGGACGAACTGAAAGACTTCAAACGGAAGATTTCGGAGGCCGGCCGCACAACGTATGCGGCACGCGTCGGCGCTCACGATGACTTGGTGCTCTCGGTCGCCATTACGCTATGGATGGCGACTCAGGGACCGTCGTTCAGTCGGGAGCCGTTGCGGATCTAAAGACCGAACTTAGAGCGGACGTAGTCGACGACCAGCGTGACGATTCCCATTCGCTTGATCCATCGCCACACAATCGGCCCCACCGACCGCGCGACCTCAAACCAGTACATGCGACGCGCTTGAGAATCCCCGAACCGTTCGGCGTTCCGTTGGAACATCTCTTCGAGATCGCCGAGCAGTGCTTGGGCGGAGTTCTTCGGTGCGATGAACGCGAGTAAGAAAGCCGCCACTGCGGGTGGCGTCGAGCGTTTCGGCGGCGACGTGGATTGCTGCGACGCTTTGTCCAAGCAATCCTGCGCCGCCTCTATCATTGCTCTGAGCTTTTTGTGCTCGCTCCGCGCCGATTCAATCTGTTTCTGAATGAAGAGATTGCCGAGTGCGACTTTCATCACCTTGCTATCGTAGTAGGTGATCCAGACGCCATTGCCCTGCTTGTCGTCTTCCCCGTCCGTGTCAGTCACGCCATGGCTCCTGCCAGTTTCGTCCCTGCGCGCAGCCGGTCCAGCGCGGAGAGTGATGCATTGAGGGCTGCCTGCCCCTTACCGGTAATCTCAAAGAACATCTTCGCTCGGCCGCCGCGTTCTGCGGTTGCCTGACCTTGCTTGCTCTGGACGAACCCCTTCTTCTCCAGAGTTTCGAGAGTCGCGTAGATCGTCGCCATCGGAACTGCTTTGTTCAGACGCTTTTCCAGTTCCTCGTAGATGGAGACGCCATACGCGTCGGGCTGCTTACGCAAAATTGCGAGCATTACGACTTGCTCCGTCTGCTTGAGGGTGGTTTCCATGATTCGCCTTCTTCGCCATGTGTGCTTGCTTGTTTGATTTTTGCTTCCCGGGTTCCTCGACCGGTATCTTCCAATATATAGAAGAAATTGAAACCGTCAATCTTCCAGAACTTGGAAGATATTCACAGCTTAAATCGGCTTTGAAGCCGTTACCCTACCCGTTACCCCGAGGAAAATCCGGATGCCCTGAAATCCGGCTAAATATTGGTCGGAGCGAGAGGATTTGAACCTCCGACCCCTAGTCTCCCAGACTAGTGCGCTAACCGGGCTGCGCCACGCTCCGAACGTCGTTCCATTAGCTAGGATCGCTGCTTTGCGCAAGGCGAGGTCACACCATTTTGGTGTGTTGCCTGAATGGGCCCGGCGCCCAAAGCGCCCGGAACTGCCTGCAAGGCCGCCCGAACGGCCCCTAGCCGTCCTTCAGCGCCTGATCCAGCATCTCCCTGCAGGCAACGAGGTCGGCGAGCACCCGTCCGAGGCGCTCCCGGTCCAGCGCGCTGGGGCCGGCCGGCGCGGCGGCCGAGCCGCCCTTGCGGAAGGTGGTGAGGATTTCCTCGTCGTCGACCTCCGTGAAGCGGAAGTCGATGCCTTCCTCCTCATCGCCCTGGTAGTCGTCATCGTCGGCGTCAGTGATGCCCTTGATCGGCGCCTCGTCCTCGGGCTCCATCAGGCTCTGCCCGATGGCGTCCTCGATGGCGCCGAAGGAGACCGCGGCCGAGCCGTCGGCGAGGCCCTGCACCGATTTGACGCCGTGCTCCTTCAGGATCCGCTGCACGCCGCGGATGGTGTAGCCCTCCCCGTAGAGCAGCCGGCGGATGCCCTTGAGCAGGTCGACGTCGTCGGGGCGGTAATAGCGGCGGCCGCCGCTGCGCTTCATCGGCTTGATCTGGGAGAAGCGGGTCTCCCAGAACCGCAGCACGTGCTGCGGAATGTCGAGTTCCTGCGCTACTTCGCTGATGGTTCGGAACGCATCCGGCGCCTTGTCCAAATGCCTAATCCTTCGCGCGAGACGGACTTACGCCTCCGGTTGAGCCTTGCTGGCGTCGCCGTTGCCGCGGTGCTGGGTGTTGATCCGCTGCTTCAGAATCGCCGACGGCTTGAACACCATGACACGGCGCGGCGAGATCGGCACCTCGGTGCCGGTCTTCGGATTGCGTCCGATCCGCTGCCCCTTCTTGCGCACCATGAAGGAGCCGAACGAGGACAATTTCACCGTCTCGCCCTTTTCGAGGCAGTCGGTGATCTCCTTCAGCACGAGTTCCACGAACGCAGACGATTCCGTCCGCGACAGGCCCACCTTCTGGTAGACGGCTTCGCAGAGATCGACACGCGTTACGGTTTTACTTTGATCGGTCATCGCCCTGCCCCACATCACGGCGAACAATTGTTGTCTGAAATTATGAGGTTACGATACGGCGGTCAACAGCGCTCATCAATGCAGACGCATCGATAATGGCGGCAAATTCCGGCAAAATTTTATCGATTGTGGCTCTACCAGCGCACCAGCGCCGAACCCCAGGTGAAGCCGCCGCCCATGGCCTCCAGCAGGACCATGTCGCCGCGCTTGATGCGGCCGTCCTTGCGCGCCACCGCCAGCGCCAGCGGGATCGAGGCGGCCGAGGTGTTGCCGTGACGGTCCACCGTCAGCACCACCTTCTCGGGCGCGATGTGCAGCTTGTGGGCGGAGGCGTCGATGATTCGCTTGTTGGCCTGGTGCGGCACGAACCAGTCGATGCCGTCGGCATTGAGCCCGGTCGCCTTGAAGGCGTCGACGATCACGTCCGTGATCATGCCGACCGCATGCTTGAAGACCTCGCGGCCCTCCATGCGCAGATGGCCGACGGTCTGGGTCGAGGACGGCCCGCCGTCGACGAACAGTTTTGCCTTGTGGCGGCCGTCGGAGCGCAGATGCGTGGTGATGATGCCGCGGTCGGTCGCGGGATTGCCCGGCTGCTCCTGCGCCTCCAGCACGACCGCGCCGGCGCCGTCGCCGAACAGCACGCAGGTGCCGCGGTCGTTCCAGTCGAGGATGCGCGAGAAGGTCTCGGCGCCGATCACCAGCGCGCGCTTGTAGGCGCCGGTGCGCAGGAAATTGTCGGCGGTGGCGAGCGCGAACACGAAGCCCGAGCAGACCGCCTGCAGGTCGAAGGCCGCGCCGTGGTTGATGCCGAGCGCGTGCTGCACGGCGACGGCGCTGGCGGGGAAAGTGTTGTCGGGCGTCGAGGTCGCCAGCACGATCAGCTCGATCGACTGGGCGTCCACGCCGGCATCGGTGAGCGCGGCCTGGGCCGCCTTGGTCGCCAGGTGCGAGGTGAACTCGCCCTCGGCCGCGATGTGCCGCTCGCGAATGCCGGTGCGCTGCACGATCCACTCGTCGGACGTGTCGATACGCGCCGCCAACTGGGCGTTGGTCACCACCTGCTCCGGCAGATAAGAGCCGCAGCCCAGCACGACCGAACGAATTTGAGTCACGAAACATCCTCCGGCGCGGTCTGCACGGAACTGAGTGCACCACCCTCGCGGTTGAGCATCTGATTGATCTTGTTCAGGAGATCGTAGTGAGCCATCTCATAGCCAACATCGATCGCATAGGCAAAGCCTTCGGCGTTGGTTCCGCCATGGCTCTTGACCACGATCCCCTTCAGTCCCAGCAGCACGCCGCCATTGGACTTGTTGGGGTCCATCTTGTCGCGCAGGGCCTGGAAGGCGCGGCGGGCAAAGAGATAGCCCAGCCTGGACAACCAGCTCCGCTGAATCTGGTTACGGAGTAAGTCCGCCATCTGGCGCGCGGTTCCTTCGGCGGTCTTGAGCGCGATATTGCCGCTGTAACCCTCGGTCACGATGACGTCGGCAACCCCCTTGCCGATGCCGTCGCCCTCGACGAAGCCGATATAGTCGAGCTCGGGCAGGTTCCGCGCACGCAGGATCTCGCCGGCTTCCCGGATCTCCTCGTGCCCCTTGACCTCCTCGGTCCCGATGTTGAGCAGGCCGACCGTGGGGCGCTTCTTGTTGAACAGCACGCTCGCCTTCGCAGCGCCCATGACCGCCATCGACACCAGATGGTGCGCATCGCCGCCGATGGTGGCGCCGAGGTCGAGCACGACGGTCGAGCCGCGCCTGCTCGGCCAGATCGCGGAGATGGCCGGGCGGTCGATGCCCGGCAGCGTGCGCAGATGGAAGCGCGACATCGCCATCAGCGCGCCGGTATTACCGGCGGAGACCGCGACATCGGCCTCGCCCTTCTTCACCGCATCGATGGCGAGCCACATCGAGGAGGTTCTGCGGCCGCGCCGCAGCGCCACGCTCGGCTTGTCCGAGCCGCTGACGGCCACGTCGGTATGGACGATCTTCGAAGCGGCCTTGAGCTCGAGGTGCTTCTCGAGCTCGGGTTCAATCCTGGCGCGGTCCCCGACCAGCAGGAATTCGGTGTCGCGATGCCTGCCGAGCGAAATGGCGGCGCCCGGAATGACCACGGCGGCGCCGTCGTCGCCCCCCATGGCGTCAAGCGCGATGCGAACCTTGCTAGGCATGAAAGTCCTGGAAACCTGGGTCTGGTGCGGCCTTGAACGAGTGGGGCCGAAAAATGGGTTCGCCATGGACATGGCGACCGGCCAAGCGCCACGCCGCGCCCGGACCGGGGCGCGACAATAGCGTTTTGTTATCCCGAAACAACCTCTTGCCCCCAGCCTTTTGCACGCGGGACGATCCGGCGGCGGACCAGCGAATTCACAAGGAAATACATAGAAATCAAGAGGATAAGCAGGTCTCCCAAACCACTCCCGCAAACGCCTCACGCCGCGTCACAAGGTGGTCTTACGGGGAATGCCCAGCTATTAGCCCTTCTTCTTGCCCTTCTTGTTGTCCTGAAGCGCCTTCAGCGCGGCAAACGGGTGGTCCTCGGGATCCGGTGCCGTGACCTCGGCCTCGAACACGGCCCCCTCCTTGCGCGGATAGGGGTCGATCGCCAGGAACAGCGCATCGGTGGCGAGCCGGCCGAGGTCGATGATGCCATTGACGATCGCCTCCGGGGGATCGGCGACCTCCGGCGGCTCCTCGTCGTCCTCGATCAGGTCGGCAAGGCGTCGCGCCTCGGCCTCGGGGGCGAATATCAGATCCACCTCCTCCTCGATCTCGTTCTCGATCGGATCGAGCGTGACCACGCAGGTCTGGCCGATCCGGGCGCGGACCAGCCCCGTGACCTGGACCCGGCCGCCGCTTTTCGGCACGACGTCGAGATCGGCCTGGGCGGAGAGGACCTCCCGCAAGCCGGCAAGCTCGGCCATGGCCTGCCGTTCAGCGGCGGAGGCCTCGAGCTTGCGATGCAGGCCGGTGTCCGGAATCTGCGCGACGATGACCGGCGACCGCCAGGGATCGGGCTTGGTTTCGGCGTTGGGTCGGCTCATGGCATCACATCCTCAGAAAGCGCCGGGGGAAACTTGAAGGACGCACGCAGCAGCGCGGCCTCATCGGTCCGGCCGAGATCGGCCTCCGTCGCCCGGGCGTAGGCCGCGAGCTGCCGCGCATGGTCCACGCCGGTCCCGTTCAGGATATTCTTGCAGATCGCCGCCGCCAGCGCCTCGCCACCGGCGTCCACCGCCTGGTCATAGGCTTGCACCCGGCCGTAAAAGGCCTCGCCGAACGCCTTCATCCGCTTCGGCACGGTCTGGTCGCCGACCCCCATCTCGCGCAGATTGTCGTCCATGTCCTCGCAGAAGCGATCGAACAGCGCCTGCGACAGCTCCGTGGCGCCCTGAACCGTGCGCAGGCGGCGCAGCAGCAGCCAGAGATGCAGCAGCAACAGATCGAAACGCCCGTTAACCGTATCCGGCACGCTCAAGTCCCGGTAAAATATGGGTTCTCGCGCCTGCGTCACGATCATGCCATAGATGGCTTCAATGGTGCCCTGAGGGGTTAGCCGGGGTTTCCTGAAGTGATTGAACGGCCAAAGCATTGTGGTTTCCGCAAGCGGGCGCGCGCGTGTTGCATTCAGAGCCCCCGCCCGGTACTTCAGCGCCTCGCGCGACGCAAGGGGACGGAATCAGTTCCACGATGACCATAACGAACCAGACCAGCCCGCGCGCAACCAAGCGGCGCGGCCTTCATGCACGCTGGCGCGGCTTGCGCATGGCCGCGGCCGTAGCCCTGGTCGGCGTGGCGCTCGCGGGCTGCACCGGCGAGCAGTTCCAGAAAGGCTACATCCTGCCGCCCGGCGCGCTGGAGCAGATTCCGATCGGCGCAAGCCAGGATCAGGTGCTGATCGTGATGGGCACGCCCTCCACGGTCGCGACCCTCGACGGCGAGGTCTTCTATTACATCTCGCAGCGCTCCGAGCGCATGGTCGCCTTCATGAACCAGAAGGTGGTCGACCAGCGCGTCATCGCGATCTATTTCGACAAGAACCGGCGCGTGCGCCGCTTGGCGAATTACGGCCTGCAGGACGGCAAGATCTTCGACTTCATCAGCCGCACCACGGCGACGTCGGGTCAGGAGATGAGCTACCTCGCACCGCTGTTCAAGCTGCTCAGTTTTAACTGAGCATTCAGCCTGCGGCGTCGTGCCGCTCTCCGCGCGGCACTTGGCCTCGCGTGCGACTTGCCGTTGCGCGCCGGGTTCCATACGCTCCCTGCAAAACAAGAAGCAGGGAGTAGATTCGTGCCCACCAAATTTTTGTCTCGTCGCCAAGTGCTCTCCGGTGCTGCCGGCATCTCGGCCGCAGCGATCCTGCCGCGATCGAGCCTGGCGGACTGGAAACCGACCGAAACCGTTCGCGTCATCGTGCCGGCTGCGGCCGGCGGCTCGACCGACGTCATGGGCCGGCTGCTGGCCGCCCATCTGCAAACCGCCTGGGGCCAATCGGCCGTCGTGGAAAACCGCTCCGGCGGCGGCGGCACGATCGGCACCGCCGAGGTGGTCCGCGCCAAGCCCGATGGACAGACCATCCTGGTCGGCAATCCCGGGCCGAACGCGATCGCCTACAGCATCTTCAAGAACCTGACCTACAAGCCGGACCAACTCCAGCCGGTCTCCAACATGATCCGGATCCCGAACATCGTCTCGGCGCATCCGAAGACCGGCATCAAGTCGGTCGCCGAGTTGATCGCCTATCTCAAGGCCAACCCGGACAAGCTCAGCTACGCCTCTTCGGGCGTGGGCCAGAGCCCTCACCTCACCGGCGCATGGTTCCTCCAGCTCACCGGGCTGAAGATGACCCATATTCCGTTCCGCGGCGCCGGCCCCGCGCTGCAGGCCGCACTCGCCGGCGACATCCAGATCTTGTTCGACAATCTCTATCCGAGCCTGCCGCAGGTGCAGAACGGCACCCTCACCGGCCTCTGCGTCACCACGCCGGAGCGCAGCGACCTCGCCAAGGAGCTGCCGACCATGCGCGAGAGCGCGCCGGAGCTGGCCAATTTCGACGTGTCGTCCTGGTTCTCGGTGTTCCTGCCGAAGGGCGTGCAGCCCGCCGTGCTCGAAGCGCTCAACCTCCAGGTCAAGGCGATGCTGGAGCGCGACGACATCAAGAAGAACATCGCCGCCATGGGCGCGCGCGCCGACTACGGCACGCCGGAACAGTTCGCCGCCTTCGTGGACGCCGAGACGAAGAAATTCGCCGGCATCATCCAGAAGGAAGGGCTGCAGATGAACGTGCAGTAGACCCCTCGGGCGCGGCGCAGCGGACAACGCTGTGCCGCACCTGCGGCTGCGTCCGGATCATGTTTCAGGCGGGCTCGGCCGACGGCTGTCCCACCAGAGTGGCGATGGCCGAAATCGAATCCAGCCGCGTCAGATCGAAACCAATGTCAGAGAAATTGATCCCGTATTCGACCTCGATGCTCATGATCAGCTCGACCGCGTCGAGGGAATCGAGACGCCCGCTGGTAAACAGCAGATCGTCGTCGCTCAGCGGCGAACTGTCGCCCTTCATGAGGAGGCGCTGCGTAATGTAGTGCCGCATCCGCGATCTGATTTCAGGGCGCTCCGTCGTGATCATGTCGTTACTCCCAGGAGATAGAACAGGAACTCGGCGCGCTGCCAGAGCGAATGCTCGCGGTCCAACGGCGCGTCGAAAATGTGAATGAGACAGAAGAAGCCTGAGACCCACAGGCAAGGCAGCAAGCGGCCGCGCAACCAACGTCGCTGCGCCGGTTGCGGCGCGCGACGGATCTGCGAGAGCCCTACGCTGATGGCCAGGACGAATGTGTAGAACGCGTGTGACTGCACGCCGATCACGGCTCGCCCAAGCCCCATTTCGCCGACGAAGTGAATGTCGCGTATGAAATGGAACAGCAGGTTGCCGACACATGCCGCGGCAAAGGTGGCGAAGAACATGCGAAGCCGGCGGTGGCCGCGGAAATAGCGAACAAAGGTCGGGTAGAAGAAATGATCGACCAGCAGTTCCTTGTAGTAGAAGTAATAGCGGTTCCAGAACTCGGCGAGCGTCGCTGACTCCAGGGGACGATAGGTGTTGCGCAACAGCCGAAAGCCGGCAAGCCGCGCCGTCGCGACGATGATGCCGCCGAACACCGTCATGCCCAGCAGATCATTGGCAAAGAAGACCACAACGCTGGCCCACCCCACGAGCCGCGACTGGGGATGACCTGCGAGATACTGCAGCAAATTGTCGTCGAACAGCGGAAGCCGCAACTGACCGTGGACGAGTTCGGCGAGGCAGATCTTGGCGACCGCCAGGATCAGGCACCAGGCTGCAAGCTTGACACCCTTGAGCTGCGTAACGGCGAGCTCCTCCGGTTTCTTCGCCTCGAAGCGGCGGAGGTAGGACAGTCCCTTCCCGAATGGCGTCAGCGTCGATCCCCAGAACGGATGAAAAACGCTCAAGCGCTGCCACACCGGAGATCGCTCCTTGCCGGCGTCGGCCAGACCGTAGGCCAGGAACCACAGGTATGGCTGGAACGTCATCAGGAATGACCAGAGCAGAACGCGCGGCGTGCCAGCCATGAACGTGGCCTGCGTCAGGACAACGAGCACCAGGAATGCGAGCAGCAGGCTCAGCGTCGGTCGGCGGAGCACGATGGCGCCTGCCCCCTGCATCGCCAGCAGGCCCGCGAACAGCGCGAACGTCACGACCACCATGGCTGCTTCAAGCAGCGGCTGATTGATTTGGTCCGCAACGCCTTCGTTGAGCGCCAACTGCCCGAGAAACGCCCGGTCGACCAGGAAGCCGCTGCGGCAAAGCAAGAGCAAGGTCGCGAGAAAAATCATGACTCGCCGGTATCGCCCGGCGTAGGCGCACGCCAACGCCAGACCTGCAGCCGAAAAGTCGATACCGATCTGCCAGAACAGCGCCGCAAGCAGCCCGACCGCGAAGCACAGCAGCACGCGGCCGCCAGTGTCCTGAACACCTGCCACAAATTTCGGGTCGCGATCGATTTGAGGGATCAACCGCCACGACGGCTTCACGCGCAAACCCGTGGCCGCATAGTCGTAAGGTTGGCTCTCGACGCTCATCGGACGACGCGTGCGGACGCTGCGGGCTTTGACATTTACGACGCCCTTGCGGCTGCTTCACCAAGCAGCGATGCCACCGAACGCCTGTCAGCCTTGCCATTGGCGTTGACGGGAATGTCTTCCAGCCAGATGAACCGGCTCGGCACCATGTAGGCGGGAAGACGCGCGGCGCAGTGCTGGCGCAGATCGCTTTCCGTCATTCTTGCACCCGCATAGGCGGCCAGCAGCCGGCTCGCGCCACCGGCATCGTGAAGCACCACGGCGAGCGCACGGGTGACGCCCTTGCAAGCCACCAGCGCGTGATCGATCTCCTCGAGCTCGACCCGGTAGCCCCGAAGCTTGACCTGATTGTCGGCACGACCACGAAAGCGGAGCACGCCGCTTTCAGCATCAGCCTCCACGAGATCGCCGCTGCGATAAAGGATCGATCGATAACCCTCGATCAACGGATCCTGACGGAAACGGCGGGCCGTCTCTTGCGGATTGTTGATATAGCCAAGCGCTACGCCCGGGCCTCCCAGCCAAAGCTCGCCGGCCGTGCCTGGGGGAACCTGCGTCATGTCTTCGTCCAGAATTCGGTAGCTGAAATTGGGGTTGAGCTTCCCCAGGGGCGCCAACCCATCGGTGGTGTCAAAGGTCGATTCGACGATCTCGAAACCGCTACAAATGCAGCTTGTTTCCGTCGGGCCGTAGCAATTGATCAGCTTCGCCTTGCCGGCAAACGCGTCATGGAAGCGGCGAAGCCGCGCCAGCGGAAATCCCTCGCCGCCGAACATGAACCGGCTGACGCTTGGCAGCCATTCGGGACTGAGAAGGTGCATGGAGTCCAGGAACATGAACAGCGTCGGCACGGCGAAGAAGAACGTGCACTGATGCTTCGTGATCTCCGACACCAGCTCTGCAGGCGGCCGTCCCTTCAGCGCATCGAGCGCGACGATCGCCGCCCCGTTCAGCAATCCGGCGTAGATGTCGAAGACCGAATTGTCGAAGTAGATCGGATTGACATTCGTCAACCGGTCGCCGGGCCCGATGCCAAGATCGCGCTTCGCCCATTCGATCAGGTGAAGCACCCCTTGATGGGGAATGACCACTCCCTTCGGTTCGCCCGTCGATCCGGACGTGAACATCACGTAGGCAGGATCGGCCCCCGTGATCAGCGATGTTGGCGGCAGATTGCCGTCATCGAGGCCCGACACGGCATCGCGCAGAGCCGCCCGGGCACCGGCATCGCCGACCAATGCTCGTTTGCCCAATCCCTCGCGCACGCTGACGACCAGCGCGGGCCGGCATCGCTCCAGCATCAGGCGTGCGCGTTCCGCGGGAGCGGCCGGATCAAGAAACGCATACGGCGCTCCGATCTTGATGCAAGCCATGGCGAGCGCATAGGCCTCGGCCATCTTCGGCAGCTCGAGACACACCACGGCGCCCTTGTCGACGCCCTGCGATGTCAGCCATCGCGCAAGCCGGTTTGCCGAACTGTTGAGGTCGGAAAAAGTGTAGCTCTCGCCTTCGCAGATCAGGGCGATTGCGTCCGGCGAGCAAGCCGCGACCTCTTCGAAACGCAGCGCGAGATTATGGGCAGCCATGATCATGCCTCGACCAATTCACAGGTCTTCGCAGCGATCGAGCCTCGCCGGTTCAGTGCAATCATGACGGGGCGCTATGCGACGAGAGCGATGTTGAACTGGCGGCCGTCGTGGCCCTGTTCGACGCCAAGCTTGTTCACGGGGAGTGAGATCAACCGAACCTCCTCTTACAGACGGCGGGCAACGCATGTTGAGAGCGCATCGCGCCGAACACGCGATGAGAGGCCCCAAAACGCGCGTGCTGCGGAAATTCGCTGAAAAAAAGCCGCCGAAAACCTCGCGAGATTTTAGAACCTCGCCGGTTAAGCAACCTTAAATATTATGTCTGGTTTTGACACGTCAATTGGTTCCACAACCGGAACGGGCGATCGAGGCCGGACGGCTGTGTCGCCGGTCACGGCCGACTTGTGGCCATCAGAGCCCTTGCCGTCGTCACGCCCAAATGTCTCTTGACTTAGAGTGCGCTCGAACTCGTAGTTTCCGCGCGTCGTGATGAGAGACAGGAATGAAGATCGGCGAACTCGCGAAGCGTTCCGGACTGACTGCCCATACGATCCGCTACTACGAGCGGATCGGACTGTTGCCCTACGCCGACCGAGATCGATCCAGCCGACGTGACTACGATGCCTCGATCCTTGTGTGGATCGAGTTTCTCGGCCGACTGAAGACGACTGGCATGCCGATCCGGGACATGCTGCTTTACGCGGAACTCCGGGACCGAGGCAGCGGCACCGAGGCCGAGCGGCGCGCGCTGCTGGAACGGCACCGTGAAAGCGTGCGTGCCCACGTCGACGAACTGAATGCCTGTCTTCTCGTCCTCGACACCAAGATCGGCGGTTATGCCGAAACGGAACAGAGGATGAAGGATTATGATGCAACACTTCCCGAACGCCGGCGAAAGCCGGTTGGAGCGCGGTCGCCGCGCACTCGCTGAGATCGACGGAGAGGCCGGCCACAGGGTCGTGGCGGCGCTTGGCGACATCGCCCCGGATTTCGCCACCTATGTATTCGAGTTTCCGTTTGGCGACATCTACTCACGACCCGGGCTCGACCTCCGTTCGCGCGAAATCGCAACGATCGCAGCGCTCGCGGCCATGGGGAACGCCACACCTCAGCTCAAGGTGCATATCGAGGCAGGTCTGAATGTCGGGCTTGGCCGAGAGGAGATCATCGAGATCCTCATCCAGATGGCCGTCTATGCCGGCTTCCCGGCTGCTCTCAACGGCCTGTTCGCAGCAAAGGAAGTATTTGCGCAAAGAGCCGAGGACGGGTCGAAGCCGAAAGCCTGAAGCTCGAGCGTCGAACCCTGTTTTGTCGTGCAGCCGGACTGCGCTGCCCCTCACGAAAAACCCCGCGGCTCGCGCCGCGGGGTTTTGCCTTGTCTCGCTTGCGCCGCTCAGTGCGCCAGGATCGCCAGCAGCAGCAGGGCCACGATGTTGGTGATCTTGATCATCGGGTTCACCGCGGGGCCGGCCGTGTCCTTGTAGGGATCGCCGACGGTGTCGCCGGTCACGGCCGACTTGTGGGCGTCAGAGCCCTTGCCGCCGAAGTGACCGTCCTCGATGTACTTCTTGGCGTTGTCCCAGGCGCCGCCGCCCGAGGTCATCGAGATTGCGACGAACAGGCCCGTCACGATCACGCCGAGCAGCATCGCACCGACCGCCGAGAACGCTGCCGACTTGCCGGCCGCGCCGCCGCCCGCGATCGCGTAGATCAGGAAATAGACGACGATCGGCGACAGCACTGGAAGCAGCGAGGGGATGATCATTTCCTTGATCGCCGCGCGGGTCAGCAGGTCGACCGCCTTGCCGTAGTCCGGCTTGTCGGTGCCCTGCATGATGCCCGGCTTCTCGCGGAACTGGCGACGCACCTCCTCCACGATCGCGCCGGCTGCACGGCCGACGGCCGTCATGCCCATCGCGCCGAACAGGTACGGCAACAGACCACCGAACAACAGGCCCACCACGACGTAGGGGTTGTTGAGCGAGAAGTCGGGATTGACGCCCTTGAAATAGGCATGGGCGTTGCTGTCGGCGATGAAGAATTTGAGGTCCTGATTATAGGCCGCAAACAGCACCAGCGCGCCGAGACCGGCCGAGCCGATCGCGTAGCCCTTGGTCACCGCCTTGGTGGTGTTGCCGACCGCATCGAGCGCGTCGGTCGACTTGCGCACTTCCTTGGGCAGGCCCGCCATTTCGGCGATGCCGCCGGCGTTATCCGTCACCGGGCCGAACGCGTCGAGCGCGACCACCATGCCGGCCAGCGCGAGCATGGTGGCGGTCGCGATCGCGATGCCGAACAGGCCGGCGAGGCTGTAGGTGACCAGGATGCCGGCGATGATCACGAGCGCGGGCAGCGCGGTCGCTTCCATCGAGACGGCAAGGCCCTGGATCACGTTGGTGCCGTGGCCGGTCACCGAGGCCTGGGCGATCGACTTCACCGGGCGATAGTCGGTGCCGGTGTAGTATTCGGTGATCCAGATGATCAGCGCGGTGACGACGAGGCCGACCACGCCGCATTCGAACAGCGCCATGCCGGTGTAGTCGACGCCGTCGAGCTTGCCGAAGCCGATCAGGTAGTAGATCACCCCGGCGATGCCGATCAGCGACAGGACGCCGGTTGCGATCAGGCCCTTGTAGAGCGCGCCCATGATCGACTGGCTCGGCCCGAGCTTCACGAAGAAGGTGCCGATGATCGAGGTGATGATGCAGATGCCGCCGATGGCGAGCGGCAGCGTCATCATGTTGGCGAGGATCGGCGTCTTGGCGAAGAAGATCGCCGCGAGCACCATGGTGGCGACCGCGGTCACCGCATAGGTCTCGAACAGGTCGGCGGCCATGCCGGCGCAGTCGCCGACGTTGTCGCCGACGTTATCGGCGATGGTCGCGGGATTGCGCGGATCGTCCTCGGGGATGCCGGCTTCGACCTTGCCGACGAGGTCGCCGCCGACGTCCGCACCCTTGGTGAAGATGCCGCCGCCGAGACGGGCGAAGATCGAGATCAGCGAGGCGCCGAAGCCGAGCGCCACCATGGCGTCGATGACGGTGCGGCTGTCGGGCGCAAGCTTCAGCGAATGCACCAGGAAGCCGAAATAGAGCGTCACGCCGAGCAGCGCGAGACCCGCGACCAGAAGGCCGGTAATGGCACCCGCCTTGAAGGCGAGCTCGAGGCCGCCGGCAAGCGACGTCGTCGCCGCCTGCGCGGTGCGCACATTGGCGCGAACCGAGACGTTCATGCCGATGAAGCCGGCCGCCCCCGACAGGATGGCGCCGATCAAAAAGCCGATGGCGACGTAGATACCAAGGAAATAGACGAGCAGGAGGAAGATGACGATGCCGACGATACCGATCGTGGTGTACTGGCGCCGGAGATACGCCTGTGCGCCTTCACGCACCGCTCCCGCGATCTCCTGCATACGCGGTGACCCCGCATCCGCACTCAACACCGAAGACGTCGCCCAAATCGCGTAGACGACGGAAAGCACTCCGCAGAGCACTATCAACCATAATGCTGTCATGTGATTTTTGCCTCAGATCCTTGATGTACGTACCCCCGGCGCCTTTTGTTTTTCCGTCAAGCGGTGCGGCGCCCTTATGTTGAACAAGGCCGCCCCTTGCACGAAGGTGTGGCCCTAGTCGGTTGCGAGCTTGCCAAAATCAAATTGAGGGTGCAACGCCGGATAAGGCCGAAAAGGCCGATCTCGGCTGGTATTTAGGCTGAGCCCGAGCGCCCGGCCCCCGGTTTGGAGCAATTCCTAGAAGTGGCTGTAGGACAGCCGCTTCAAGGCCAGTTCCTGGCCCTGCCCGTCCAGGAAGCGCGGCCGTTCGTGACCGGCGACAATGGTGCCGATCGCCGTGACGGCAATTCCGACGGCGCGGCCTGCGGCAATCAGCGCATCAGCTTGCGCTGCCGGCGCCGTGGAGAGCACCTCGTAATCGTCGCCCCCGGCGAGCAGCGTCTCAATGCCAACGGCGTTACGGGCGATCAGTCCCGCCGCCGCGGCGGACAGCGGCACACTCGCCACGTCGACCGTCGCCGAGACGCCTGAGGCCGCGCAGAGCTTGGTCAGATCGCCGGCCAGCCCGTCGGACACGTCCATCGCCGCATTGGCATGGTCACGCACGGCCTGCGCCAACACGTTGCGCGGCTGCGGAACGCGATAGCGCGAGATGAGCGCTTCCCTGGCAGCAGGATCGGACGCGAGCGCCGCAGCCACGGCGCCGTCGGTCAGCACGTCGAGGCCGAGCGCGGCATCGCCGATCGTCCCCGTCACCAGGATGCGGTCGCCCGGCCGGGCGCCGGTGCGGCCGACCATCCGCCCCTTCGGCACGCGGCCGAAGGCGGTGATAGAGATCATCTGCGGTCCCGGCGTCGACACCGTGTCGCCGCCGAGCAGCGGGCATGCGAAGGCTGTCGCGTCCTCGCCCAGCGCATCGGCGAACGGCCTGAGCCAGGAATCCTCCTTGCTGCGCAGCGCCAGCGTCAGCACGAAACCGGCGGGCGCAGCGCCCTTGGCGGCGAGATCGGACAGGTTCACCCGCAGCGCTTTTCGCGCGATCGTGTCGGGCGGGTCGGTGGCAAGATAGTGCACGCCCTCGACCACGGCGTCGGTGGTGACGACGATATCGTCGCCGGATGAGGACAGCACCGCGGCATCATCGACCAGCCCGAACGCACCGGGATCAGTCGCCAGCGGCTTGAAATAGCGCGCGATGAGGGAGTCTTCGGCGGAGGGGTTTTGCGGAGTGGTCATCGGCTCGATCCGTCATCTCCCGCCGTCATTGCGAGCGAAGCGAAGCAATCCAGACAGCCTCTCCAGAAACAGTCTGGATTGCTTCGTCGCTACGCTCCTCGCAATGACGATCCCAAACTACCCGCGCCCGAACTCATCACCGCGAAACTGGCGGCCGATCTGGTCGAGCACGGCGTTGACCATGCCGGTCTCCTCACGGTCGACGAAGGCGTTGGCGACGTCGACATATTCGGAAACCACGACACGGCCCGGCACGTCCTTGCGATGCTGGAGCTCATAGGCCCCTGCCCGCAGCACCGCGCGCAGGATCGCCTCGATGCGCTTGAGCGGCCAGCCCTTGGACAGCGCCTCGTCGATCAGGGGATCGAGCTTCTTCTGGTCGCGCACGACGCCGGAGACGACGTCGCGAAAGAACGCGGCTTCCGCCGGCAGGTAAGTATCGCCCTCGACCTCGTTGCCGAGCCAGTGACTCTCGAACTCGGCGAAGATGTCGTTGATGCCGGCGCCGGCGATGTCCATCTGGTACAGCGCCTGGACCGCCGCGAGCCGCGCCGCACCGCGCTTGTTGGCTTTCTTGTCCGCCGCGCCCGCCGGTTTCTTGATGTCAGCCATTTTCTTGGGATCAGCCATGGCTCAGGCCCGCGCCACGCGGCGCTTGATGCGCAGCATCGCGAGCGCGGCGCGCGCGGCATCGCCGCCCTTGTTGAGCTCGCTGGCGCGTGCCCGCGCCCAAGCCTGGTCCTCATTGTTGACGGTGAGGATGCCGTTGCCGAGCGGCAGCTTGCGCGCCACCGCAAGGTCCATCAGCGCGCGCGAGGATTCCTGCGAGACGATCTCGAAATGGATGGTGTCGCCACGGATGACGCAGCCGAGCGCGATCACGGCGTCATAGGGCTTCCCGTTGGCCGCAGCCGCATCGACGGCGATCGCCACCGCTGCCGGGATCTCCAGCGCACCGGGAACCGTGATGACGTCATGGGTCAGGCCAGCGGCCTTCAGTTCGGTCACCGCGCCGTCGAGGAGCGCGTCCTGGAGATCGTCGTAGAACCGTGCCTCGACAATCAGCGCGCGTGCGCCGGAAATGTCGGTCTGGTCCTTCAGGGGTGCGCGCCGCGCGTCTGCCATCGTTAAATCCGTTCTCGCAAGTCGTCTCTTGGGTCGGCGCGTTATGTAGTCGCCGCAGGCACGTAAGCCAAGTTTTAAACCGTCATTTCCGTCAGCCGCGCCGCATAGCGGGCCATCAGATCGACCTCGATATTGACCTCGGCGCCCGCCTTCCAGCCGCCGATCGTGGTGACATCAAGCGTATGCGGGATGATCAGCACCGAAAAGGTCACATCCTTCACCGTATTGATGGTCAGCGAGACGCCGTCGAGCGTGATCGAGCCCTTGGTGGCGATGAAGCGCGCCAGCTCCCGCGTGGTCGAGAGCTCGAACCGCGCCATGTCGGGCAGGTCCTCGCGGCTGACGAGGGTGGCGATCCCGTCGGCATGGCCGGCGACGATATGGCCGCCGAGCTCGTCGCCGATCTTCAGCGCGCGCTCGAGGTTGAGCTTGGTGCCGACCTTCCAGTGCTTCGCCGTCGTCAGCGCCAGCGTCTCGGCGGCGGCATCGACGTCGAACCAGGTTTTACCGCTTGCGACGCCGGACGCGACCACCGTCAGGCAGACGCCGTTGCAGGCGATCGAGGCGCCGTCGGCGATGGTGGTCTGGTCATAGCTGCAGGCGATGCGCAGCCGGTGCAGCTGGCCCTGCGCCGTCGGTGTGAAGCCGACGATCTCGCCGATATCGGTGACAATGCCGGTGAACATGTTAAGCGCGCTCGTAAATGGTGAGAGTATCCCTGTCGAATGTCTCGCTAGCATGAACCTTGTAGGCCTGCGACTGCGTGATTTTCGACAGGGGCAATGCATCGAGCGCATCGACACCGCCGGCGCCCACCTCTTCCGCGCCGCGGAACAGCCAGATCTCGTCAACGAGGTCGGCCGCGACGAAAGATGCCGCAACGCGGCTGCCGCCCTCGACCATCAGCCGTGAGATGCCCTTCCCGGCCAGCGCATGCAGCACGGCCGGAAGATCGAGGCCCGATGCGTTGCCGGGCGGTACGCGGATGATCTGCGTGCCCGCAGCCCCCAGGCGGGTCGCGGCGGCTGCTTCCGCAAGCTCGGAGGCGATCACCCAGAGCGGCGTCTCGCGCGCGGAGCGCACGAGCTGGCTGGATGCGGGAATGCGTAGGCTCTGGTCGAGCACCACCCGCACCGGCGAGCGTGCCGCCATGCCCGGCAGGCGGCAATTGAGCTGCGGATCGTCCGCCAGCACCGTGCCGATACCGACCAGGATCGCATCGCTCTGCGCGCGCAGGAGATGCACGCGGTCGCGCACGGCCTCGCCGGTGATCGCGATCGGCTTGCCGCCGGCCGCGCCGATCTTGCCGTCGGGCGAAACCGCGAGCTTCAGGATCACATGCGGGCGCTTGTCGCGGATGCGGCGGAAATGGCCGGCATGGTCGAACGCAGCCTCCGGCGCGCACAAGCCGACATCCACGGTGATGCCGGCGGCACGCAGCCGCGCATGGCCCTGGCCCGCCACTTCCGGATTGGGGTCTTCGATCGCGGCCACTACGCGCGTGATGCCGGCGGCGATCACCGCATCGGCGCAAGGCGGCGATTTGCCGAAATGCGAGCATGGCTCGAGCGTGACATAGAGCGTGGCGCCGCGCGCTGCTTCGCCTGCCCGCCGCAGCGCCTCGGGCTCGCCATGCGGCCGTCCGCCCGGCTGGGTCCAGCCGCGGCCGACGATCACGCCATCTTTCACGAGGACCGCGCCGACGGCCGGATTGGGCCAGGTGCGCCCCTGTCCGCGCCGGCCAAGCGCCAGCGCAAGCTGCATGAAACGGCGATCGGCGTCCTTGGACTCGCGGATCTTCCGGGCGAACTGATCTTCCAGGATGCGGAAGATCATTTGCGGATCGCGGCGAGCCGCGCTTCCTCCTCACCGGAGAGCTCGCCCAGCACCTCGGCGAAATCCTTGGCCTCGCGGAAATTGCGGTAGACGGAGGCGAAGCGCACATAGGCGACGTCGTCGAGCGTGCGCAGATGCTCCATCACGGTCTCGCCGATCACCTCGGAGGAGATCTCGGCCTCGCCGCCGGTCTCGAGCTCGCGCACGATGGTGGAGACCATCTTCTCGACCCGCTCCGGCTCGACCGGCCGCTTGCGCAGGCTGATCGACACCGAGCGCATCAGCTTGTCGCGGTCGAACGGCACGCGGCGGCCGTTGCGCTTGATCACCGTAAGCTCGCGCAATTGCACGCGTTCGAAGGTGGTGAAGCGGAAATTGCAGGCGACGCACACGCGCCGCCTGCGGATGACGGAAGAGTCCTCGGTCGGACGCGAGTCCTTTACCTGCGTATCGAGACTGTTGCAGTTCGGGCAGCGCATCCGTGTACCTTGACCGGTTTTCTTGGACCTTACTGGTAGATCGGGAACCGGTCGGTGAGCGCCTTGACCCGTTCCTTGATCGCAGCTTCGACCAGCGGCGCCTTGCCGTCGTCGGACTGTGCGATCGCGTTGAGGACCTCGGCGATCATGCCGCCGACCTGCTGGAATTCGGCGACGCCGAAGCCGCGGGTCGTCGCCGCCGGGGTGCCGAGACGCAGGCCCGAGGTGACGAACGGCTTTTCGGGGTCGAACGGAATACCGTTCTTGTTGCAGGTGATGGCGGCGCGAACCAGCGCCTTCTCCGAGACGTTGCCCTTCAGGCCCTTCGGCCGGAGGTCAACCAGCATCAGATGGTTATCGGTGCCGCCGGAGACAATATCGAAGCCGTGGCTCTTCATCGCTTCGGCCAGCGCCTTGGCGTTCTCGACGACGTTCTTCGCATAGACCTTGAAGTCCGGACGCAGCGCCTCGCCGAAAGCGACCGCCTTCGCCGCGATCACGTGCATCAGCGGGCCGCCCTGCAGGCCCGGGAAGATCGCCGAGTTCAGCTTCTTGGCGAGCACCTCGTCATTGCTGAGGATCAGGCCGCCGCGCGGACCGCGCAGCGACTTGTGCGTCGTGGTCGTGGTGACGTGGGCGTACGGCACCGGCGAAGCATGCACGCCGCCGGCGACGAGGCCCGCGAAGTGGGCCATGTCGACCAGCAGGTACGCGCCGACCGAGTCTGCGATCTCGCGGAAGCGCTTGAAGTCCCAGGCGCGCGAATAGGCCGAGCCGCCGGCGACGATCAGCTTCGGCTTGACCTCTTCGGCCTGCTTGGCGACCGCGTCCATGTCGATGATCTGGTCCTCGCGGCGCACGGTGTAGTGCGCGGCCTTGAACCACTTGCCGCTCATGTTGACGGGCGAGCCGTGGGTGAGATGGCCGCCGGCCGCGAGATCGAGACCCATGAAGGTGTCGCCGGGCTGCAGCAGCGCCAGGAACACGGCCTGATTCATCTGGCTGCCGGAGTTCGGCTGCACGTTGGCGAAATTGGCGCCGAACAGCTTCTTGGCGCGATCGATCGCGAGGTTCTCGGCGACGTCGACCCACTCACAACCGCCGTAATAGCGCGCGCCCGGATAACCCTCTGCGTATTTGTTGGTCATGACCGAACCCTGCGCTTCCAGCACGGCCCGGCTGACGATGTTCTCGGAGGCGATCAGCTCAACTTCATGGCGCTGCCGGCCGAGCTCGCCCTTGATGGCGGCGGCGATTTCCGGGTCGGCCTGCTCGAGCGAGGCGGTGAAAAACGAATCGGGCGCATTGGCGGTTTTGGCGAGGGTCATCTTGCGAATATCTCCACCGCCGCAGCCTTTTGGCGGGCTACGGGGGTCTTGGTGTGGCGATCGGAAGCGGCGAGCGCGATCTACCACATCGCCCGCCCCCGGCCAAGCATTTGCGGGTCGGGCCTGATATTTATGCAAGATATGGTGGGGATTGAAGGATATTGGCGCGAGGACGGGTCGCTGGAGCCGCCCTCGATCCGATCATCCCGGAAGGGCCGTTTCGGACCCTAAATGGCGCCCCCGGCGCCGGTCGCCCCTATAGCCCGGTATACCCGGCCTTCACGGGGTCCACGCTGCCGTCGAGCTGGCGCAGATAGGTCAGGCCGCAGACCGTCAGCCTGTGGGGGTCCTTCTCGCCGGCTTCCATCAGGGTGTTGAGGTAGTTCGTCACCTTCGCGCGCGCCTCGTCGCTCGCCGCGGCGGTGCGGTTTGCGAGCAGGTCATAGGTCTGCATGATGCGGTCGATGGCAGCTTCCATGGCACCCTCTGGGTCTTCCGAAATGTGGGAATCTTGATCAGGCAACCGCTCTGGCCTCGGACTGCGCCTCGAACCGGGCGATCGCCTTGTTGGCGAGCCTGATCTTGTTGAATTCGCCGTGCTGGATCAGCTTGATGATGATCTCGAGCAGGCGTTCGTTGGTGACGAGCGTGTCGGGGATCGCGCCGGAGCGGCGGAGGTAATTCGCGGCGATGGCATAGGCATCGCTCACGAGTTCGACGTTCATTGCCTGCAACCCGCGCTCGACCAGCATCGCATCCTCCGATCCGCAGAGACAACTGCGACGCGAGGACCTGGTTCCACCCGGCCGGCACATTTTTTCGCAAGTGCGAAACAAATGCGAAAAGACGACAAAACGCACCGGTCCGGGACAAGCCGGGCCGGCGCGCTTGGGGGAAGTTAGGCACGTTCGGGAGGCTTGCCGGTCTTGTTGCGGGCCGGCTTGGCCTTGATCCCTTGGAAGCTCAGAGGCGGTACAGGATCTGGTCGGTCCAGAACCGCTCGAGGCGGTGCAGCGACTTGTTGAGCGTGGAGAACTCCTCGCCCGAGATGCCACCGACCTGCTCCACCGTCTTGACGTGCTTCTGGTAGAGCGAGTCCACGATGCGGCGAACCTCCTGGCCCTGCGGCGTCAGGCGGATGCGCACCGAGCGGCGATCAACGCGCGAGCGCTGATGGTCGAGGAAGCCGAGCTCGACGAGCTTCTTCAGATTGTAGGAGACGTTGGAGCCGAGATAGTAACCGCGCGTGCGCAGCTCGCCCGCGGTCAGCTCCTTGTCGCCAATGTTGTAGAGCAGCAGCGCCTGCACCGAATTGATGTCCGCGCGGCCGCGGCGATCGAACTCGTCCTTGATCACGTCGAGGAGCCGGCGATGCAGCCGCTCCACCAGAGTCAAAGCTTCCAGATAGAGCGACTGCACCGAACCCTGCTGGCCGGAGACGCGCTCTGCGGTATCTGCCGCAGTTGCAACGGCTTTCATCATGACACTTCCCCTGTTGTCGTTTTTATCGACACTTATTCGACGAAACTTGTGTCCCGCCTGATAGGTGCAACTTAAGAGGGGCGTTTGAAGATCGGCTTAAATAAGAGAATAAAGAGATCATGAATTTAAGACAGTGAATTGCGGATTAAGCCTGTGCCACAAGGGCTTTTCGCAACCGTCTGTTGACCCTGGCAAGGTCCTGTTCACCCTCCGTCCGCCCTCTCTGTCACATTCCAGAACAGCCCCGCCCCGTTTCGAAACGGGCGCGTAACGGCTGTGGCGGATATCGCTAGGTCAACGAAAAGTTACCTCGAATTTTACGAAACCAACGGTCAACCAAGCGCGCGTGAAACCTTGCGTGTCCCGGAGCTGAACAGACTGTAGGATGGGTAGAGCGAAGCGAAACCCATCGATGTAGTTGCATGCGGATGGTGGGTTTTCGCTTCGCTCTACCCATCCTACAAGATGCCTGCGCTCGCGATCGCTACGGCGGCCGTTCGCGCGCGGCCATCCAGGCGAGCGCCAGATACGCGGCGAGCATGAAGACCTCCGCGCCGACGACGATCAGGCTGCCGCCATAGATGCCCGGGAACATCAGCTCGATCACCGCCATCGACACCACGGTGGTCAGCCACACCACCGCGCCCCAGGGTGTGGCGAGCCACAGGCCGACCGCGGCGACGAGTTCGATCACCGCGAAGTAGACGGTCGCGGCCTGCCAAGCCATCGCCTGGTTCTCGAACGCCTCGTCCTCGCCGCCGACGAAGCCCGTGACCTGCGCCCAGTGATAGAGACCCTTCAGGATCGCGAGCAGCGCCATCACCCGCAGGAACAGCACCAGCCGGCGCGTCCAGACATTGTCGTCGGACTCCGCGCGCTCTGATGAGATCGCCGCCACCGACATGGCGTTTTCCCTGGCGTTGTCTCTGGCATTGTCACGGGCGGCATCCCTGGCATTGGTGCCGTCGCGGGCCGCATCGCGGGTGGAGATCTCGGACATGGCCCCCTTCTGGCTGTTTCGCCCCGCAAAATCAATCGGCTGCGCAAGTCGGTTCAATTCTGCCTTGCGGCAGGTCAAGCCGCGGTGGCAGGAACCATGCGAGCTGGTATAAGAATAATTCCAGCCGGAGGAAGAGTGATGGCGATCAAATACGGACGTCCGATCGAATTGCGCGAGGTTTCGCGCCGGGATGGCACGACGGCCTCCCCTGCCCTCGATCTGACCATCCGGCCGCGCCGCAACCGCAAGGCCGAATGGGCCCGGCGCATGGTGCGCGAGAACGTGCTCACCACCGACGATCTGATCTGGCCGCTGTTCCTGATCGACGGCAACAACAAGCGCGAGCAGATCGCCTCGATGCCCGGCGTCGAGCGCCTCAGCGTCGACCAGGCCGTGCGCGAGGCCGAGCGCGCGATGAAGCTCACCATTCCCTGCCTCGCGCTGTTTCCCTACACCGACCCGTCCTTGCGCGACGAAGAGGGCTCGGAAGCCACCAACCCGAACAATCTGGTCTGCCAGGCCGTGCGCGCGATCAAGAAGGAGTTTCCGGAGATCGGCGTCCTCTGCGACGTCGCGCTCGATCCCTTCACCAGCCACGGCCATGACGGCCTGATCTCCGACGGCAAGATCCTGAACGACGAGACGGTCGCCGTGCTGGTGCGTCAGGCGCTGGTGCAGGCCGATGCCGGCTGCGACATCATCGCGCCCTCCGACATGATGGACGGCCGCGTCGCCGCGATCCGCGAGGCGCTGGACCGCACCGGCCTGCTCGACGTGCAGATCATGGCCTATGCGGCCAAATACGCCTCCGCCTTCTACGGCCCGTTCCGCGACGCGATCGGCTCGGCCAAGACGCTGACCGGCGACAAGCGCACCTACCAGATGGACAGCGCCAACACCGACGAGGCGCTGCGCGAGGTCGAGCTCGACATCTCCGAGGGCGCCGACATGGTGATGGTGAAGCCGGGCATGCCCTATCTCGACGTGGTCCGCCGCGTGAAGGACACCTTTGCGATGCCGACCTTCGCCTACCAGGTCTCCGGCGAATACGCGATGATCGCGGCTGCCGCCAACAATGGCTGGCTCGACGGCGAGCGCGCGATGATGGAGAGCCTGCTCGCCTTCAAGCGCGCCGGCGCCGACGGCGTGCTCAGCTACTTCGCACCGAAGGTGGCAGAGAAGCTGCGAACCCAGGCGTAAGTCTCGTCGGGTGGGCAAAGCGTAAGCGTGCCCACCAATCCATCGTGCACGACAGCGGGCAATGGTGGGCACGGCGCTGCGCGCCTTTGCCCATCCTACGGCACCGGCCACCGCCCCCGATCGCCGGAATATTTCGGCTTGTTGACACCCGCACGCCCTTGGCACGGGGATGGCCTGTTCCCATGTCCTGTCTCGAGGGTTTTCTTCTGTTTCCGCTCGGGAGGACGGACGATGTCGTATGACTCGGGTAGTTCAGGCGCCTGGCGCAATGACGGCGCGGTGCAGCCGCACGCCTACGATCCCTATCTGCATCCGGAACTGTTCCGCGGCGTGGCGACGCGGCGCGTGTTTGCGTTCCTGATCGACATGGTGGTGATCTCCGTCCCTGTCATCCTCGGCTACATCTTCATCGCGCTGTTCGGCGTGGTCACGCTCGGCATCGGCTGGGCGCTGTTCTGGCTGGCCTGGCCGGCCTCCGTGGTCTGGGCCATCGTCTATTACGGCGCCTGCATCGGCGGTCCCTCCTCCGCGACGATCGGGATGCGGATCATGGATCTGGAGCTGCGCACCTGGTACGGCGCCCCCGGCTACTTCGTGCTTGGTGCCACCCATGCCGTGCTGTTCTGGGTGACGGTCTCGTTCCTGTCGCCCTTCGTGGTGCTGGTCGGCCCGTTCAACGGCCGCCGGCGCCTGTTGCACGATTTCGTGCTGGGAACGGTCGTGATCAACAATTCCGTCCGGGCGCCCCTGCCCCAGGCAGCCAGGACCTACTGAGAACCGCCTACTGAGAGCCGGGCGATCAAGGACCTGTCAACCCGGACATACTAAGCTGACTGATCTGACCTGCCACGCAGGCCAATTGACCGGGGGCTTCCGTAGCGCGATGCTGATATTCACTTCGGAGGCCAACGACGTCCCTTGACCCAACACTCGCGCGACACCCCCCAATTTTACCTCACGGCGCCGTCGCCCTGCCCGTATCTGCCGGGCCGGCATGAGCGCAAGGTGTTTACGCACCTCGTGGGTGAGCGCGCCGGTGACCTCAACGACCTCCTGACCCATGGCGGGTTCCGCCGCAGCCAGTCGATCGCCTACCGGCCGGCCTGCGACCAGTGCCGCGCCTGCGTCTCGGTCCGGGTCGTCGCCAACGAGTTCCGCCTGTCCCGTAATTTCCGCAAGGTGATGGCCCGTAACGCCGACATCATCGGCGAGCAGCGCAGCGCGGTGCCGACCTCCGAGCAATATTCGGTGTTCCGCGCCTATCTGGACGCCCGCCATCGCCATGGCGGCATGGCCGACATGACCGTGCTCGACTACGCCATGATGGTCGAGGACAGCCATGTCGAGACCCGCATCATCGAGTACCGCAAGCGCGGCCCCGACAGTGGCATCACCGGCCGCGGCGAAGAGCTGATCGCGGTCGCCCTGACCGACGTGCTCAGCGACGGCCTGTCGATGGTCTATTCGTTCTTCGAGCCGAACCAGGTCAGCCGCTCGATGGGCACCTTCATGATCCTCGACCACATCGCCCGCGCCCGCCGGCAAGGATTGCCCTACGTCTATCTCGGCTACTGGATCGAGGGCTCCAAGAAGATGGACTACAAGGCCCGCTTCCTGCCGCAGCAGCGCCTCGCCCCCTCAGGCTGGCTGCGCATCGACGCACAGGGCGACGCGGCGTCCGAACCGCAGGACTAATGGTGCGAATGGCGAGTAGCGAGTAGCGAATAAGAGAAACGCTCCCATTCGCTACTCGCCATTCGCCACTCACCCAACAAGCGTATCCACCAGCAGCTTCACGTTCAGAACCACGATGATGCCGGCAACGATCCACGCGATCGCGGCAACCGATGTGGGGATCGCGAACTTGCCCATCTTGCGGCGGTCGGAGACGAAACGCACCAGCGGGATGACGGCGAAGGGAAGCTGCATCGACAGCACGACTTGGCTGAACACCAGCAGATCCGCCGTGCCGCGCTCGCCATAGATCGCGGTGACGATAATCACCGGGATGATCGCGATGCCACGCGTGAGCAGGCGGCGCGCCCAGCTCGGAAGGCGCAGATCGAGAAAGCCCTCCATCACGATCTGGCCGGCCAGCGTCGCCGTCACCGTCGAGTTGAGGCCTGAGGCGAGCAGTGCCACCGCGAACAGCGTCGAGGCAATGCCGAGACCCAGCAGCGGCGACAGCAGCTCGAACGCCTGACCGATCTCGGCGACATCGGAATGGCCGCTCTTGTGGAACGTTGCGGCCGCCACCACGAGGATCGCGGCATTGATGAACAGCGCCAGCATCAGGGCGATGGTCGAGTCCGTCGTCGCCCATTTGATCGCCTCGCGCCGGCCCTCCTCGTTGCGCTCATAGGCGCGCGTCTGCACGATCGAGGAATGCAGATAGAGATTATGCGGCATCACGGTCGCGCCGATGATGCCGATCGCGATGTAGAGCATCTCGGAATTGGTGAAGATCTCGGTCTTCGGCATGAAGCCGTGCAGGACTTCCGCGACCGGCGGTGCGGCAGCCACGATCTGGACCGCGAAGCACACCGCGATCACGGCCAGCAGCGCCATGACGAAGGCTTCGAGGAAACGGAAACCGCGGTTCATCAACAGCAGCAGCAGGAAGGCATCGAGCGCGGCGAGCAGCGCGCCGCCGACCAGGGGAATGCCGAACAGCAGTTTCAGCGCGATGGCGGTGCCGATGACTTCGGCGAGATCGCAGGCGATGATCGCGGCCTCGCAGGCGAGCCAGAGCAGGAAGTTGACCGCCGGCGAATAGGTCGCGCGGCAGGCCTGCGCGAGGTCGCGGTCGGTGACGATACCGAGCCGCGCCGCCAGCGACTGCAGCAGGATCGCCATCAGGTTCGAAAGCAGGATGACCGAGAGCAGCGTGTAGCCGAACCTGGACCCGCCGGCGAGGTCGGTCGCCCAATTGCCGGGGTCCATGTAGCCGACCGAGACCATATAGCCCGGGCCGACAAAGGCGAGCAGCCGGCGCCACCACTGCCCCGCGGCCGGAATGGCCACCGTGGCATTCACCTCGGCGAGGCTCTTGGTGGTCGGCACATCGGTGCGCCAGCCGGTATCGGGGGTTAGATCGGGCGATCGGGCATCCATGCGGTCAGAATACCGAAGTCGAGCCTTATTGCAACTCATTTGCAACTGCATCTAGGCGCATCGGTTCCCGGTGCGTTTTGCCCGCTCCTGTCGGGAAGCGGGTGGGTTTGGCCGGCGTCGGAGGCGAATACTGGCGCCAATCCGACTTTGCAGGAAATGAGCCATGTCAAATCCGCCCCGCCTTCCCGACACTTTCAGCCGCCTCGCCTGGTCCAACCTCGCCGCTCAATCCGCCGAGCAGATCGCGCTGGCCGCCGCCCCCATCGTCGCGGTGCTGACGCTCGGGGTCGCCGAGGGCCAGACCGGCATGTTGCAGACCGCCTTGACCCTGCCCTTCGTGCTGTTCGCCATTCCAGCCGGTCTGCTCGCCGACCGCATCTCCCGCCGCTCACTGATGGCAAGCGCCGAGGCGCTGCGGGCCGCGGCGCTCGGGACAATCGTGCTGCTGCTCGGGCTCGGCGCGCTCAATCTGCCGCTGCTGGCGCTGCTCGGCTTCGCGGCGGTGTGCGGCACCGTCGTCTACAGCGTCGCCGCGCCGGCACTGGTGCCGTCGCTGGTGAGCGCGGAGCTGCTGCCGGCCGCGAATGCCCGGATCGAGCTGGCCCGCACCATCGCGTTTGCCAGCGGCCCTGCGCTCGGCGGTGCGCTGGTGGGGTGGTGGGGCGCGAGCCCGGCGTTCGGCTTTGCCGCGGCGCTCTCGGCGATCGCCGTCGTGCTGCTCTCCGGCATCTACGAGCCTGCGCGCACACCATCACCGCGACGGCATCCGTTGCAGGAGATCCGCGAGGGCGCGGGCTTCGTCTTCCACCATCCGCTGCTGCGGCCGGTCTTCATCACGCAGTTCATCTTCAACACCGGCTGGTTCCTGCAGATCGCCGTGTTCGTGCCTTACGCGGTGCGCCATCTCGGCCTGACCGCCGCCGGTGTCGGCACCGTGCTGACGATGTACGGTGTCGGCATGGTGATCGGCGCGCTGTTCGCAACGCGCGTGATGCAGCGCATCGCCTTCGGCACCGTGGTCGGCCTCGGCCCGATCACGGGCTTCGTTGCGGCGGTGGTGATGGCACTGACGGTGCTGGTCCCCTCGCCCTGGCTCGCGGGCCTCAGCTTCTTCCTGCTCGGCGTCGGGCCGATCCTGTGGGTGATCTCGACCACGACCCTGCGCCAGTCCGTGACGCCGCCGCGCCTGCTCGGCCGCGTCTCCGCCATCAACATCATGAGCTACGGCGCCCGCCCCCTCGGCTCGGCGCTAGGCGCGATCGTCGGCGGCCTCTGGAGCGCAGAAGCGTGCCTGTATCTGGCAGCAGCCGTGTTCGGCGTGCAGGCGCTGGTGATCTGGCTGTCACCGGCGGTGGCGCTGGACCGGCAGCCGGCCATGGTGGGGGATGAAGTGGCGGCTAGCTGTTAGCCACAGCGTCATTGCGAGCGCAGCGAAGCGACGAAGCAATCCAGAGTCCCTCCGCGGAGACACCCTGGATTGCTCACATGGGGATTTGGTGTGTCAAGGTTTATGGTCAGCTCTTTGTTCGATTGCAGGCCAGCTCTTCGTCCCGACCGTGGAAGCGTGGAGATGGCGCGCGCAGCTCTAGTCAAGGTCGG